>NZ_JAWOUX010000008.1:50515-230047 GCF_033339595.1 Vibrio sp. 2096
GAATTGGTAGACGCACCAGATTTAGGTTCTGGCGCCGCAAGGTGTGAGAGTTCAAGTCTCTCCTTCCGCACCATTATCGGAAAACCCAGCATGACTTTGCTGGGTTTTTTCTTTTTTTGGTTCTGGACTCGGGAAATCATTAGATTTGCCGAATTAAAAAAGCGAGCTCATGGCTCGCTTTTTTTCTATCTGTGATTTGAGTAGCTTACTACATACCTAACGCGTATTTCAGTACTTGAGCCTTAATTGGCCCTGAGTTTTCAGCAAGCTTCAATGCAGCATTACGTACGAACTTCAATGGCCCTAGATCGTTGCTAAAACCTTTATAGAAAAAGTCCATGCCCGTCTGCATGAGTAAGTTGTCAGGTCGACGTGCGCGTTCGTATTTCGCGAGTAAGGTATCTTCCAGCTTTTCTTGTTGTTCTGTTACCGAAAGGAGAACGTCTACATCTTTGAAGCCTAAGTTTACCCCTTGCCCTGCAAGCGGGTTGATCGTATGGGCAGAGTCACCCACTAATACGCAATTTTTGCTTGAGTAGCTTTGCGCATGACGACGAGTGAGTGGGAATGAGCCAAACTGTAAAACTTCAATATCGCCTAATTCTGCAGGGAAATGACGTAAGATTTCTTCCCTTAGTTGAGGTTTACCCATCGCACACAGTTGTTTAATACGTTTAGGCGAGTCATACCAAACCAAAGAACCTTGGCCTACTATTTGACCATCGTCGTTACTCAAAGAGCACAGAGGTAAAAATGAACGTGGGCCTGAAGGTGTAAATTGTTGCCAAGTAATATCTTGCTGAGGCAATTCTGTTTTCACGTTAATCAACATGCAGTGTTGTCGGTAATCCCACGCAGTTACACCAATTCCAGCCAATTGACGAACTTTAGAGTTTGCACCATCAGCACCAATCACCCAGTTAGCTTCAAACTGCGCCCCACTTTCTAGTGTCACAAGATTTACATCTGCAAACTCAATGGCTTTTAATCGCTCAGGACACATCACGGTTAGATTTTCATACTTAGAGAAGACTTGCCAAAGACCTAATTGGATTAGGCGATTTTCAACGATGTAACCTAGCTGATCCAATGACAATTCATCAGAGTGAAAACGAGTACGGCACTCTGGGTGCTCCCAAGTTTCTAAGCGCCGATAAGGACAAACTCGCATGCTCTTGATCTCTGACCATGCTCCGAGTGAATCAAGTAACTCCACCGACTGGTGCGAGATTGCAGATACACGAATATCCATCGCCTGAGCGGCATCAAAAACTTTAGGTTTTGTACCTTCGACCAAGACAACGCTTCTGCCCTGCTTGGCAAATCCAACAGCGACGGCTGCCCCGACCATACCGCCACCGATCACGGCGATGTCATACTTGTTCATTTTTCACTCTTCATCGTGCTGATTAATTGGCGTTTTTTATTGTACTTTCCATGGCTACTTTTACAAAATTGTTTAACAAAAAACCTTGTTCAGCATAGGGCGAAAAACTAGATTTCATCAGGCTTTGCAGAGAATTAGCTAGATCACTAGTCAGGTGCTTTTTAAAGCAGTACAATACGCCGCTTACCGCCGTGATGGCGGCTATAATTTGAGCAATAGCTCTCCGATTTAAGTACAACTGAACGAGCGAAAGTGAGATGAGTAAGAAACTGCTAATTAAAACCTGGGGCTGCCAGATGAACGAATACGATTCATCAAAAATGGCCGACCTGCTTAATGCTGCAAACGGCTACGAGCTGACGGAAGAGCCAGAGGAAGCAGACGTACTTCTACTTAACACCTGTTCGATCCGTGAAAAAGCGCAAGAGAAAGTTTTCCACCAGCTAGGCCGCTGGAAAACACTAAAAGATAAAAAACCTGGCGTAGTTATCGGTGTAGGTGGTTGTGTAGCAACGCAAGAAGGTGACCATATTCGTGAACGTGCACCATACGTTGACGTTATTTTTGGCCCACAAACTTTGCACCGCCTACCTGAGATGATCAAACAATCTCAGTCCGATGATGCACCAGTTATGGACATTTCGTTCCCAGAGATCGAAAAATTCGACCGCCTACCTGAACCTCGCGCTGAAGGTGCGACAGCATTCGTTTCTATTATGGAAGGCTGCTCTAAGTACTGTACTTACTGTGTCGTACCGTACACTCGTGGTGAAGAAGTAAGCCGTCCAATGGATGACGTACTGTTCGAAATCGCCCAACTTGCTGAACAAGGCGTACGTGAAGTAAACCTTCTGGGTCAAAACGTAAACGCGTACCGTGGTCCTATGCACGATGGTGAGATCTGTTCATTTGCAGAACTGCTTCGTTTGGTTGCGTCTATCGATGGTATCGACCGTATTCGTTTCACGACGAGCCACCCGTTAGAATTCACAGACGACATCATCGCAGTATACGAAGATACGCCAGAACTTGTGAGCTTCCTGCACTTACCTGTGCAAAGTGGTAGTGACCGTATCCTAACGATGATGAAACGCCCTCACACCGCTATCGAATACAAATCGATCATCCGTAAACTGCGTAAAGCTCGTCCTGATATCCAAATCAGTTCAGACTTTATTGTTGGTTTCCCTGGTGAGACAGACAAAGACTTCCAAGACACCATGAAGCTAATCAAAGATGTAGACTTTGACATGAGCTTCAGCTTTATTTTCTCTCCACGTCCAGGTACGCCAGCAGCGGATTACCCTTGTGATGTGTCAGAACAAGTGAAGAAAGAGCGCCTTTACGAACTACAGCAAACTATCAATGCTCAAGCGATGCGTTACTCTCGCTTAATGCTTGGCACAGAACAACGTGTTCTAGTTGAAGGTCCTTCGAAGAAAAACCTAATGGAACTACGCGCTCGTACAGAAAACAACCGTGTAGTAAACTTTGAAGGTAGTGCAGACCTAATTGGTCAGTTCGTTGATGTGAAGATCGTAGACGTATTTGCAAACTCACTGCGTGGTGAGCTAGTACGTACTGAAAAAGACATGGATCTTCGTAGTGTGATTTCCCCAACGCAGATGATGGCGAAAACACGTCGCGAAGATGAGCTGGGTGTAGCTACTTTTACGCCGTAAGCTCGTATAAATAGCCATAGAGAGCCTGGTCGTTATCAGGCTCTCACTAAGTGGCAAAAAATGAGAGGCAACATTGAGCAATAAAATCGTAACTCTAGAAATTAACCTAGAACCTTCAGACAACCGCCGACTAGCTAGCCTGTGCGGTCCATTCGATGACAACATCAAGCATTTAGAACGTCGTCTAGGCGTTGAAATTAACCACCGTAGTGACCACTTTACGATTGTCGGTAAACCTCATACCGCATCAGCTGCGCTGGATATCCTGAAAACTCTATATGTTGATACCGCACCTGTACGAGGTGAGATCCCAGATATTGAGCCTGAGCAAATCCATCTAGCGATCAAAGAGTCTGGTGTTCTTGAGCAGAATACTGAGTCTAACATCGAGCATGGTAAAGAAGTCTTCGTCAAAACCAAGAAAGGTGTGATCAAACCACGTACGCCAAACCAAGCGCAGTACTTGGTTAACATGGTCACGCATGATATTTCTTTTGGTATTGGCCCGGCTGGTACAGGTAAAACCTACCTTGCTGTAGCAGCAGCTGTTGACGCACTAGAGCGCCAAGAGATCCGCCGTATTCTACTTACTCGTCCAGCGGTTGAAGCTGGTGAGAAATTGGGCTTCCTGCCTGGTGATTTAAGCCAGAAAGTCGACCCATACCTACGTCCGCTATACGACGCCCTATTTGAAATGCTGGGCTTTGAGCGCGTAGAGAAGCTGATTGAACGTAACGTGATTGAGGTTGCTCCTCTTGCTTACATGCGTGGTCGTACTCTAAACGACGCCTTCATCATTCTTGATGAGAGTCAGAACACCACTGTTGAGCAGATGAAGATGTTCCTAACGCGTATTGGTTTTAACTCTCGCGCGGTTATCACTGGTGATGTCACGCAGATTGACTTACCTCGTGGTGCGAAATCGGGTCTTCGTCATGCTATTGAAGTACTAAGCGAAGTTGACGACATCAGCTTTAACTTCTTCTTAGCCGACGACGTTGTACGTCACCCTGTGGTTGCTCGTATCGTTAACGCGTACGAGAAGTGGGAAGCACAAGACCAGAAAGAGCGTAAAGAGTTCGAGAAACGCCGTCGTGAAGAACGCGATGCGAAGTTACTAGAAGCAGCAAAAGCCGAACTGAATGCACAAGTTGCTTCAACTAAGGAATAATCATGGCGATTGAACTTGATCTGCAACTGGCAGTCGAAAATGAAGAAGGTCTGCCTTCGCAGCAAGATTTCCAATTGTGGCTAGATAAGACAATTCCTCTCTTCCAGCCACAAGCCGAAGTCACCATTCGTATTGTTGATGAACAAGAAAGTCATACGCTCAACCATGAGTATCGCGGCAAAGATAAACCAACTAATGTGTTGTCGTTTCCATTTGAAGCACCTCCTGGTATGGAAATAGATTTACTTGGTGATTTGATTATTTGCCGCCAAGTTGTTGAAAAAGAGGCGGTTGAACAGAGCAAGCCTCTGCTAGCACATTGGGCGCATATGGTTGTACATGGCAGCTTGCATCTGCTAGGTTATGATCATATAGAGGATGACGAAGCCGAAGAGATGGAGTCCCTCGAAACCGAAATCATGCAAGGTATGGGTTATGAAGATCCTTACATTGCTGAAAAAGAGTAGCTATTGGCCACTCGACAGGGAAAGGCGAACCACCTAAATGACTCTCGTGTTCGCCTCTCTATGTGTGCTATCACACTTCTGATAGCGTTACTTAATTGAGAAACAATGAACGAAGATAATTCTCCCTCTTCTAACGAAGATAAGAAAGAAAAGGCAGAAGGTCCGAGTAGAAAGTCCTTCTTTGAACGTCTAGGTCAACTATTTCAGGGCGAACCAAAAGATCGCCAAGAGCTTGTGGATGTTATCCGCGACTCTGAAGTTAACGACCTGATTGACCATGACACTCGCGATATGCTCGAAGGTGTTATGGAAATCTCCGAAATGCGTGTGCGTGACATTATGATCCCGCGTTCGCAAATGGTTACCGTTGAGCGTACTCACGACCTTGATACCTTGGTTGCTTTGATTACCGATGCTCAACACTCTCGCTACCCTGTGATCAGCGAAGATAAAGACCATGTGGAAGGCATACTTCTAGCGAAGGACTTACTTAAATACTTAGGCTCAGGCAGTAATCCATTTGATATCGAAGAAGTCATTCGACCAGCGGTTGTAGTACCGGAAAGTAAACGCGTTGATCGACTGCTGAAAGAATTCCGTGAAGAACGTTATCATATGGCCATTGTTGTCGATGAATTCGGTGGTGTTTCTGGTCTTGTGACCATTGAAGATATCCTTGAGGAAATCGTCGGGGATATTGAAGATGAATTCGATGAAAGTGAAGAGACGGACATTCGTAAGCTGAGCAAGCATACGTTTGCTGTCAGAGCGCTGACAACCATCGAAGAGTTTAATGAGACATTCGGAACCAACTTCAGCGATGAGGAAGTTGATACCGTTGGTGGTATGGTCATGACTGCCTTTGGTCACTTACCTTCTCGTGGTGAACTGGTTGAAATTGAAGGCTACAACTTCAAAGTCACCGCTGCCGATAACCGTCGTGTCATTCAACTCCAAGTGACGATCCCAGACGAAGAAACCCTGGTTGAAGCCACTCAAGAGTAACGCGATACCCATTGGGAATCTCAGAAAATTACAATGATGAATGAACTCTTTCATCGCCTTAAGCGGCCCTTAGTGGCCGCTTTTGTTGGCGCCTCTACTACACTCGCTTTCGCTCCTTACCAGCTGTGGCCTATTGCCATTCTTAGCCCAGCAATTCTACTGATTCTTCTTGCTAACCAAACTCCGAAACGCGCACTATGGATTGGTTATGCTTGGGGGTTAGGTCAATTTGCAACTGGCGTTAGCTGGGTTTACGTCAGTATCTCCGGTTTTGGCGGTATGCCGCTCATTGCCAATTTATTTTTAATGGGCTTGCTTGTTGCCTACTTGGCTGTTTATTCAGGCTTATTTGCTTGGCTCAACAACAAGCTGTTTCCTCAATTTACGCTCACAAAAGCACTTCTCGCTGCACCTGCTTTATGGCTGATCAGTGATTGGTTACGTGGTTGGGTGATGACTGGCTTCCCTTGGTTATGGCTAGGCTATAGCCAGATAGATGCTCCACTCGCAAGCTTTGCACCAGTTGGCGGCGTAGAACTGCTTACTCTATTTATCCTTATCAGCGCAGGGGCGTTAGCCTATGCATGGATTCATAAGCAGTGGCTGATGGTGATTATCCCTGCGGTGCTACTCAGTACTGGCTTTGGGATTCGCAACTACGATTGGGTAACACCCCGACCAGAAGACACGACTAAGCTCGCGCTGATTCAAGGTAACGTAGACCAAAACCTAAAGTGGCTACCAAGTCAACGCTGGCCAACCATCATGAAGTACGCTGACTTAACTCGTGAAAACTGGGATGCTGACATTATCGTTTGGCCAGAAGCAGCAATTCCCGCTTTTGAAATTGAAGTGCCTTCATTTTTGAGCAATATCGACAGCGCTGCAAAAATGAATAACAGCGCAATCATCACCGGTGTCGTCAACCAAGCTGAAGATCGACAGTTCTACAACAGTATTCTGTCCCTCGGCATCACACCATACGGTGACTACAGCTTCGATTTAAGCGAACGTTACCATAAGCATCACCTACTACCGTTTGGTGAGTTTGTACCATTTGAAGATATTTTGCGCCCATTAGCGCCATTCTTTAACCTACCGATGTCGTCGTTTAGCCGTGGGGCTTTTGTGCAGCCAAACATCGTTGCGAATGGCATGCACATGGCACCAGCGCTTTGCTATGAGATCATCTTTAATGAGCAAGTGCGTCAAAATGTGACTGACGAAACAGACTTCATTCTAACGCTTTCAAATGATGCATGGTTTGGTCACTCTATCGGTCCTCTTCAGCATATGGAGATCGCCCGTATGCGTGCCTTAGAGTTAGGTAAACCGCTCATCCGCTCGACTAACAACGGATTAACAGCGGTAACCGATCACAAAGGTAAAATCGTTGAGCAAGTACCGCAGTTTGAAACTGCAGTACTGCGCGCAGAGCTCACCCCAACCAATGGACAAACGCCATATCGAATCGTTGGTACTTGGCCATTGTATATTTGGGTTGGGTTAAGTTTAGCGCTGGCGCTCGGCTTAAGAAGAAAACAGAGCTGATAACAGCTTGAAAGTAGAAAAGACAAAAAAGAGGCGACTAAGCCTCTTTTTTATTCATAGCATTATACTGTCGTTACGCGCCATTTATGGCTTTAATGACTGACGAGTAAAGCCTTTGTGACCACATTTAATACACGGAATGATTACAGTTGGGTGGTTATACGTTGTCTTGTGACCACATTCATCACAGACTAAAGTGCCTAAGCCTATCACCTCTCCTGCTTCATATAGCCCTTGATGCTCTAAGTCATCGAACAACTCAACCCACTCAACTTTAGTTCGGTCAGTAATCTCTAACAGCCCTTGCCATATCGAGTCCGCAATCGTTAAGTAAAACGGGCCGCTTTTGCTATCCTCGTAACTCTCTGAAAACTCTTTTAAGTCTGCTTTAAGGTACGCTTTGATTAAAGCCAATTCATCTTTGGTCAAGTCATTAGCAGCATCCACCACTTTGCCCGACGTCTCAATCGCTTTGTTAACTTCTTCCGGACTGTGCTTCAAGGTTTCAATCACATCCTCGAGCATTTCCTCATAACCTGTTTTACGTTTAGGCATAACTGACCTCCATCTTTCTCCTACCTGCGTCACTTAAGGGCGCATGGGTACAGATTGGCTATTGTTGTGATCCCTAGCTTTAGGTATTCTATGACGATCTATTTAAGTCTGTTCTAACCGAACTCACAAATTCCAAGATAACGGATACCATCGATGCAAGAACAATACAACCCACAAGATATTGAACAAAAAGTTCAAAAGCACTGGGATGACAACAAAACCTTTGTTGTAAGTGAAGACCCAAATAAAGAAAAATTCTACTGTCTGTCCATGTTCCCATACCCAAGTGGTCGACTGCACATGGGTCACGTGCGCAACTACACTATCGGTGATGTAGTATCTCGTTTCCAACGCCTACAAGGCAAAAACGTGATGCAACCAATCGGTTGGGACGCATTCGGTCTACCTGCAGAAAACGCAGCAGTAAAAAACAAAACTGCGCCAGCACCTTGGACTTACGAAAACATCGAATACATGAAGAACCAACTTAAGCTTCTAGGCTTTGGTTACGATTGGAACCGTGAATTCGCAACATGTACACCGGAGTACTACCGCTGGGAACAAGAGTTCTTCACTAAACTTTACGAGAAAGGTTTAGTTTACAAAAAGACTTCTTCTGTTAACTGGTGTCCTAACGACCAAACTGTTCTTGCAAACGAGCAGGTTGAAGACGGTTGTTGCTGGCGTTGTGATACGCCTGTAGAGCAAAAAGAAATCCCTCAATGGTTCATCAAAATCACTGAGTACGCTCAAGAGCTACTAGACGACCTAGATAAGCTTGAAGGTTGGCCTGAAATGGTAAAAACCATGCAGCGCAACTGGATTGGTCGTTCTGAAGGTGTTGAACTGAAGTTTAAAGTTAAGGGTCAACAAGACCTAGAAGTTTACACAACACGTCCAGATACGCTAATGGGTGTGACTTACGTGGGTATCGCAGCCGGTCACCCTCTTGCAGCTCTTGCAGCAGAGAACAATCCAGAGCTTGCAGCGTTTATCGACGAATGTAAGAACAACAAGGTTGCAGAAGCTGAGCTAGCGACAATGGAGAAGAAAGGTATGGCAACAGGCCTTACTGCTATTCACCCATTGAACGGCCGTGAAGTTCCTGTTTACGTAGCAAACTTCGTATTGATGGACTACGGTACAGGCGCTGTAATGGCAGTACCTGCACACGACCAACGTGACTTCGAATTCGCAACTAAGTACGGTCTAGATATCGTGCCTGTTATCAAGCCAGTTGATGGCAGCGAGCTAGACGTTTCTGAAGCGGCATACACAGAGAAAGGTGTACTGTTCGATTCAGGTGAATTTGACGGTCTAGAATTCCAAGCGGCATTCGATGCAATCGCAGCGAAACTAGAAGCAGAAGGCAAAGGCACGAAGACAGTAAACTTCCGTCTACGTGACTGGGGTGTATCTCGTCAACGTTACTGGGGTGCACCAATCCCAATGGTAACCACTGAAGACGGTGAAGTTCACCCAGTACCCGCTGACCAACTACCAGTCATTCTTCCAGAAGACGTGGTAATGGATGGCGTAACAAGCCCAATCAAAGCAGACAAAGAATGGGCGAAGACAACCTTCAACGGCGAACCAGCTCTACGTGAGACAGATACGTTCGATACGTTCATGGAATCGTCTTGGTACTACGCACGTTACTGTTCACCACAAGCTGACGACATTCTAGATCCAGAAAAAGCAAACTACTGGCTACCAGTAGATCAGTACATCGGTGGTATCGAGCACGCTTGTATGCACCTATTGTACTCTCGCTTCTTCCACAAACTACTGCGCGATGCGGGTTACGTAACTTCTGACGAACCGTTCAAGCAACTACTGTGTCAAGGCATGGTACTGGCTGATGCGTTCTACTTCGAGAACGAGAAAGGCGGCAAAGAGTGGGTAGCTCCAACAGACGTAGCCGTTGAACGTGATGGTAAAGGCCGCATTACTTCTGCTAGAGACACTGAAGGTCGTGATGTAACGCACTCAGGCATGATCAAGATGTCTAAGTCTAAGAACAACGGTATCGACCCTCAAGAAATGGTAGACAAGTACGGCGCTGACACAGTACGTCTATTCATGATGTTCGCGTCTCCAGCGGACATGACACTTGAATGGCAAGAGTCTGGCGTAGAAGGTGCGAACCGCTTCCTAAAACGTGTTTGGAAACTAGTGAAAGAGCACACAGCGAAAGGCGCAGCAGAAGCAGTAGATACCGCAGCGCTTTCTGGTGTTCAAAAAGCACTTCGCCGTGACGTTCACAAGACTATCGCGAAAGTGACGGACGATATCGCTCGTCGTCAAACATTCAACACCGCGATCGCAGCGATCATGGAGCTGATGAACAAACTAGCGAAAGCGCCTCAAGAATCTGCGCAAGATCGTGCAATCCTTGACGAGGCACTGAAAGCTATTGTTGTCATGCTTTACCCTATCACTCCGCATATCTCATACGAGCTATGGGCAGCACTAGGTGAAACAGACATTGATAACGCGGCATGGCCGACGTTTGACGAAAAAGCGCTAGTTGAAGACGAAAAAACTATCGTTGTTCAAGTTAACGGTAAGCTACGTGCGAAGCTAACAGTCCCAGCTGATATCTCTAAAGACGATATCGAACAGCTTGGTCTAAACGACGAAAACGTGGTTAAGTTCACTGATGGCCTGACTATTCGTAAAGTTATTTACGTTCCAGGTAAACTGCTGAACATCGTTGCAAACTAATCGCAGCTGTCAATTTGTCTCTGTTTAGCGAACTTATTTGTTAACCAAGAGTCATTAAACAGGGTAGTTTTCTACCCTGTTTATTTACCTTAAACCATTCACATGAGTGGTTTAAGGTAAATAACCCCTTCAATTTAGGATGAATACAATCAATGCGCTTTTTCTCTTTGATTAAACTACCAGTGGTATTGGTATTAGCGGGGCTTCTTTCTGCCTGTGGTTTTCACCTTCGCGGCGAGTATTCCGTACCGGAAGAGCTGCACACTATGTCTTTCTCCAGCTACGATGAATACAGTGAATTAACTCGCTATGTTCGCTCTCAACTCGAACTGAACAAAGTTGAACTTGTTCAACCATCATCGACGGTACCCAACCTTCATTTGACGGAAGCGACAATCGATGAGCGTACACTATCGCTTTATCAAAATAGCCGTGCAGCAGAAAAAGAGCTGACATACGTAGTAAAATACCGTGTGACAATTCCTGGCTATGGTTCTAAAAACTTTACGACAACAGTAAACCGCAACTACCTAGACAACCCGTTGACCGCACTTGCAAAATCTGTTGAGCGTGACGTAATTGAAGACGAGATGCGCTTGCAAGCTGCAAAACAGATGATGCGCCAGTTGGGCCGTATTCGTGCCGAATATGAAGCAGGACAAATCTCTGAGCCAGCGAACAAAAACTCTTAGTCACTATGCGAATTTATGCCGATAAGCTAACGGATCATTTAACTAAACAAGTTAAACAGGTTTACTTAATCTTTGGTAATGAGCCGTTACTGATTCAAGAAAGCCGCCAAGCAATCCAAAAGGCAGCGTTTCAGCAAGGTTTTGAGGAAAAACACCGTTTTGCGGTGGATGCTAGCATCGACTGGAACCAAGTTTACGACTGTTTCCAAGCGATGAGCCTGTTTTCAAACCGTCAATTGATCGAGCTTGAAATTCCAGAAAGTGGCGTGACAACAGCCGTCAGCAAAGAGCTGCAAACACTGTGTGATATGCTTCATGATGACATCATGCTCGTCATTGTTGGTAGCAAACTGACCAAAGCCCAAGAAAATGCGAAATGGTTCAAAGCATTAAGCTCAAAAGGCGATTGGGTAAGCTGCTTGTCGCCAGACCTTCAACGCCTACCTATGTTCATTCAGACACGTTGCCGCACGTTGGGACTAAAGCCCGATCAGCAATCACTGCAAATGTTGGCTCAATGGCATGAAGGTAACCTATTTGCATTGTCACAAAGCTTAGAGAAATTGGCCCTACTCTACCCGGATGGTGAGCTGACTATCATACGTTTAGAGGAAGCCCTAAGTCGCCATAATCACTTTACTACGTTTAACTGGATCGACGCCTTACTGGCAGGTAAAGCAAACCGTGCACAACGTATTCTTCGCCAACTTGAGGCGGAAGGGGTCGAGACCGTGATCTTGATTCGAAGTGTACAAAAAGAGTTGAGCCAACTTTTAAATATGCATCAAGACTTAACTCAAATGGGAATGAACCAGGTATTTGAGAAATATCGAGTTTGGCAAAACAAGCGTCCACTCTATAACGCAGCACTGACCCGCTTATCGGCGAGTCGTATTTGTGCATTGCTCTCCTTGTTGGCTCAAGCAGAGATAAAAGCCAAAACTCAATATGACGAGTCTGTATGGCCAACTATTCATCAGTTGAGCTTAGAAACCTGCTCTCCTGATATTAAGCTGGCAATTTAAAAATCAAAGCGTGATATAGTGCGCGACCTGTTTTGCAAGCAAGAATGTAAAACACTGTAGAGATAAGAGACAAACCGAGGAAAACCGAGTGCTTCGCGAAGAACTGAAAGACTTTTTAGCTGATAAAGCCGACGACATGAAAGCGGAAGACATTATCGTCCTAAATGTGGAAGATAAATCAAGCGTGACAGATTACATGATCATCTGTACTGGTACATCCAAACGCCACGTTTCATCCATCGCTGACCATGTTGCAACAGAAGTGAAAAAAGCCGGTCTTGAGCCACTAGGAATGGAAGGTGAAAACGAAGGTGAATGGGTAGTCCTAGATATGGGCGACGCCATGCTTCACGTGATGCAAGAAGAGCACCGCGAACTCTACCAGCTAGAAAAACTCTGGGGTTAATCTTTTGAAAATTCAACTAATTGCTGTTGGCACAAAAATGCCAAAATGGGTTGAGGAAGGCTTTCAAGAATATCGTCGCCGTTTCCCGCATGATATGCCGTTGGAGTTGATTGAAATCTCTGCTGGCAAGCGTGGTAAGAATGCCGATATCGCTCGCATCCTGCAAAAAGAAGGAGAAGCGATGCTCGCGGCGGTACCAAAAGGCAACCGTATCGTCACGTTAGATATCCCAGGTAAAAAATGGGACACTCCTCAACTCGCTGAGCAGTTAGAAGCTTGGAAATTAGATGGCCGTGATGTATCAATATTAATCGGCGGTCCCGAAGGACTCGCTCCTGCATGCAAAGCTGCTGCAGACCAAAGCTGGTCATTATCTGCCTTAACGCTACCCCACCCTCTAGTGCGTATCGTAATGGCAGAAAGCTTATACCGAGCGTGGAGCATCACCGCTAACCACCCTTATCATCGCGAATAATCGTTGTTTAACTTTAGAGCCAAGCGTTAATGATTCGTAAACGCCGCAGTCAAATCCGAGATTATCAAGCCGAAGCGCGTCTGTTTGCCAGCCGCGCTATTGTTGCTTTTATCGGCATTGTTGTCTTGATGGGAGCTCTGGTTGCCAACATGTACAACATTCAGGTGAACCAGTTTCAAGACTATCAAACCCGCTCGAACGATAACCGCATCAAAGTAGTGCCTATCGCGCCTAACCGAGGTCTAATTTATGACCGAAATGGCGTTTTACTGGCAGAGAACCGTCCCGTCTTTAACTTAGAACTGACCCCAGAAAAAATTAAAGACATTGATGCAACCATCCAAGAATTACAAACTATTCTGGAAATTACACCAGACCAGATTGAACGTTTCCACCACGAGCGTAAACGGACTCGTCGATTTAAATCGGTCCCACTGCTTACCCAACTGAACGAAAAACAAGTAGCGGTATTCTCCGTCAATCAGTACCGCTTTCCAGGTGTGGAAATAAGTGCGACCTTAAAGCGCTACTACCCTTTCAGCGAAGTCTTAACCCACGTGATTGGGTATGTTTCTCGAATTAATGATCGCGACATGCAACGCCTGATCCGAGAAGAAAAAGACGCAAACTATCAAGCCACTCGCGACATTGGTAAGCTGGGTATTGAAAAATACTACGAAGACCTCTTACACGGTACAGCCGGATATCAAGAAGTCGAGGTAAACAGCCGCGGCCGAGTAATTCGTACCTTAAAGTACGTTCCACCTGTACCCGGAAAAGACATCGTTTTAAACCTTGATATCAACTTGCAGTTGTACGTACACCAATTGTTGGACGGCCGCCGAGGCAGTGCTGTAGTAATCGATCCTAGAGACAACGGCGTACTGGCTATGGTTTCAAGCCCTAGCTACGATCCTAACTCGTTCGTGCACGGAATCTCAGGTAAAGATTATCGCGCCCTTTTGAACGATAAAAACCGTCCTTTGGTCAACCGCACTACACTTGGCATTTACCCTCCTGCGTCTACCATCAAACCATTTATGGCGGTAGCCGCGCTGCAAGAAGGTGTCGTCACACCTAACACCACACGAAATGACCCTGGTTATTGGCGCATACCAAACTCCAACACACGCCCGTTTCGTGACTGGTTGCGTTGGGGGCACGGGCGCGTCGATATCATTAAGTCGATCGAAGAGTCTGTTGATACCTTCTACTATCAAATCGCTTATGACATGGGTATTGACCGTATTTCGAATTGGATGATGATGTTCGGTTTTGGTGATTACACTGGCATTGATATCTACGAAGAAAGTAAGGCGAATATGCCGACTCGTGACTGGAAAATGTCTCGCCATAAAACCCCATGGTATAAAGGTGATACGATCCCTGTGGGTATCGGCCAAGGATATTGGACAGCAACACCAATGCAAATCGCCAAAGCAACCTCCGTATTAGTAAACGAGGGAGAAGTGATCGCACCTCACTTGCTCAAAGCGACGATAGAAAATGGTAACGACTTCGAAGAGCAGCAAACGACAGAATACGTGACTTACCCACCAATCAAGAATGTGCCTAAAAAGTACTGGGATATGGCGAAAGAAGGCATGCGTCGGGTAAACCATGGCACGCGCGGAACAGCTCGCCGCTCATTCTACAAAATGAATTATGAAACAGCGGGTAAATCAGGTACTGCACAGGTCTTCGGTCTGGGTGAAAACGAAGAATACAACGCCGATGAGATCGCCGAGCACTTACGTGACCATGCGTTATTTACTGGCTTTGCACCATTTGATGATCCTAAAGTGGTCGTCACTGTAGTACTAGAAAATGCCGGTGGTGGTTCTAGTAACGGTGCCCCAGTAGTAAGGAAAATTTTTGACCGAGTCGTTCTTGGTCCAGAAGAAATTGAGCCTGAAAACAATGCGAAGAAAGAGGTAAAACAGTAATGAAGATGGATCCCTCTACAGGTAAAAATCGCGCCCTGTTTGAACGCTTCCATATCGACTTACCACTCCTACTTGGCATACTGGCCCTGATGGGGTTTGGCCTGGTGATCATGTACAGCGCCAGTGGCCAAAGTTTACTGATGATGGATCGCCAAGCCATGCGAATGGTGCTTTCACTCGTTGTGATGCTCGTCCTTGCACAGCTTTCTCCACGAACTTACGAAAGCTTGGCACCTTTGATGTTCGTTGGTGGCGTTATACTGCTTTTCGGCGTGCTGTTTTTCGGTGAAGCATCGAAAGGCGCGCAGCGTTGGCTTAACCTCGGTTTTGTGCGCTTTCAACCGTCAGAGCTATTGAAGCTCGCGGTGCCATTAATGGTGGCTCGCTATGTCGGTAGACAGCCCCTTCCACCAACGCTAAAAACACTCATTGTTGCACTGATTATGGTCTGCTTACCAACCATTCTCATTGCAAAGCAGCCTGACTTAGGTACCTCTATCCTGATCGCCGCTTCCGGTATTTTTGTTATCTTCCTCGCCGGCATTAGCTGGAAAATCATCGCTGGTGCTGCGATTGCATTAGGTGGTTTCATTCCAATTCTGTGGTTTTTCTTGATGCGAGAGTATCAAAAAGTGCGAGTTCGTACTCTATTTAACCCGGAATCTGATCCGCTAGGAGCGGGCTACCACATTATTCAGAGTAAAATTGCGATTGGCTCCGGTGGTATTTCCGGCAAAGGTTGGTTGCAAGGTACGCAGTCACAACTAGAATTTCTTCCAGAACGACACACTGACTTTATCTTTGCAGTAATTGCTGAAGAATGGGGTATGATTGGCTTCCTTTGCCTTTTAGCCATCTATCTATTTATTATTGGACGAGGTTTATATCTCGCCAGCCAAGCGCAAACCGCATTTGGACGAATGATGGCAGGCAGTATTGTACTCAGCTTCTTCGTGTATATTTTTGTAAATATTGGCATGGTAAGTGGCATCCTACCTGTTGTAGGTGTACCGTTGCCACTCATCAGTTATGGCGGCACATCAATGGTAACCTTGATGGCTGGTTTTGGTATTCTGATGTCGATTCATACGCACCGAAAAGCATTCTCTAAGGCGACCTAGACATGCAAAAACGCGCTTTATATTCCTTGGTTTTCTCTGCTCTTATTTTGGCAGGCTGTTCATCAACTAGCCAAAAAGAACAAGAAGGCCGTTACGAACTCGAATCCGATGTTGCACCGGATACACCGCTTTCAGTCGAACACATCGAGGATGCGCATCCTAAATATGAACCGTACAGCCTAGGTGGGAACAAAGATTACCACTTGCGTGGCAAAGACTACAAAATAGTTCGCAATGCGAAAGGCTTTAAAGAAAAAGGCCGCGCATCTTGGTATGGGAAAAAATTCCAAGGTCATTTGACTTCTAATGGCGAAATCTATGACATGTATTCAATGACGGCAGCGCATAAAACGCTACCGTTACCAAGTTACGTAAAAGTTACCAATACTGACAACGGCAAAACCACCGTAGTACGAGTTAATGACCGAGGTCCTTTTCACGATGGTCGTATCATTGATTTAAGCTATGCCGCCGCGCACAAGTTAGATGTCATAAAAACAGGCACCGCGAACGTGGAAATTGAAGTGATCAGTATCAATCAGCCCACGGACAAAAAGTCATTAGAAGCGCACCCTAGGTACGTTATTCAAGTGGCATCATCAAAAAATGAAGAACGCGCGCGAACTTTAGGTACCGAGCTTGGTCAAAAATTGGATACAGAAACTTTCCTAGAGAGTGCGAAAGAGTCTTATCGCTTGTTGTTAGGGCCATTTACTGACTATTCCCTGACGCAAGCCACATTAGATAAAGTAAAGTTGCTCGGCTATTCGTCTGCATTTATTAAAAAACACAACACTGCCAAATGACCTCGTGTCATGAATTTCTCTTTGATCCCCCTCTTACATAACTAGGGATTCTGATAAGATGTCTGCAGTTAACCCAAAAATTTGAATTACCATGAATAAAAATAAGTTTGTGAAATCTATTCTCGTTTCTTCGGTTGCCCTTTCTGCAACTTTCGCTCAATCTGCTCTTGCATCACCTATCGTTGTTCCAGATGCCCCTCAAATCGCGGCGAAGGGCTACGTGCTGATGGATTACCATTCAGGTAAAGTACTGGCAGAGAAAGAGATGAACACAAAATTGTCTCCAGCTAGTCTGACTAAGATGATGACCAGCTATGTAATCGGCCAAGAGCTAGCGCGTGGTAATATCTCAGAAGATGATGATGTCACCATCAGTAAAAATGCGTGGGCGAAAAACTTCCCTGATTCATCAAAGATGTTCATTGAAGTAGGCACAACAGTTAAAGTACGTGACCTGAACCGAGGTATCATCGTCCAGTCAGGTAACGATGCCTGTGTTGCGATGGCAGAACATATTGCAGGTTCAGAAGATGCGTTTGTTGACCTAATGAACGCTTGGGCCAACACATTGGGTATGACTAACTCGCACTTTGCCAACGTTCATGGCTTAGATAACGCAGAGTTGTACTCAACACCATACGACATGGCTCTGCTGGGTAAAGCACTTATCCGTGACGTACCAAATGAGTACCGAGTGTACTCAGAGAAGAAATTTACTTACAACGGCATCACCCAATACAACCGTAACGGTCTACTTTGGGATAAGAGCATGAACGTTGACGGTATCAAAACGGGTCACACAAGTAATGCGGGTTACAGCCTAGTAAGTTCAGCAACTGAAGGTCAAATGCGCTTGGTTGCGGTCGTTATGGGTACTAAAGATGCCAATGCTCGTAAGTCAGAAAGTAAAAAGCTGCTAAGCTACGGCTTCCGTTTCTTCGAAACAGTGGCACCGCACAAAGCAGGTGAAACGTTCGTAGAAGAAAAAGTGTGGATGGGTAACAAAGACACCGTAGCACTGGGTCTTGACCAAGATACTTACGTAACACTACCGCGTGGTGAAGCGAAAAACCTAAAAGCAAGCTTCGTCCTTGAAAAAGAGCTAGAAGCCCCAATTAATAAAGGTGATGTAGTTGGTAAGCTATACTATCAGATCGATGGTGAAGATATTGCCGAATACCCACTAATGGCACTAGAAACCGTAGAGCAAGGTAGTCTATTTAGCCGCATGTGGGATTACATCGTATTGTTATTCAAGAGCTTCTTCTAAAAAGAACATTAGAGTAGCAAACTTATTCGCAAAGCCGCCTGAATGGGCGGCTTTTTAAGTTTGAGCTCCTCGTCTTGAGTTCCCCCTAATTTGACTGTACTATTTCGCACCGCAACGAATATCTACTGGAGTTATCGATATGCTAACCATCAACTCTGATGCAAAATTAAAAGACCTGCTTGAGTTCCCTTGTTCATTTACTTACAAGGTAATGGGTCATGCAAAGCCTGAACTTCCAGAGCTTGTTCTTGAAGTTATTCAGCGCCATGCTCCAGGTGACTACAGCCCGACCGTTAAACCAAGTGCTAAGGGCAACTACCACTCTGTGTCAATCAACATTACTGCAACCTCTATCGAGCAGGTTGAGACACTGTACAAAGAGTTAGGTGAAATTGACATCGTACGCATGGTTCTATAATTTTTTGATATATTAAATTTTTTTTGAAAGCAGCCTTGGCTGCTTTCTTTTTATTTATCAAAGAGATAACGAGGCTTTACATCACTTTCAGTTAAAAATCTGTTACGCAGCGGTAGAGCATCAGGGTTATCCGGTTTATAATCCAAAAACTTTATATATTAGCAACAGGAATTCCCATGCAACACCAACTTGTTGTAAAACGACTTGGCCGCCAAGACTATGAGCCTGTATGGAAGGCGATGCATGAGTTCACCGACCAACGCACAGAAGAAACCCGTGATGAAGTCTGGTTGGTAGAACATAACCCAGTATTTACGCAAGGACAGGCAGGTAAAGCTGAGCACTTGATTAACACTGGCGATATTCCTGTTGTACAAAGTGATCGCGGAGGCCAGGTTACGTATCATGGCCCTGGTCAGTTGGTCGCCTACTTCTTGATCAACCTACGCCGTAAAAAATTAGGTGTACGAGATCTCGTTACCACAATCGAGAACCTCGTGATCAACACGCTAAAAGCATACAATATTGACTCAGCCGCACGACCTGACGCACCAGGTGTCTACGTTGCCGGTAAGAAAATATGCTCTCTCGGTTTACGCATTCGTAAAGGATGCTCGTTTCATGGTTTAGCCTTGAACGTAAATATGGATTTAACACCGTTTCTGCGTATTAACCCTTGTGGTTATGAAGGTATGGAAATGGTTCAGGTCAGCCAATTTGGCGGCCCAGACAATGTAGAAGCCGTAGAAAAACAATTAATAGAAGAACTCGTTACTTTGCTCGATTATGAGCAAGTAGAATTCAGCACAGAAGCACCTTCTCAAGGTAATAAAGCATGAGCAAACCAATCCAGATGGAAAAAGGCGTTAAATATCGTGACGCCGATAAAATGGCATTGATTCCCGTAAAGAACATGCCTACAGAGCAGAAAGAAGTGCTACGTAAGCCTGATTGGATGAAGATCAAGCTACCAGCCGACAGCCAACGAATTCAAGACATCAAAGCGGCGATGCGTAAGAATAAACTTCACTCCGTATGTGAAGAAGCATCTTGCCCGAACCTAGCGGAATGTTTTAACCACGGTACAGCAACCTTCATGATCTTAGGTGCTATTTGTACTCGTCGTTGTCCTTTCTGTGACGTTGCTCATGGCCGCCCATTACCACCGGAAGCAGAAGAGCCTCAAAAACTGGCGAAAACCATTGCCGATATGAAGCTGAAATACGTAGTAATCACTTCTGTTGACCGTGACGATCTGCGTGACGGCGGTGCACAACACTTTGCCGATTGTAACCGCGAGATCCGTGCGTTAAACCCGCATATTAAGATTGAAACACTGGTTCCTGACTTCCGTGGTCGCATGGATGTAGCGCTTGATCTAATGAAAGACAATCCGCCAGATGTCTTCAACCACAACTTAGAAACAGCGCCACGTCTTTACCGTAAAGCTCGCCCAGGTGCGAACTATAAATGGTCACTTGAGCTTCTTAAGAAGTTCAAAGAGCAGCATCCCGATGTACCGACCAAGTCTGGTTTGATGATGGGTCTTGGTGAAACCAAAG
The DNA here is from genome assembly GCF_033339595.1 of Vibrio sp. 2096. Classification (NCBI taxonomy): domain Bacteria; kingdom Pseudomonadati; phylum Pseudomonadota; class Gammaproteobacteria; order Vibrionales; family Vibrionaceae; genus Vibrio; species Vibrio sp. 2096. Next base: position 70,782 of record NZ_JAWOUX010000008.1, read on the forward strand.
AAGAAATCATCGAAGTACTGAAAGATCTACGCGCACACGGCGTAACGATGCTGACTCTAGGCCAGTATTTAGCGCCAAGCCGTCACCACTTGCCAGTAGAACGTTACGTTCCACCATCTGAGTTTGACGAGCTAAAAGAAGTTGCACTAGAACTTGGCTTCACGCATGCAGCGTGTGGTCCATTTGTGCGCTCTTCTTACCATGCCGATATGCAAGCTCAAGGTATCGAGATTAAATAAGCTCTCGCTTGTTTTGAAAAGCTTGTTTTGAAGAGAAAAGGTTGGCTCAGTGCCAACCTTTTTTGTATCTGGCAAATGATGATAAAAAGCCATTCTACCACTGTCATTCTGAACAGCGAGGAACGAGCGTGATTCAGAATCAGTTTTCAGAGTACTGATGATTTTTAGGGAAACTCTGAGTAAAAGAGTGTGCCTCAACAAGATTCCTGATCTCGCCTCGGCTCGTCGGAATGACGTGGTTTGGATATATTGAAAAGGGACAGTGTTGGTAGCCATCCCCTTATCACACACTCTCGCTATATCTCATTCCAAACGCCAGACAAACAAAAAGGCCCTCAAATGAGGGCCTTTAGTATATCAATGTTCAAAATAGACGAGTCGAGTTCTAGGAGAACACACGGAGTTTGCGCGAGCAAATGAGTATGTTCGACACCGAAATCGACTCATTCTATGAAGACCGGTTAGGCATAAACCGGTAGACGCTTACAAATTTCTAGCACTTTCTGTTTTGTCGCTTCGATAACTTCTTCGTTGCCGATGTTATCTAGAACGTCACACATCCAGTTTGCTAGCTCTTTTGCATCTTCTTCAGTGAAGCCACGGCGAGTGATCGCTGGCGTACCTACACGAATACCAGACGTTACGAATGGGCTGCGTGGGTCATTTGGTACTGAGTTCTTGTTTACAGTGATGTTTGCTGCACCTAGTGCCGCGTCTGCGTCTTTACCAGTGATATCTTTGTCGATTAGGTCAACAAGGAACAAGTGGTTTTCTGTACCGTTAGATACGATTTTGTAGCCACGCTCTTGGAACTGACCAACCATTGCTTTTGCGTTTTTCACTACGCGAGCTTGATAAGCTTTGAACTCTGGCTCCATCGCTTCTTTGAACGCTACTGCTTTACCAGCGATAACGTGCATTAGAGGGCCACCTTGACCACCAGGGAACACTGCTGAGTTCAATTTCTTGTACATATCTTCGCCAGCATTTGACAAGATAAGACCACCGCGAGGACCTGCTAGTGTTTTGTGCGTCGTTGTTGTTACCACGTGAGCATGCGGTACTGGTGTTGGGTATTCACCGGCAGCGATAAGACCAGCTACGTGCGCCATATCAACAAATAAGTAAGCACCTGCTTTGTCAGCGATTTCACGCATGCGTTTCCAATCAACGATTTGCGAGTAAGCAGAGAAACCACCGATGATCATCTTAGGTTTGTGTTCAAGTGCTAGCTGTTCCATCTCATCGTAGTTGATTTGACCAGCTTCATCGATACCGTAAGGGATAACGTTGTAGTGCTTACCAGAGAAGTTTACTGGTGAACCGTGAGTTAGGTGACCACCGTGTGCTAGGCTCATGCCTAAAACTGTATCGCCTGGGTTAAGAAGCGCCATGTAAACTGCGCTGTTTGCTTGAGAACCTGAGTGAGGCTGTACGTTAGCGTACTCACAACCAAATAGTTGGCATGCACGCTCAATTGCTAGTGCTTCAGCTTTATCTACGTACTCACAACCGCCGTAGTAACGCTTACCTGGGTAGCCTTCAGCGTATTTGTTCGTTAGCTGAGAACCTTGCGCTTCCATTACACGTGGGCTTGTGTAGTTTTCAGAAGCGATAAGTTCAATGTGTTCTTCCTGGCGAAGAGTTTCTTCCTGGATAGCTGCGAACAGTTCCGCATCGTAATCTGCGATGTTCATATCACGCTTAAGCATCTGTATCTCCTGACTCAGATTAGTACTGAAAGTTGCAAAAAAACTGTTGAATGACCCGACGCAAACGTTTTCGTCACCCTAATGGCGCGCATTCTACATAATTTGATTTAGGTCATAAAGAGAAATTTACAATTTTCTCATGCAGTTTTTTCATGATGACAAGCAATGTTTATCATGCCAGCATTGCAATCGCATAACGACAATCTATTGCCTGTCAAATTTGTGCTTTACACCCTGTAAAACAGCAATTACATAGGTTTACCGTAAATTTTACCCTCTAGCTACCGAAAAGATCATCTTTTTACTACTATGCACGCCTTATTTATCACTAATGACTGCAACATTGATGGAAAAACACTCATTAAAAGAAGACTGGATAGCGATTCTCACGGGTACCTTTTTAGTAGCTCAAGGCGTTTTCTTTCTCCAATCCGCTAACCTTCTAACGGGAGGCACGACTGGATTGGCTCTGCTTATTAGCCAATTTACACCTTTTACCTTTGGTGTGCTGTACTTTTTAGCAAACAGTCCTTTTTACTTACTAGCATGGAAACGCTTCGGCCGTCATTTCGCCATTAATAGTGCCATTTCTGGCGCGTTGGTTTCTATCTTTGCCGATCATCTTTATTTGCTAATCTCGCTCGAATCGGTAAATGAAGTTTATTGCGCCGTCGCAGGCGGGCTTTTAATGGGGCTCGGTATGCTGATCCTATTCCGACATCGCTCCAGCTTAGGTGGCTTTAACGTGCTGTGTTTGTTTATCCAAGACAAATTTGGCATTTCAGTTGGCAAAAGCCAAATGGCAATCGATGCATGTATCCTGTTTTCTTCATTCTTCTTTGTTACACCAGAAGTGATTGGCCTTTCAATTTTGGGGGCGTTTGCACTCAATGTCGTGTTAGCGATGAACCACAAACCGCACCGCTATTCCGTGACCTACGGTTCATAAATTTTTGATAGTGATTGAAGCGCGATTTATAAGATTTCGCGCTCCAATCGCTATATAATACTTCGCGATTTCCAAATAGATCGGTACGGTATGCGCGACTTTCTGCAACAAGCTAAACAGACTCACAGTTGTATTGCGATTGGAGAGCTGATCTATAACCCGAAGACACAGACCCTTCATCAAGATGCTATCGCGATTGATCTTGAACCTCGCACCATTGAATTATTAGAACTGCTGTTAACAAGCGTTGGCCACCCACTCTCTGCTGACACCATTATTGAAACCATTTGGCAGAGCAAGTTCATCTCTAAGAATGTGCTCACGAACCGCATTAGCACCTTACGTGCCCTGCTACAGCAGTACTTACCCGAATACGATGCCGCTAAGCTCTTGGTCACTTACCCCCGCAAAGGCTACTTTCTTAACCCTGCCAATATTCGTTTAGTGCCACCAGCGAAAAACCATCGGCGCGTTATCTCAACCCAGGTGGCGAGTAATAAGAACTTCAAGCTGATTTTTGCTTACAGCTTATGTGCCATACTTGCGGTATGTAGCATGACACTCGCAAGCTTGTTATGGCAACGCCAAGAAATCTCAACACAACAAACACGTCATCAACTACTGATTCCCAAAGTCGAGCTACTACTCAACCGTGTCGATTCAATCGGCTCCCAGGCGCGAAAATACCGCATACTGGTCAAAGCCATCTTGCTGCAACAACAGGTCGAATATCCATACACCGACATCGCCAACCAAGATGCTCCTAGTTACTTTCTTGATCCTATCGGTCAAACGCCATATTTCCCTGGCGCACGAAACATGCAGACCAGCGACTACGAGCTCAATATCGAGTTAAAAGACGGCACAAAACAGGGCATCTTGAAAGCGCAGATGAACCTTATTTATCCTGCGACGGGCAAGCTGGCGTTTCGCAATGAGTACACACTGCGTTTATCTGCCTTACAATCGGATATTTTCCAAATGCACTCGGATGTCGCGCAATACTTCAATCTGCCTGCACCTTCGGCAAGTTCGTGGCAGCTTTCGGATATTCACAAAAAAATGTTATTCGAGAATGCCTTTTCTAGCCAACCTCTCCGACAATCTGATGAATTTGCGGCTATAACAACGGCAAGACATCTCGCCTTATACGAGCACGAACATCAAAAGCTGGAAGCGTATTTAACTCAAGTACAATCGTCGTTTGATGTTTTGCCAGATGAGCTGAGCCTCTGGTTAGGTCTATTGCATTTCAAATTAGGTAACTTAGACAGGGCAAAAGCTCTGTTAACGACACCAGATGGCGACTCACGTATCCAAAACGCACTGATTTATACCTTTGTGTCTCACATTGCTTATAAGCAGAACAAACTTGAACAGTTCCGTCTCAACTACATGGAATCACTGGTGGCGCTGCTGCGCGTTTTACCTTCCGAAACCTTGTTTGAGCGTCTTTCTCAATCTGAATCAAAAGAGACTTGCCTCCAACCGTGGAAAACGTTGCATGTTAGTGTGACCGATCAAGAAATCATAAGCCGATGGAAAGCGCTCATTAACGAGTATTGCACTAACGTAGCCAACGAAATAACCCCAAACAAAACAAAGACTTAAATATAAAATTAAGCTTTCATTAACCCCTGTTAGCTTTTGTTTTTTGCCCTTTTTCTCTCACTGAACTTAGCATGCTCGCATTCAAGCAACGGCCCAACATGAAACGGCCTTATCAATCAGGAATGTAAACCATGCTAAACAAAATGACGCTTATCGCAGCAGCAACTCTGGCTCTTTACGGCTGTGGCGGAGGTTCGTCTTCTGGCAGTGCGAATCCAAACAAAATGCCTCAAGAAAGTTTCGACGTCTCGATTCACAACTCAATCTTCGCTCCTGTACCAAACACACAATTGAGCTATTCGTTTAGCTTGGATGGCCAACCAGAGGGCGACATGAAACTGAGCTTCCAAGCGATGGATAGCGAGCAAATATTGGCAGCATTGGCACAAATCCCAAACAGCGAGGCAATGGTCCAGTTGGTTAATGACTTGGTGAACTACGGCGCCGAACAGTTCTACTATTCAGACGAGCAGTACAACGACGACGAAGAGAGCAATACGCTTTACTTTGCAGGATCAGATGGTGCACTCCATGAAATCACTGACGCTTATTTCATTGGTCATCAGTTTATTGCCATGCTTATGCACAGCAGTCCGATTTTCCGCCTAAACGGTGACGACGTAAAAGAGAAAAGCCCGAATATTGACATCGGTGAAGAAACTATGTCTCTGCAAACCACTCTTACAGGCTACGCAGTTCACAACCTTCTAGACCGTTTTGAAGATCATGAGTGGGTACAAAACCTTCCTATGACAGCATCTTGCCAAGTGGTTTGGCAACAGCAAATCCGAGAGACTGGTGTGCGTAAAGCGTTCTCGATCTCAGGCAAGAAAATTGAAGCGGCATACCTGATGGAAGAGAACATCTACAACCTAAACTGTGATGATATGGACTCAATGGAGTTCGCCACTTCGGCAGAACGTTGGTTTAATCCGAGCTTAGGTCTGATTGAACAAATTGAACTGCTGAAAGTACAACAAGTACAAATCAACGAAGAGAAAGTGCAGCTAACAGCGATTGAAACAAAATAAGCTCGCATTTTTTAGAGATATCTCAATAAAAGAAGGCTTTGGGGAGCACACCAAAGCCTTCATCTCGAACATCAATCTTAGGGGTGATGACACCCGAGTTTATTCTTCTATCAATAAAATACGAGTTTCGTAAGGTCGTAACACTTGATGGTTTGACGCGACTGCGCTCGCTGAGTTTTGATAGTTAGATAGCAAGTTTTTCGCTTTACTCATATCAAAACGTTCTGGCAGAACGCATTCCACCTCTTCAGCATAGTAGTTATTGATACACAGCAGCGTTTGCTTATCGTTCTGACGAGCGTAAGCGAAAATACGTTTGTGCTCTGGCAGCAGGTCCTCGTAACGACCATCGGTGATCACTGGAACCTGTTTACGCAGTTCAATCAGACGCTTGTAAAAGTAGAACACCGAGTTTAAATCGGCAACCGCAGCTTCAGCATTGATTTCAGTGTAATTCTTCGCCACTTCAAGCCAAGGCGTGCCCTCAGTAAAGCCCGCGTGTTTTGCACTGTTCCATTGCATTGGTGTACGTGAGTTATCACGCGACTTCTGTGCCAAGATCGCCATCATATCGTCATGAGATACACCATCACGGTTGACCATGATGTCGTACATGTTAGTACTTTCAACATCACGATATTGGCTGATTTCGGTATAACCCGGGTTGGTCATGCCGATCTCTTCCCCCTGGTAAACATAAGGTGTGCCTTGCATCATGTGCACTGATGCCGCAAGCATCTTGGCAGATTCAACACGGTATTGCTCTTCGTTACCTAATCGGCTCACAACGCGTGGCTGGTCGTGGTTACACCAGAACAACGCCCCCCACCCTTTGCCATTTAAGCCCGTTTGCCAATGATTGAAGATCTGTTTTAACTGAATGAAATCAAACGGCGCTTTGGTCCATTTTTCACCATTTGGATAATCGACTTTCAGATGATGGAAGTTGAACACCATGGATAGCTCTTTGCCGTCTAGCGAAGAATATTGCTGGCAGTGCTCTAGCGTAGTGGAAGACATTTCACCCACCGTCACGCTGCCGTATTTTTGAAACACAGATTCGCTAATCTCTTGAAGGTATTCGTGCACACGTGGACCATCCGTGTAGAAACGACGACCATCACCAATATCGTCACTTGGAAAATCTTGCTGCTTGGAAATCAGGTTGATAACGTCGAGACGGAAACCATCCACTCCTTTTTCTGCCCAGAAGCTGATGACTTCTTTCACTTCTTCACGCACTACTGGGTTTTCCCAGTTTAAGTCCGCTTGCTCTTTAGCAAAAAGGTGCAAATAGTACTGGCCTGTTTTTTCATCCAGCGCCCAAGCGTTACCACCAAACTTAGATTGCCAGTTGTTTGGTTCTACACCATCTACCGGATCTTTCCAAATGTAGTAATCACGGTATGGGCTGTTTTTATCACCCAGTGCGGATTGGAACCACTTGTGTTCTGTCGACGTGTGGTTCACTACAATGTCCATGATAATACGAATGCCCAACTGATGCGCTTCTGCTAGCAAAGTATCGAAATCTTCCATAGTGCCGAACTCAGGGTTGATCGAGTAGTAATCGGATATGTCATAACCGTTGTCGATCATTGGTGATTGGTAAACCGGCGTCAGCCAAATCGCATCCACACCAAGATGCTTAAGATAATCCAGCTTAGAAATGATCCCTTTGATGTCGCCCGTGCCTTTACTGCCACTGTCACAAAAGCTTTTTGGGTAAATTTGATAGATGGTTGCGGTTTTCCACCAGCTCTCATCATGCTTGGTCATAGCCATTTCTAACACTCACTTACCAGTAATCGGAAACTTAAAATTTGAAAAGAAAAATAGGAGGAGGCAGCCAAGTCACTGCCTCAAATAGAATTACGCGTTTGCAGGCTCAAGCTCACCTTTGGCTTGTGCACGCTTATAAAGAATTAACGTTAATGCAGCAGGTACTAGCATTGCGACTAACATAGCCAAAGCAAAAATGCCCCAGAACTGCGGTTGGATAGACAAGATGCCCGGCAAACCGCCCACACCGATACCGTTCGCCATTACGCCCGCACTACCACAAATAGCAGCAGCACACGCACTACCGATCATCGCGCTCAGCATTGGGAACTTGTATTTCAAGTTGATGCCGTACATCGCCGGCTCGGTCACACCAAGGTAAGCAGAGATAGCCGCAGGTACTGAGATATCACGCTCGCCATGTTTTTTACTGATGATAATGATGCCGACGACCGCAGACGCTTGAGCAATATTTGAAAGCGCAATCAGAGGCCAAATTGGCGTGCCGCCTAGCTCTTGCATTAATTGAAGGTCAACCGCGTTGGTGGTGTGGTGAATACCAGTAATGACCAATGGCGCGTATAGGAAGCCGAAGATGGTTGAGCCAATCATTGCGAAGTCACCTGTCATGGCTGCTTTTGCTGCGAAAGCAACACCATCACCCAACATACGACCGAATGGGCCAATGATAGAGTGCGCAAGAATCACAGACACAATGATAGAGACAAACGGCACAACCACTAGGTAAAGGTAAGACGGAATGATGCGTTTTAAGTTGGTTTCAATAAACGCCAGTGCCATACCAGCGAGCATTGCCGGAATCACTTGCGCTTGGTAGCCCACTTTCTCGATGGCGAATAAGCCAAAATCCCACACTTCGGGTACTTGCTTACCAATTAGGTAGGCGTTCATTAACTGTGGCGAAACCAGCGTGACACCCAATGTGATACCCAAAATCGGAGTACCGCCGAGTTTTTTCACTGTCGACCAACACACGCCAACTGGTAGGAAGAAGAAGATTGCTTCACCAATTAGCCATAGGAAAGAGTGTACCGTTGCCCAAAACTGGCTGATTTCCGTTAGCGTTTGACCATCAAACATCTTGATGTCGCCAATCACGTTACGGAAGCCAAGAATCAGACCACCGGTGATGATCGCAGGTAGCAGTGGTACAAAGATTTCAGCAAGGTGGGAAATACCACGCTCAACGATGTTCATGTTTTGACGAGCAGCGTTCTTAGATTCATCTTTGCTCGATTCACTTTTGCCGCTTAGCTCGATCAGTACTTTGTAAACTTCATCAACTTCAGTGCCGATGACGACCTGAAATTGACCTGCGTTGGTAAAGCAGCCCTTCACCATAGGCAGTGCATCTAACTGTTTTGTATCGGCTTTGTCAGTGTCATTCAACACGAAACGCAAGCGAGTTAAGCAGTGGCTTACACTGGCAATATTGTCCGATCCCCCGACCAGCTCAATAAGACGCTGTACATCTTGACGCGCAATCTTACTCATAACTTTGTCCACCCTGTATTGGATACATTCGATTCATCATTTTGTTTTTATAAATGGGAACATTCCCATTTCTTAATTTTAATATTGCCATTCGAAGACAAAAAACAAAATGGGAACAGTCCCATTAATTGAGAATGATCACAGTATAATTTTAGAGCAGATCGTTTTAGTGTGGATTAACAAACGATAGGCTGTTGAGTAAAGTGAACCACTTCCTCATCGCCATTTAATTGATTGATCAGCATGTTAGCGGACTTCTCACCTGCAAGGGTATAACCTGGGTCGACACTAAATACTTTAGGGAAAAGGAAAGAGAGCAATTCATTACCACCAACACCTGTCACAACCACGTCTTCACGTCCTAACTCTTGAAGACGCTTAATCACGCCCAACGCGATAGTGTCACTGGCGCACACGATGGCCTGAGTATCAGATTGAAGGACTTTGTCTACCAACTGATAAGCACTTTCATGGCTCAACTTACCCGTTTGGAAACAAGGTGCAATTTGCTTGCGTTGACACCAAGCTTTATAAGCATTTAGACGAGCTAAGCCAGTGGTTTTGTCTTCAGGATCAACACCAATATAAGCAATGCGAGATAAAGATTGCTGCTCAAGGTGAGACAAAGCCATGTCTATCACACCTTGGTTATCGTAGTTGATCGAGGAAACCATTTGCGTGTCCATCGCGATCACGACGATACGATTCCCCCACTCCGCCAATGCTCGCTCATCACATCCAGTAAAGCCAAACACGATCACCCCATCGACGTTGCGACGTTTAAGCACATCCAAATGCTCATTGGTTTTATCGCGATCGAATTGGCTTTCCATGATCACCGCATCATAACCAGCGGAATACAAAGCATTGAGCATGGTACCAACGGCGCGATTTTCTGATGGTGAGTCTAAACGGGAGATGATAACCCCAATGACTTTTTGGCTGCCACCACGCATCGACTGCGCCGACTTTGATGGGACGTAGCCTGATTCACGAATGATTTGCTCTACCTTCTCACGCGTTTGCGGTTTTACCTTGGGATCGTTAGTAAGCACACGGCTTACTGTTGATTTGCCCACGCCTGCCAATTTTGCGATATCAAGAATGGTGAGTTTTTTGCTCATAAGTGTTCAGATTAAAAGAAGGAATCAAACAAAAGGGAAGCAGTGGCTTCCCTTATCTCAGTCAGTAATGAAGATTACTTGTTTAAGTACGCAGGCACATCTGCAATGCTATCTAATACTACCGTTGCAATGGCTTCGCCCTGTTCCGTTACTGGCTTACCAGTGCGAACCAAAATCTTAGTGCCAACGCCTGCCGCTTCTGCTGCCATCATGTCTTCAGCTTTATCGCCGATCATCACAGATTTCTCCATGTCGATCTTCAAGAAGTCACGCGCAGAAATGAACATGCCTGGTTTTGGCTTACGGCACTCACAATCTTGCTTGTACTCGCCAATGCCATGTTCTGGATGATGTGGACAGTAATAGATACCATCGAACTCAACACCTTTATCAGCAAAGTTCCAATCCATCCATTGAGTCAGAGACAAGAAACGGTCTTCACTGAATTTACCGCGTGCGATGCCCGATTGATTCGTCACTAACACTAGAAGGTAGCCTTTATCTTTTAGCGCTTTCGTCGCTTCAAATACACCATCAATGTACTCAAAATCATGTTCGTCATGAACGTAGCCGTGGTCAACGTTTATCACGCCATCACGATCGATAAAAACAGCAGGTTTTGCCAAAACGTATTTCTCTATTAACTCGGTTTAATCAGATTATTACATACCTTATAAACTTCAACACTATCTAATTCATTCTAGGCCTCGACAAAACGGTTGATTTGTTGGGCAAGAATCGGTAAATCTGAGGGTGCCCCGCCGTCTACCTCCTGCTTGTTATCTATACATCTTCGTTTCAAAACAGAACATCCATACATTTAGACGTCTAGACGTAAAAATATCTATTGACTTCATTCTGCTTAACCCATAGCATCAACTGAAAATTGAGATAAAGCTCAACATTAAGTTCTGTCAAAGGCCGTTTTTGACAGCGAAGTTCCCCGTATCTTTGGGCAGGTTGAAACATGATAGAAATAAAAAACGTCAATAAAGTGTTCTACCAAGGCAGTAAGGAAATCCTTGCCCTGAAAGACATTAACCTACACATCGACAAAGGCACCATCTTTGGTGTTATCGGTTCATCAGGTGCTGGTAAAAGTACGCTGATCCGCTGTGTCAACATGCTAGAAGCACCGACCTCTGGTTCCATCATCGTTGATGGTGTGGATCTAACCAAACTCAGTAAAAAACAACTAGTCGAAACACGCCGTAACATTGGCATGATCTTCCAGCACTTTAACCTGCTTTCGTCTCGTACTGTGTTTGATAATGTGGCATTACCCCTAGAACTGGCAGGTAAAGACAAATCGCAAATCACAACAAAAGTAACTGAGTTGCTAAAGCTTGTAGGCTTAGCCGACAAACACGAGAGCTACCCATCTAACTTAAGTGGCGGACAAAAACAGCGTGTGGCAATTGCTCGTGCATTGGCATCCGATCCTAGCGTGCTGCTTTGTGATGAGGCCACTAGCGCACTAGATCCAGCAACAACTCAATCTATCCTTGAGTTATTGAAAGAGATCAACCGCAAACTCAACATCACGATTTTACTTATCACTCACGAAATGGAAGTCGTAAAAAGCATCTGTCACGAAGTAGCAATCATCGGTGGTGGTGAGCTGGTGGAAAAAGGCACCGTTGGCGATATTTTTGCGCACCCTAAAACAGAGCTAGCACACCAATTCATTCGCTCAACGCTGGATCTTTCCATTCCTGAAGATTACCAAGCACGTCTGCAAGCAGAGCGTGTTGATGGCAGCTACCCGTTGGTTCGCTTAGAGTTTACTGGCGCAACCGTCGATGCACCGTTAATGTCGCAAATTTCTCGTAAATACAATATTGATGTGAGTATTTTGAGTTCCGACCTTGATTACGCTGGTGGCGTGAAATTCGGCATGATGGTCGCAGAGCTATTTGGTAACGAAGAAGATGACAACGCAGCTCTTGAATACCTGCGTAAGCACAACGTAAAAGTAGAGGTACTTGGTTATGTCCTTTAATACGATTTCTGAATGGCTGAGTTTAAACAGCAAACTACTTTTAGGTGCAACGTGGGAAACGCTTTACATGGTTGCGGTTGCCGGATTAGTCGGCTTTGCTGTGGGTATTCCATTAGGCGTAATCCTCCATATTACTAAGAAAGGCGGCCTACTTGAAAACACCAGCCTAAATAGCGGCTTAGGCGCTATCGTTAACATTGGTCGTTCTGTGCCATTCCTCGTACTGATGGTTGCGATTATTCCAGTGACAAAAATGCTGGTTGGAACCTTTATCGGTACAACCGCAGCAATCGTCCCACTGACTATTGGCGCCATTCCTTTTGTCGCTCGTCTTATTGAAGGTGCTTTATTAGAAGTACCGACAGGCTTGGTGGAAGCAGCGCAGTCAATGGGGGCGACACCAACACAGATCATCACAAAAGTTCTACTACCTGAAGCAATGCCGACTATTGTTAACTCAGTAACGATTACCTTGGTCACTCTCGTTAGCTACTCAGCTATGGCGGGTACGGTAGGCGGCGGCGGCCTAGGCGACGTAGCCATCCGTTACGGTTTCCACCGCTACGATGTAACTATCATGGCCGTGACTGTCGTGATGTTGATTGTTCTAGTACAGATTATTCAGTCTATCGGCGACGCAGTGGTGCGCCGTGTAGACCACAGATAAGCATCAAAAATACAAATTATAAGGAGATAAAGATGAAATTTAGCCTTAAAGGTCTTTTGACTGTAGCAACGGCCGCCTCTGCTCTTGCTCTAGCGGGTTGCGGCGACAAAGAAGTAGACGTAAACAAAGTAAAAGTTGGCGTTATTGCTGGTGCTGAAGCACAAGTAGCCGAAGTTGCCGCTAAAGTAGCAAAAGAGAAATACAACCTAGACGTTGAGCTAGTAACATTTACCGATTACGTAACACCAAACGCCGCTCTGGATGATGGTTCAGTAGACGCGAATGCGTTCCAGCACAAACCATACCTAGACCAACAAGTGAAAGACCGCGGCTACAAACTGGCTATCGCGGGTAACTCATTCGTTTACCCTATTGCTGGTTACTCAAAGCAAGTAAAATCAATTGATGAAATTCAAGATGGCGCACGCATCGCAGTACCAAACGACCCAACGAACCTAGGTCGCTCACTACTGCTTCTTGAGCAACAAGGTTTGATTACGCTACGTGATGGCGTTGGTCTACTCGCTACAGTACGTGACATCGTAGGCAACCCTAAAAATATCGAAATCATTGAACTAGAAGCCCCACAGCTTCCACGTTCACTGGATGACGTAACGCTATCTATCATCAACACCACTTACGCAAGCTCTATCGACCTATCGCCAGAGCGTGACGGCGTGTTCGTTGAAGATAAAGACTCACCATACGTAAACCTAATTGTCGCTCGCGAAGAAAATGTTAATGCGCAAAACGTACAAAACTTCGTAAAAGCTTACCAAACGGAAGAAGTTTACGAAGCGGCAAAAGAGCTGTTCAAAGGCGGTGTTGTGAAAGGTTGGTAATCCCACTTTTCAAAACATGACCGAAAACAACGTTCTAAACATAAACGTTCTAAACCTAAAAGGGCTGATGTGAAAACATCAGCCCTTTCTATTTGTCTATCCGCCCATTTAAGTAACTTCAATTCGCTACTTAAGGTGGTCCCAAGAGATGTTGGAAACGATTCGGCAGTCATCACACTTAAAATGAAATATGTCATGTAGTGGCTCATCGAGTAGCCACTCGCCATCGCATTTTGGACACTTGCGCGCTTTCTCGCTCTCCAGCGACTGACCTCCGACACGATACTGGTAATAGTACGTAGGGATCTTCGTGATGTATTCGATACGGCCACGTAAGTCCCAACCTCGGCGAAACAGCACACTATCCACATCGCAAATTTCGTGCAGCGCCGCATGTTCCGCTCGGCAACCCCCTGCCATTTGGATTTCATCACACGCTTGCCACTCAGTCTGCCACTTAATGACGGCTTTATGGTCTCCATTAAGTGTTGGCTCATTACGATACAAAGGAATTGGCAACAGGGTTTCACCACTTCGCAAAGGCGAACACGTATGAACATAAGTCGTGTACAACACTTGCCAGCTAGGTGTCTCTTCTTCGGCTGCTTGTTCTGAATTCAAATCACGCCCCAGCATACGCATTTTCGGAGCAAGCAAAGACGCATCCGACAAACGGTTCATGCACACTTTGACGAAATCTGAGTGATAACGTGGATGCAAGCTGTCTTGTTCTGGGCAAACAACACGAACGAAAAATTCACCTTCTCCCATCACTATCGGGAATTCACGACCTAATACTTGGCCGTTGTAACGCAGAGCATCCATCAAGCCATTAATGGCTTTGTCTACCGCGCTGACGGTGGTGTTATCAAAACACTCAAACTGCAACTCAACAACATACATACTTAGACGGCAGCCTCTAACTTATTCAAGAACTCAACCAATGAATCTGCCAATACATCACGTTTAGAGGTGCCCAAACGCTCTAGAATCACATTGCCAGTGAGGTTACAAATAGAAATCACATCCATTTCCTCATCTGTCGCTGCGATAAATACTGTTGGTTTAAGTTTCAAGCGGCGCTGAGTCACCAAATGACCAAGAATATTTTCTTGTAGACGCACGAAATCGTCATCGCTCCACACTTGCAGCAGCGTCAACGAATTACCTTGCCAAGTTGCCTCCATATCGGCGCAGTATTGAGAACCATAAAAGGCTTTAACATCATCTTGTAGTGACAACTCAATCGCATTTTCCACATTGGTGAAATCGGCCATTTCATCACGTGCGACCGCTTTCCAAAGCACCTCTCCATCACGCTTCTCTTCGACACAAGGAGAAACAAGATCTGCAAGCTCTTCACTGCTTGGCAACTCATTGTGCTTAGCTTGCCAAGCTTGTTGGTAGCGCAGGCTGAACTCTTGTAGCGCCTGAGTAACGTTTTGGGTCATGAAGGTCTCCTCATTCCTTATTTATCAGATAGCCGTACTTGCCGGATGGCAATTGACCAGCGGATTCAGTAAAATTCTCGCCATTCTAATCGAAAACGACCACAAAGTATGAGCAAATATTCTGACGCTAAAGAGCTTGCTGGCCTAACACTAGGTAAAACGACCGAGTATGCGAACCAGTATGACCCAAGCTTGCTGCAACCAGTCCCTCGCAGCCTGAACCGAGATGACCTTCAGTTAGGCGATACTCTGCCTTTCATGGGGCACGACATTTGGACGCTGTATGAACTGTCTTGGTTAAATAGTAAAGGTTTACCACAAGTGGCCGTTGGCGAAGTATACATTCCAGCCACCAGCGCAAACTTGATTGAATCGAAGTCTTTCAAACTGTACTTAAACAGCTACAACCAAACCCGCTTTGCAAGCTGGGAAGAAGTGACTGAGCGTTTAACACAAGACCTTTCTGAATGCGCAGGTGAAAAGGTGCTGGTTGAGGTGAATCCAGTGACCCACTATACCAATCAACCTATCGTAACAATGGACGGTGAATGTATTGATGACCAAGACATTAACATCACCAGTTACGATTTCGATGCCGATTTGCTTGAAGGTGCAGCAGGTGAAGTACAAGTTGAAGAGGTGCTACATAGCCACCTATTGAAATCAAACTGTTTGATCACTAACCAACCCGACTGGGGCAGTGTAGAAATTCGCTACCAAGGCGCAAAAATAGATCGTGAGAAGCTGTTACGTTACTTAGTGTCTTTCCGCGAGCACAATGAGTTCCACGAACAGTGTGTAGAGCGTATTTTTACGGATCTAATGAAATACTGCCAACCAAGCAAACTGACCGTATTTGCCCGCTATACGCGCCGTGGAGGCTTGGATATCAACCCTTACCGCTCAACGGAACAAGATAAGCCAGCTCACAATCACCGTATGGCTCGTCAGTAAGCGCATAGGCAACAGAAATAAGTTCGGCAATCTAAAGGGTTGCCGGACGTTTTTATTGTCCAAGCATGTTACTATATCAAATGGCTTCAACCCGCATTTAAACGGCTAATTGAGGCTTTTCGCCGTTATCGCCATATCTAAAAACAGTTCGAGGGAACGAAAGGATGTTTTGGGACAGTTCGCGTCTATTCAAGTTGATTGGCTTTCTTTGCTTGCTGTTTGTACAGCCACTTCATGCAACCATTTTATCGTCCGCGTTACTCAACGAAGCACAACAATTGGCGGAAATAGAGCCATCACAAGCAAAACAAGCGGCAACCAACTATTTGTCACAGCGTGAGCTAACAGAACGCAAAGAAAGTGACAGCCCTTCAGCCATGTCTCGCGACGAAACAGATCGTAGCGTTCGCACACCAAGCAGCACCATCGAAGCGCACAAGATTATCGCTCAGGCAGATTACGCCATGGGTAATGTTCGTTCGGCTATCGAGCACCTAAATAAAGCGGAACGCTTAGCGCAAGAATATCAATTGCCGTACATGGACTTAGATCTACAGCTGATGCGCAACCAAATGATTTGGATGTACGACGAAAACTACTCAAAAGCGGAAGACACGCTTAACCAAATTGAACAACAGCTCGATGAAGCCGATGCCGTATTACAACGCACCGACAGCGTTCGCTACCGACTAGTGATGCAAAGAGCACTCCTCGCTTCACATAGTGGCGATATCATTAAAGCGGAAAACTTGTACTCTGAAGCAAAGACCATGCTTGACGATAGCCGCTCTGAGTTAGCCTTGATCGACTACTACACTGCCGTCGGCGAGTTTTACCTCAATAGCAAGAAGTACAATTTGGCTTTGTCAGAACTGCTATACGGTTATTGGCAATCTATTGAAAGTAACAGTGGTGCAAGATTAGCAAAAGTGAATCGCCTTTTGGCTAGGCTCTTCCAGGAGCGACGAGTGTACGACAAAGCGATCGAATACTTATCTCAAGCCGCAGATTTTTATGACTCCTACCCTAGCTCTCCGATCCTAGCGGACGTCCTAGAGCAAATGGGCGACATCTACTTTTATCAGGGTAAGTTTAACCTTGCGTTAGTGCATTACTTCAACGTGCTTGACCATGAAAGTACCAGTAAGAACATCAATAGAATCATTAAGATTCGCTTAAGCTTGGCGGCTACCTACCTACAACTCTATAACTACGCGCTAGCAGAGCAGTACTTAGACCGCTCTAAAGAGCTTTTAGAATACACCAATATTCCTAAGCTTGAAGCAAAGGCTGCCCTGCTTCAGTCAGGTCTGGCTTATCATCAAAATGACAGTAAAGACGTCATTACTAATGCAAAGCTGGCGTTAGCGCTTGCTGAAAAGTCACCTGAAAATAACAACTTCATTAAGCAGCAGTCATACCGTTTACTTGGGTTGGGTTACGAGCAGGCAGGCGAATACAAACTTTCTCTGCAAGCTTATAAAAAATACACCAACCTCGTTCGTCTAGAACAAAAGCAGCTTAACCAAATCAGTGAAGATGCGTTCCGTCAGCAAAAAGAATTTGCCGAACAAACCATCCATTACATCGGTCAATCAGAACGCTTAGAGCAAGTGGAAAGAGAGCATCGTAAATTCCAGAAAATCTCATTTGCATTGTTTATTACTGTATTGGTCATGTTTTTGTTCATTATGCGCCGCGGTGTCATTATGCAGCGCCAAGCAAGTGAAATCGAAAAACTGCGTAACGACCTCTTCACCCACTCTCGCTCTCGTTTACGTAACTTGCGTATGCTGAACGTTAAGCTGTCTCGCTCATTGAAAAAGTCGAGCGAAACTTTCGAGCAATGGCAAATGGGTGAATTGATCCACGAACCACTTAATGATCGCCTACGCTTTGTTATGATCGATTTGCCATTCTTACGAAGCATGTACGTCCATAACGGCTATAAGGCAGGTCTAGAACTAGAACGTGCATTTGGCGACTTCCTTGCGGAAAAAATAGAAAAACCGTCGCGTCTTTACCATTTCTCAGATGCGAACTTACTCTACATAGAACCGAACGCTGACCGTGATGCTTCTGCCGAAGTCATGTTCGAAAAATTCCAGACTTGGGTGGATGAGTTCGCACAGCAGCACAACGTCAATCGTATTATTCGTATGGGCATCAGTGATTATCCGTTCTTACCCCGAGCCTACACTGCAATTAACGATGAGGAATTACTCGATCTGTTGTTGCTTGCGACTCACATAGCACGAGAAGTCAGCTTGAAGGATAAGCAAAGCCACTGGGTGTTCTTAAAAGCCATCGATAATGCGCCTGCTGCTAGCTTTGCAACAGGTAACATAAGAACTGCCTGTCAACATGCCATTAGCCAAGGCCTGATCAAGATCCATTCGTCCTACAAGAATGAGGACGACATCAAGAAAATATTAAAAAATGGATAATTAAACGCCTGTTGAACGTAATAACTAATGACGCTATAAAGTTTTTTGTTATTATCAGATAATTGTCAGTAGTACATGGACTTAACCGTAGTCACTTCATGGGAATCTTGGAATCCGATAT
Source organism: Vibrio sp. 2096 (assembly GCF_033339595.1). Taxonomy (NCBI): domain Bacteria; kingdom Pseudomonadati; phylum Pseudomonadota; class Gammaproteobacteria; order Vibrionales; family Vibrionaceae; genus Vibrio; species Vibrio sp. 2096. The sequence goes on from NZ_JAWOUX010000008.1 coordinate 89,229, forward strand.
TCAGTCGCAGCTGCATCAGCTGAGTTGTCAACTTGACCAACTCAGACTGACTCATCGTGATACTTCACTCAAATTCAAACGTGAACAACAAGTTCTTAAACGCGTTGTGGCATCATTGTCTTCAGCTTGCCAGGGTTCGAATACTCAGGTATCCAACTACCTATTTGAAATCCAACAAGAGCTGCAACATCAAAAAGATATCAGCACTCTTATCCCGCGTTTAGCGGTATTAGAGAGGATGCTCAAACAGCAGTCGAAGACGATGGATAAACAGAACGGTTACCTTGACGAACAAATCAAGCACAGTGGTGAAACACTGCAACGTGTCACGGGCTTACCTGCGCAGTTAAAACGTGAACTACGGAACCTGATGAGTTTCTCTGAAGTTCACGCCAGCAATAAAGCTGATCAAGCCACTAAGCTACTGAGTATTTACGAACGCGCTCTGAAAATCATCACGTCTAATTCACGTCTACATCTTAGTGAATTTGAAAACAATCCCGACAGATCTCAGCTTGAGTGCTTAGCCAGCGACCTCCAACATACTATTACAGAGCTGGATTTCGAGGGAGAATCAGGCGATAGATTGCTGGATATTCGCGCTAAGTTGCTCCTTGGCGTGAGTGCCGAGTCTCTCATTGAGCTTACGCTCTCAACGCTGAAATTGGTTGTCGAAGCAACAAAGTTCGAGCGCGAGGCGTCTAGCCAATTCCTTGATCAGCTGAACACTTCTCTCGCAAGTAACCTAAAAACCGTTCATCAGAACGTCGACCAGCATCATACCTACTTTGAACACCGCCAAGAGCTCAACACAGAAATGAACAGCTTGGTTGAATTAAGCCAAAAGTCACTTAATCAAGCTCAAGATATCGCGGTTGTGAAAAAAGAAATCACGCCTCTTCTCGAAAAAATGGCGTCGCTGACAGAGCGACTGAAAATGACGGAAGAGCGAGAGCAAGCGCTGCAAGAACGGTTAAGTTACAGTAAGAACCAACTCGAAGCGGTATTTGAAACTACGCAAGATTATCGTCGACGCTTAGATGACCAAGCTCAGCGTATGTTGCTCGACCCGCTGACTAAAGTTTATAACCGCACTGCATTTAACGATCGACTAGAGCTAGAGTATCGCCGTTGGATTCGCTCTCAGCAAAACCTTCGTGTTGTGCTGTTTGATGTAGACAATTTCAAAGCGGTGAATGATAGCTATGGTTATACGGCTGGCGATAAAGCGCTGAAGATTATCGCTCGTACTATTAACAAGCGCGTATCAGAAACGGAAACAGTGGCTCGCTTTGGTGGCGAGGAGTTCATTCTACTCGTCCCGGAACAATCTGAAGAATACACACTGGATCTGATTAAGCATATCCAGCGTGATATTAGCCAATTACCCTTTAAGTTCCGTGAGCAAAATATCATGATTACCTTAGCTGCTGTATCGACGTCTTTCAAAGAGTCCGATACGCCAGAGTATGTGCTCGATCGTCTTGGCAAGATGCTTGCGGACGCTAAAAAACGTGGAACAAACCAGCTTAACTGGAGCTAGAATTCGTACAAAAAGCGAGCAAACAAACCAAATTTGGTGCAATCTACGCTTTATAACCACCCATTTTCAACGAGTTATCACATTTCTTCCCTTTTAGTCTGCTAAGCTGTAAAAACCCAAGTCACTTCAAGATGATGTATTTATAAAAGGCAAATGTATCATCTTGAGGTTGCTTGGGAGTTGATAACCATAAAACCAAATCGGCCAACTACCTTTCATCAAACCATACGTATAACACCAAAAAGGTAAGTTGGTACTTTCCCTCAAATTAATGCAACACAAGGAGGCGTTATGATTACCCATATAAGCCCCGCTGGTAGCATGGACTTGCTATCTCAACTAGAAGTAGAGCGCTTAAAGAACACAGCCTCGAGTGAACTTTATCAGCTGTACCGTAATTGCACATTAGCGGTGTTGAACTCCGGTAGCCATACCGATAACTCGAAAGAACTGCTCGATAAATACCAATCGTTTGATGTCAACGTCGTGCGTCGTGAGCGTGGTATTAAGCTTGAGCTGACTAATCCGCCAGAGCACGCTTTTGTTGACGGCGAAATAATTAAAGGTATCCAAGAGCATCTGTTCTCCGTATTGCGTGATATCGTTTACGTAAACATGCATTTGGCAGACGCCCAACGGCTCAACCTTACTAACCCAATTCACATTACGAACCTCGTATTCGGCATTCTTCGTAATGCAAGAGCATTAACTCCAGGTATCGCACCGAATCTTGTCGTATGTTGGGGTGGTCACTCTATCAATGGAGTGGAGTATCAGTACACACGTGAAGTGGGTAACGAACTGGGCCTGCGTGAACTTAACATCTGTACAGGTTGCGGCCCTGGCGCAATGGAAGGGCCGATGAAAGGTGCAGCGATTGGGCACGCAAAGCAACGTTATACTCAGCAACGTTATCTTGGTTTAACCGAGCCCTCGATTATTGCGGCCGAGCCACCAAACCCAATAGTAAATGAACTGGTCATCATGCCCGACATCGAAAAGCGCTTGGAAGCCTTCGTCCGTATGGCTCATGGTATCGTTATTTTCCCAGGTGGCCCGGGCACAGCGGAAGAGCTACTGTACATTCTTGGCATCATGATGCACCCGGATAACGCCGATCAGCCAATGCCTATCGTATTAACAGGACCAAAAGAGAGTGAAGAGTACTTCCGCTCTATTGATGAGTTCATTCGCGACACACTTGGTGAGGAAGGGCAAAAGCACTACGAGATCATCATTGACGACCCGGCAGAAGTCGCTCGTATTATGAAACGCTCCATGGACTCGGTACGCCTTCACCGAAAAGAGAAAGGCGATGCGTACAGCTTTAACTGGTCATTGAAAATTGAGCCAAACTTCCAACTGCCATTCGAGCCTACTCATGAGTCGATGGAACAATTGGATTTAAGCCTAGATCAAGAACCGCAAGTTTTAGCGGCCAACTTGCGTCAAGCCTTCTCTGGCATAGTGGCAGGTAACGTAAAGGCTGAAGGTATTCGAGAAATAGAACGTAGAGGGCCTTTCACCATTCATGGAGACGCAGTCCTCATGAAAAAACTCGATAAGTTGCTAAAAGACTTTGTCGAACAGCACCGAATGAAATTACCTGGCGGTTCAGACTACGAACCGTGTTATCGAATCGCTCACCCGGAAATTGGTGGTCGATAGTCAGGCTAGCATTCGTTACACTAGGGGCATTACGCCCCTTTTTTATTGCTAAGTCATTATGTCTATTCATCTTGTTATCATTGATGCCCTAAACCTGATCCGCCGAGTGCACTCAGCACAACCAGATCCAACCGACATAGCAAGAACCATAACCACAACGCAAAGAACCCTCACTCGCATTCTGTCAGAGGCCAACCCGACACACATCATCGCAGTTTTTGATCACCACGAACAAGACAGAGGTTGGCGCGCTGAAATTCTCCCTGACTATAAGCAAAACCGAAAACCAATGCCTCTGCCACTACTGCAAGGGTTAGATGCGATTCAACAAGCGTGGTGGGAGCAAGGTATTGATTCATTGCTGTCTGAAGGCGATGAAGCAGATGATTTGGTTGCTACACTCGCAACGAAAGTGGCCAGCCATGGTGAAAAAGTCACCATCGTTTCGACTGACAAAGGTTACTGCCAGCTACTTTCCCCTACCCTACAAATCCGTGATTATTTCCAACATCGTTGGTTAGATGAACCATTTATCGAAAAAGAGTTCGGCGTAAAACCAAGTCAACTAGCGGATTACTGGGGATTGACAGGGATAAGCTCTAGCCAGGTTCCGGGCGTACCTGGAATTGGCCCGAAAGCAGCGAAAGAGATTCTCACTCAGTTTGAGAGTATTGAAGCTGCCTACGCTAGTGAAGATCTCGTACCGAAATACCGTAAAAAATTGGATGAGCACATTGAGTCTGCTCGTTTATGTAAACGCGTCGCCGCTTTAAAGTGCGATATCGAACTAGGCTTTAACTTGCAAGATATTCGCTTTTTAGGGCCAAACAAAGCGGAGTAGTGCCCGATGGTAGTTTCACACCATGAAACCCTCAGATATTAAAAAAGCGCCATTTGAAGGCGCTTTTTCTATTCTAATCACTATCCCCAAAAGACTCAGGGAATAAAGTTAGTAAGGTGAAATATTCGACAGACATTGGATATGAATCGTGATTTCTTCACGATCATGATACAAATGTTTAGCTTGTAGCTTGAACTTTACCTTATTATCAATGAGGAACTGCTTCAGATTTTCAAGGTCTTGCAGCACTTCGTCATAACGCCCTTTCATTGGCAGCTTAAGGTTAAAGATAGCCTCTTTTGCCCAACCTTTTAACAGCCACTGTCCCATCAGGTGAGCAACACGAGCTGGCTTTTCCACCATGTCACAAACAATCCATGTTACGTTCTTGCGGTCTGGTTCGAACTTAAAGCCATCCACCATATGGTGTTTGATCTGGCCAGTTTCCATCAAACTGTCTGCCATCATGCCGTTATCAACGCAGTGAACGAACATTGAGCGCTTCACTAATTGGTACGTCCAACCGCCTGGACATGCACCTAAATCCACACCCCACATACCTGGTGCTAAACGCTCATCCCACTCTTCACGTGGAATAAAGACATGAAATGCTTCTTCCAGTTTAAGTGTTGAACGACTTGGAGCGTCTGCTGGGAATTTAAGGCGAGGGATACCCATGAAGAACTGTGAGTTGTTGTCAGTGTAAGAGTAACCAACGTAACAGTGGCCAGGCTCAACAAAGCAAATGTGCAGTACTGGTTTTTTCGCGTTATCTTTGTTCAGCATTAAGCCTTTGCCGCGCAACGCTTGACGCATTGGGACGGTAAACTTACGGCAGAATTTCAGTAGCTCTTTCGCTTCATTTGTATCTGGCGTTTCAATTCTCAAATCACCACAACGAGGGAATGCTTCGATGTCTGCTAGTTCATTCAAAATTGGACTAATTCGGTCATCACTTGGCAACGATTGAAACTCAGCTGCTACCGCAAACATTTGTCGAGCAAAAATTAAAGACTTAAAGTCTAAACCTCTCGCAAGTTTGTCGGCATCTCCATCTTGGTAACACTCGAAGACAACATAACCTGAGTTTCTCTTCACACGAGGGAAGCCATACACTTCCAACTGTGTCGCTTTGTCCTGAATTTCACCAGCACACTCTTTCTCAAAGCCAGAACGGCAATAGAGCATTAGTTGTTTCACTTGGAGACCTCTTTGATATTGAACGCAGCAAAAAAGAACAGACACCAACCAATCATGAACAGTAATCCTCCCACAGGAGTAATTGGCCCAAACCACTTAATGCCCGTCAGCGCCAGCGCGTAAAGACTGCCGCTAAAACAAAAGATGCCGATAATAAAGCAAATCGCCGCAATGAAAAAATATTTTTGTGCTTTTTGTCCCAAATTGAGCAGAAGCAGAATGGCACAAAACACAATCGCCAACGTGTGAATAAATTGATACAGAACTCCGGTCTCAAATACACCGAGCAAATAAGGGGCCAGTGTCGCTTTTAGCCCATGAGCAGCAAATGCTCCAAGAGCGACCGAAAGCAGCCCAGACAGACCAGAGAATGAGAGTAACCACTTACTTTTCACTGTACACCTCTTTTATAAACGCCGATAACTGCTCTATCGCGAGTGCAATGTTACCCACTTCAGTATGACCTGAGCTCTTGCGCGGTTTGAAGCTGTGATCACCATCAGGTAAAAAGCTCACCGTTACTTGTGACGAAAGGACGAAATCATCGAATTCCTCACGCTTACCAAAGGTGTCTCGTTCCCCTTGCAGAATCAGCGTAGGTTTCTCAATGGTTGCTAAGTGCTCGCCTTTGTATTTCTCTGGCTTTCCTGGCGGGTGAAATGGAAACCCTAAACAGGCAATGCCCGACACCAGCTCATTTTCAGCCAACAAGCTCGACATACGACCGCCCATTGACTTACCACCAATAACCACGGGAGAAGAAGTAAAGTGAGCGATCACTTCGCTGTATGCTTCGAGCAACTTTGGCGCGCGATCGGGCGGACGCTTTTTGCCATCTTCCGAACGTTTCACCATGTAAGGGAAATTAAAACGCACTACACGAATACCTTGCTCCACTAATCCTTTGGCGACCGCTGTCATGAAATCATGCTCCATCCCCGCACCTGCGCCGTGAGCAAAAATAAACAGCGGTCCGTTTTCAGGTCCCTCAGCTATCCAGTGATTCATCCAATACTTCCTCTTGTTCTTTTCTCGCGGTTGCTAACATCCAGTCTCTAAACGTTGCGATTCGGCCCATATCTGCCTGCTGTTCATGACACACCACATAGAATGCATTCTTAGATATCAACACCTCGTCGAATGGTGCAATGAGTCGTCCGGCTTCCATTTCAGGTTTGGCGAGTACGTTGTTACCGAGCGCGACCCCCTGACCGTGCGCAGCAGCCTGTAGCACCATCGTTGAGTGACTAAAAATAGGACCGTGGTTTACGTTGATGCCTTCAATGTTGTAATGACGAGCAAACTGCTTCCAGTCTTTACGCGAAGTATCGTGTAACAAAGTATGTAATTTGAGGTCACTTAAAGATTCTAATGGTTTGTTACCCAAAAGTAATGAAGGTGAACAAAGTGGGATCAAAAACTCTTGGTACAATTTATCTGCTCGCAAACCTGGCCAGTTCCCACGGCCATAGTAGATCGCCACATCAACATCATCAGTCAGTGAGCCTTCATCCATATCTACGGCTTTAATACGTACATCGATATCGGGCTCTTGAGCATTAAAATCGGCCAAACGAGGTACAAGCCATTGGATAGCAAAACTCGGCGGTAGGCTAATCGTCAATGCCCCTTTTTCGCTACGTTCCAACACCTTATCTGTCGCTTCCGCAATCGAGGTGAAAATATCTTTGATATCGAGAAAGTAACTTTGGCCTTCTTCTGTTAACAACAAAGAACGATTACGTCGACGGAAGAGCTTCAATGATAAGAACTCTTCAAGCGCTTTAATCTGGTGACTGACCGCGGCTTGAGTAACAAATAACTCTTCTGCTGCTCGTGTAAAACTGAGATGACGAGCAGCCGCTTCGAAGACTCGAAGCGAATTTAATGGAGGCAATCTGCGAGACATATGGGACCTCTAATAGGATTAGTTTTTTTAATCTGAAACATTATAAAATGTCCGTTGTCGAACAGCCAGATAAATTCTATATTTCACCCCGCAACACGGGCCTGAACGGCTTGATTTCTTTGGAAATCAATTGGCTTCGTTGTTGCGATGTTGTGTTTGCAAACTCGTATTTCGAGTTAGGTAGATTTCTACCATAATGTTTTGTCCACACTCCCTGTGACAAAACATATACTTCCTGTATTTATTTTTGACCTGTCTGTCAAATTTGTTACACCGCCTAAGTTAGGCGGTGTTTTTTTATCTATCAAAAATCTCATCCGCATATCTGGCAGCAATATCACTTTATTACTCTTCTTTCGGATTAATTATCGTTATATCAACACAAAGTGTATGGCTTTGCGATAAGCCTCAACATTATGCTAAGTAATGGTTGTCTGTAACGCGATCAAAAACAAAAAAGGCGCAAATTGATGTCTCAATTTGCGCCTTTTAACGTATTTTAACAGTCAGCTATGGACGGTAAACTTTTACGTTGCTGAAGCCTTGCTCTTGCAAGTAAAGCGCTTGCAGACGGCTCATCACACCGCGGTCACAGTAAAGTAGGTATGTCTTAGACTGGTCTAAGTCACCAAACTGTGTACCCAGCTTGTAGAAAGGGATATGTTTCACATCCACACCTTCGATTTCAAGTGGGTTATCGTCTTCCTCTTCAGGACTACGAATATCTAGCACAACCGCGTGCTCTTCTATCGCTTGAACTTGCTCTACTTCTGGTGCGGCTTGCTCAGACTCTTTCGCAATATCACGAATGTCCATCATGCGAGCTTCTTGAACCACTTGCTCAAGGATACTAAAGTCGAATTTCTCTTCTTCAGCTTCTAGCTTGCCTTTCACCGCTTTCACGGTTGGCTTCTTAGAGATAACACCACAATATTCTGGCATTGTCTTCGCGAAATCTTCTGTGCCGATTTCACGTGCTAGATTGATGATGTCTTCTTTATCCCAGTTGATAAGTGGACGCAGAATCAGCGTGTCAGTTACGTTATCGATGTGGCGTAGATTGGTTAGCGTTTGGCTCGATACTTGACCTAGCGCTTCACCTGTTACCAATGCTTCGATCTTCATCTTCTGAGCGATCATGCCTGCTGCACGCATAAACATACGCTTCAAGATCACGCCCATTTGGCCGTCATCGACTTTCTCTAGGATTTCCGCAACCACAGGCTCGAAATCAACTGAGATAAAACGTACTTTTGCTGAAGAACCGTATTTGTTCCATAGGTAGTGAGAAACCTGCTTAACGCCGATTTCGTGTGCTGGACCACCTAAGTTAAAGAAGCAGTAATGTACTTTTGAACCACGCTTGATATGAAGATAGCTTGAAACACCAGAGTCGAAACCACCCGAGATCAGGCTTAACACGTCTTCTTGCGTACCCAGTGGGAAACCACCTAGGCCTTTATGACGAGACAATACTTGGTTTAGCTTGTCGTTCGAGACTTCTACCTTGATCGTCACGTCTGGGTTTCGTAGCTTAACACTAGCGCTTTCAATCGCTTGATTTAAACCACCGCCTACATAACGCTCTAGTTCAATAGAGGTAAAGTCATGCTTGCCACGACGCTTCGCACGTACAACAAAGGTTTTATTTTCGAGTGCAGCACGGTTGAGTTCTAGTACTTGCTCGAAGATATCGTGCAAGTCTTTAAATTCAGTTTGCTTCACTTCCAGTACGTGGTGAATGCCTGGTGTATGAGTCAAAACCTCAAGAACTTCAGCGTGGAATTCGTTACTCTCAGAGGTCACTTCAATGTGATCACGACGGTTAAATACCGCGACAGACTCCGTGCGGCTCTTAATGATGTTACGAATGTTGCACTCTAAAATCTTTGTGAAGCGCTTACGCACAGATTCACTTTTTACAAAAATTTCTGGATGGGGCTTTACAATAAATTTCATAGTCTAATTCGCAGGTTAGTTTCGCAATCAACAAAGAGTGACACTCAACTTCAATACTTCATACGCAGTAAAACCGCGTTTCAGTCACAAAAAGTAGTCTGAGCTCACTTTTAAGGCGCAAGATTATACACCCAAGCGGATTGGAAAAACAAAAAAAGCGAGCAATCTGCTCGCTTTCTTATCTCTTTACTGACTTAAAACTAAAGCCTAGTTATTGAATTACCGGCACTTCTTCACTGTAGAGAGGCTCGCCTTGCATAATGCTGATTTCAACCCGTCGGTTAAGCGCGCGATTTTCATCAGAATCATTCGGTAACAAGGGTTCCGTATCCGCCATGCCTCGTACTCTTAAACGTTGATGAGAGAAGCCTCTCACTTTCTCCATCTCTTGCGCGACTGATACTGCACGCTGAGAAGAGAGATCCCAGTTAGAACGATAAAGTTCCGAGTCTAGCGGTCGATTGTCTGTATGGCCAGATACTCGCACAATGCCTGGCACGTCTTTTACTAGCTCTGCAATCTGACGAACTAAAGGACGAAACTTAGGCTGCAAGAAGGCCGAACCTTCTGGGAATGCACCTTTTTCACGCATACGTATAACAATCTGCTGACCGAGGTTTTCAACTTCAATGGCGCCTTGTTCAATCTCTCGCTCTAAGGCTTTCTTGATGCTTTCCATCAAGGTTTCCATCTCTTGCGACATCTCTTTAGATTGCTGTTGTTGCATGTCCGCTTCGGCAGAATCATTGTTTTGAGTTGACGTTTCTGGCGATTGCCCACCCGTTAACTTGCCTTCATCACGTTTTGTGCCACCAGCTCGATCAGACTCCCCTTCATGAAATTCGAGCGTCTGCTGAGTGATGTCCATGGTTTGCTGCATGATGACATCAATCGGAGTTGGTTCCGGCCGACCCGGTCGAAACTCTTGGGCAATAATGCTAGTACCTTTGGGAATGTCTTTCACTTCAAGCTGATTTTGCACACCGAAGGCAAATTTCATTGATCCTGCAATTTGTTTGAACTTCAGTACATCCATCTCAGAAAACGAGAGCAGAAGAACAAAGAAACACATCAGTAGCGACATCAAATCTGCGAATGTCCCCATCCATAACGGGAGGCCAGGTGGCGGACAATCGCATTTGTTATCTTCATCATCCATCACGACTCTCCAAGTTACTCGTCAATCTCAAGGGCACGTTTACCTTCATTGAGGTAGTTCTTCAAGTAACTATCGATCACTCGCGGGTTTTGGCCATCTTGAATCGCTAATACGCCATCCATGATCAAACGGCGATTTAGCGTTTCTTGGTCACGGCGAAGAGAAAGCTTATCCGCAATAGGGAAAAACACCATATTGGACAGGATCGCGCCATACAATGTGGTCAAGAGTGCAACGGCCATTGCTGGTCCAATCGCTTTAGGGTCATCCATGTTTGAAAGCATCGCAACAAGACCAACCAAGGTGCCAATCATTCCCATCGCAGGAGCAACGTCGCCAAAGGCGCGAAATACGCCAGTACCTTGCGTATGTCGTTCATCCGTAAGCGCGATGTCTTTTTTGAGTGCCGCTCTCACAACGTCGGCATCATGGCCATCAACCAGTAGATCAATGCCTTTCTGCATGAATGTGTTGTTTATTTCCATCTCTTCAAGAGCAAGAAAACCACCTTTACGCGCCGCATCGGCCATTTCCACAATTTTTGCGATCAGGTCTTCGGGTTCATCCGCTTTAAACATGAAAGCTTTGCCTGCAATCTTTGTCGCACCAAAAAACTGTCCCATTGTGAACTTCATCAACACGACGAATATTGAGCCACCAACGACAATAAGGATCGACGTGACATCGACAAACATGCCGATGCTGCCACCAAGCACCATCGCCATAATGACGAATGCAAAACCACCAATCAAACCTAATAGGGTTGCTAAATCCACAAAGCACTCCTCACGCTATACTCAAATACTGCCATTGGGCGGATTATTACCTGTATCGACAACTCGCGCAGAATTTTTAGAAAAATCTTAGCTAATGGATCACAAATTACACCTAACAACCTCAACCAAAATATGGGGTTTCACCGCTTAGACTCGTTGAACGCTAATTTTGTGACAATTATATAAGGTTAAATTTGACCAAGTTACTAGGCTAAGGTAACTTTCGTGCATCTTACCCGAGGCTTGATTAAGGCAGAAAAAAGATGGCGGTCAAGAAACCAGAAAACATGACCTTTGAAGCAACCATTGAAGAGCTTGATAGCTTGGTTGATCAATTAGAAAATGGCGATCTTGCTCTAGATGATGCCCTGCGTAAGTTTGAACGAGGCATTGCCTTAGCTCGTGCAGGCCAAACTAAATTAAGCGACGCCGAACAGCGCGTGAGCATTCTTCTTAATAAAGATGATGAAGCACCACTGAGTGACTTCAAACCAGATTCAGAATAACAATCAGTAGTGAGCAATGTGATGCAACAGACATTGACGTCTTTTCAACAAAGAAACAATCAGCAATTGAATTTGTGGCTCGATCAGCTTCCATATCAAGAGCAGCCATTGATTCAAGCAATGAAATACGGCCTTTTGCTAGGTGGAAAACGCGTTCGCCCTTTTCTTGTTTACATCACAGGTCAAATGCTCGGCTGTAAACCTGAAGACTTAGACACCCCCGCCGCTGCTATCGAATGTATACATGCCTACTCACTCATTCATGATGATCTGCCAGCCATGGACGATGATGAACTGCGTCGAGGTCAACCAACTTGTCATATTAAGTTTGATGAAGCAACCGCAATACTGACAGGTGACGCACTACAAACTCTTGCCTTCACTATTATTGCTGATGGTCAATTAAGCCCGGCGGCTGAAGCTCAACGCATCAGCATGATCAAAGCCTTAGCGCATTCCTCTGGTGCCAGCGGCATGTGTGTAGGGCAAGCCTTAGATTTAGGCGCGGAAAATCGCCAAGTTTCTCTTGAAGAAATGGAAGAGATACACCGTAAAAAAACCGGAGCTCTGATTGATTGTGCGGTAAAATTAGGTGCATTAGCTGCTGGTGAGAAAGGTATCGAGGTTCTACCTCAATTGGAGCGCTACTCAAAAGCAATTGGTTTGGCGTTTCAGGTTCAAGACGATATTCTTGATATCATCAGTGACACAGAAACACTGGGTAAGCCTCAAGGTTCCGACCAAGGTCTGAATAAGAGCACTTATCCTTCCCTGCTGGGTTTAGAGGGAGCCATAGAGAAAGCTCACACTCTGTTACAGGAAGCACTTCAAGCATTGGAAGCTATCCCATACAATACTCAGTTACTCGAAGAGTTCGCCCGATATGTCATCGAGCGCAAAAATTAACACTATAAGCGCGCATTTATATGACTCTTGATATTTCAAAGTACCCAACACTGGCGTTAGCAAATACACCGGAAGAATTACGTCTTCTTCCGAAAGAAACATTACCAAATCTGTGTGATGAACTGCGAACGTATCTGCTAAATTCAGTGAGCCAATCTAGCGGACACTTAGCGTCTGGCTTAGGCACCGTAGAGCTAACTGTCGCTCTGCATTATGTTTACAACACCCCTATCGACAAATTGATTTGGGATGTTGGTCATCAGGCTTACCCGCACAAAATCCTCACCGGACGTCGCGATAAAATGCCAACAATTCGCCAAAAGGATGGTCTACACCCTTTCCCCTGGCGTGAAGAAAGTGAATATGACACGTTGTCTGTCGGTCACTCTTCGACATCTATCAGTGCAGGTCTTGGCTTGGCCATCAGCGCACAAAAAGAAGGCAAAGGCCGTAAAATTGTCAGTGTGATTGGCGATGGCGCAATTACAGCAGGCATGGCATTCGAAGCCATGAACCACGCTGGCGACGTTCATCCTGATATGTTGGTGATTTTGAACGACAACGAAATGTCGATTTCAGAAAACGTCGGCGCCCTGAATAACCACCTTGCAAAGGTACTTTCTGGTAGCTTATACACTTCTATCCGTGAAGGCGGCAAGAAAGTGCTGTCTGGTGTTCCACCTATTAAAGAGTTGGTTCGCCGTACGGAAGAGCACCTAAAAGGCATGGTAGTGCCTGGTACTCTATTCGAAGAATTCGGCTTTAATTACATTGGCCCGATTGATGGGCACGACGTCAATGAACTCGTCAAAACGCTAAAAAACATGCGTGAGCTCAAAGGTCCTCAGTTCTTACACATCATGACCAAGAAAGGCAAAGGTTATGAGCCTGCCGAGAAAGATCCTATCGGCTACCATGGTGTTCCTAAATTCGATCCAACGCATAACTGTCTACCGAAAAGCAGTGGCGGTAAGCCAACTTACTCAAAGATCTTTGGTGACTTTTTATGTGACATGGCGGCCCAAGATCCTAAGCTAATGGCAATTACGCCAGCAATGCGCGAAGGATCAGGTATGGTGCGTTTCTCAAAAGAGTACCCAGACCAATACTTTGATGTGGCGATTGCTGAGCAGCACGCGGTGACACTGGCAACAGGCATGGCAATTGCGGGCGATCATCCAATCGTTGCTATCTATTCGACTTTCTTGCAACGTGGTTATGACCAATTGATCCACGACATCGCGATCATGGACTTACCAGTGATGTTTGCGATCGACCGCGCAGGTCTCGTTGGCGCAGATGGTCAAACTCACCAAGGTGCGTTCGATTTGAGCTTTATGCGCTGTATTCCGAACATGGTGATCATGGCGCCAAGCGACGAAAACGAGTGCCGACAAATGCTTTACACTGGCCATAAGCATTCTGGCCCGAGTGCGGTTCGATACCCTCGTGGTAGCGGCATGGGCGTAGAAATCGAAACTGAGTTTACGGCGTTAGAAATCGGTAAAGGGCGCATGGTTCGCCAAGGTGAAAAAGTTGCTATTCTGAACTTTGGTACTTTCTTGGGCAACGCGCTAGAAGCGGCAGAATACCTTAACGCCACTGTTGCTGATATGCGCTTTGTGAAGCCGCTCGATGAGGCATTGATTCGTCAACTAGCCGCAGATCATGACGTGCTCGTGACGTTAGAAGAAAATGTTATCGCGGGTGGTGCTGGCGCTGGTGTCGTTGAGTTCATGATGAAAGATAAAATCATTAAACCTGTGTTGAACCTAGGTTTACCAGATGAGTTTATTCATCAGGGAACACAAGATGAACTGCATGAAGAGCTTGGTCTCGATGCAAAAGGAATTGAAAAATCCATCTTGGATTATTTAGCAAAATAGAATGTAAAAAGGGATGTTCATAGCATCCCTTTTTTACGTTCAGTGTTTAGTTCATCCAGCCCGCATATTTTGCGACTAGAAACAGGGCAACACCGGCCATAACTCCCGCCACGATATCATCAACCATAATACCCAGCCCACCGTGAACTCGCTTATCTAGCCACCCAATTGGCCAAGGTTTTACCATATCGAAAAAACGAAATAAGATGAAGCCAGTGATCAACCACTTCCATTCAGTGAGTGGAATATTCAGTGCAGGTACAATGCTCATCGTAATCCAAAAGCCTGCAAACTCATCCCATACGATTGAACCATGATCATGCACCTTCATGTCTGCAGACGTCACTTGGCATATTTGAATGCCGATCACACACGAAATCAGAACAACAATGACATACGCCGTAAATGGTAATTGTGCCAACAACAAAAAGAAAGGCACGGCCGCCAGTGTGCCCATTGTTCCAGGGATAAACGGGGATAATCCACTGCCAAAACCCGTCGCCAATAGATGCCACGGGTTCTTTAATGAAATCAGAGAAAGAGGGTTGGTCATATCCTTAAACCTATACTGCTAGTTTGGTTTCAATCGTCATGCCTGTGAGTTGCTCAATAGTAACAGGCTCTTGGCTAGAGCTTAGCTCAGATCATTTAAAGTGGTCGAAGCCACTTAAGTCCCAATCAAGTGGTTGATTGTTATCATGCAGCTCGAAGGTTCCATTTGGTCGGATTTGACCAATACATGTGACCTTACAGCCAGTATGAGATAAAGCGCTTTGTAACGAGCCTCGATTTTGCTCCGGCACGGTAAAACACAACTCGTATTCTTCGCCACTTGCTAAAGCATACTGCTGCGCGCTGATCTTATCATCTAAAAACTGGACTAATTCTGAAGAGATCGGTAGCTGAGAGACATCAATACTCACTCCAACCTGAGATCGCTGTAAAATGTGCTTAATATCAGAGATTAAACCATCTGAAATATCTATCGCCGAAGAGGCTAAGCCAACAAGAGCTTGTCCAGCAAGCACACGCGGAGAACTAAGGTAATGAGCTCGCTCTAGTGCTTCCGCGCCGGCTCTACTGCGCAGAGAGTCATCTAGAATCACATCCAAGCCAGCTTTTGCATCGCCAAGGTTTCCCGTTACGTATACCCAATCCCCAGGCTTGGCGCCGGATCGCGTGAGCGCTTTGTCTTCAGGTACAAAACCTTGCACCGTCAGTGTCAGACACAATGGGCCTTTGGTGGTATCACCGCCTATTAACTGAATACCATAGTAATCAGCCAGTTCGAAAAATGCATCACAGAAAGGTGCAAGCCATTCTTCATCTGGCTCAGGCATCGTTAATGCAAAGCTCACCCACGCAGGCGTTGCGCCCATCGCCGCCAAATCACTGATGTTAGAAGCCAATGCTTTGTGTGCGACCCATGCTGGGTTCGCGTCGGCTAAGAAATGCGTTCCAGCTACCAATGTATCCGTGCTAATCGCAATCTGAACATTAGCTGGCGCTTTGACCAAAGCGCAATCATCACCAGCGGCTAGATGGACATCTTTACGTTGGCTCTGACGACCGACGAAGTATTTGTCTATCAGATTAAATTCACCAGACATAATTCACTTACTTTTTGATGTAAAAGCTTTTGATACAAAAAAGGTCAGCATGTGCTGACCTTTTCATTGAAGAAATCGTTATTTCTTACGAATGTGAGGTGCTGCTTTATCAAGTACACCATTCACAAACTTGTGGCTATCTTCTGCTGCGAAAACTTTTGCAAGTTCAATCGCTTCATTGATAACAACTTTGTAAGGAACATCTTCGCGACGAGTCATCTCGTACATAGCAAGGCGAAGAAGAGCAAGTTCCATCATATCTAAATCCTGCATAGGACGAGAGATGTATGGACGAATTTTGCTATCTAGCTCAGCGTGGCTAAGTACAACACCGCTTAATAGTTCACGGAAGTAAGCTACGTCTGTCTCTGGAGCAGCAAGCGCTGGCTCAGATGCATGAAGTTCTTCTTCATCGTATTTGTCGCCAGACAAAAACTGTTCTTCAATCTTGGCAACATTCTCTTTAGTAATTTGCCATGAGTAGATCGCCTGTAGAGCGAATTGACGTGCGTTACGACGTGCGGCTGGTTTCACACTGGCCCCCATTAGGAATCAATTTCAGATAGTACATTAATCATTTCAAGTGCGCTTAGTGCAGCCTCTGCACCTTTATTACCAGCCTTGGTTCCTGCGCGTTCAATCGCTTGATCGATCGTATCAACAGTCAAAACACCAAATGCTACTGGAATGCTGAATTCCATAGACACTTGTGCTAGACCTTTGTTCATTTCACTACAAACATAGTCAAAGTGAGGCGTTCCACCGCGAATAACAGACCCTAGAGAAACAATAGCGTCGAATTTGCCAGTTTTAGCAACACGCTGAGCTACTAGAGGTAGTTCTACGGCACCTGGACAACGCACAACCGTGATGTTGTCTTCGCTTACTTGTCCGTGACGCTTTAGTGTATCGATCGCACCAGAAAGTAGGCTTTCGTTAATAAAACTGTTGAAACGAGAAATAACGATAGCAATTTTTGCATTTGGCGCTGGGAAGCCACCCTCGATCACTTTCATAAGCTTTCCTTTAACTCTATTTATAAGTGAAATATGTTCATCAAGTGAGAATCGCCGGATTCTAGCACAAATTTGTGAGCAATATCTAATGGAAATTGGAGGCAAATCACTGGCTCCTAGCCATTGACGAGTTAAGCACGTCAAAGACTAGGAACTTATTGTTCGGTTGTTACTCGCAGACGTACTCAACAACGTTCAGACCAAAACCACCTAACGCGTGGTACTTTTTGTTGGTCGATGACAGAAGACGCATATCATGTACACCGAGATCCGCAAGAATCTGTGAACCAACGCCAACACGGCGAGACGTGCCTTGTTTTTTAGCAAGCGTTGGTGCTTCACCTTTGTCTTGCGCTTCGAACATCTTCACGCGATGAATAAGTAGATCGGGCGATTCTTCATGGCCAAGAACAACCAGTACACCGCCCTCTTCACCAATGCGTTTCATTGCCTTATCTAGTGTCCAGCTGCGTTCTGCATTACGATCGCTACGTAGTAAGTCGGTAAAAACGTCTTGAAGATGAACGCGAACCAGTGGCGCTTTTTCTTTCAAATCGCCCTTGCACATTGCGTAGTGCACTTGGTTATCAATGGTGTCTTTGTACGTGACTAACGTGAACTCGCCAAACTCTGTCGGTAACTTGCACTCTGCCACACGTTCAATCGTTGTCTCAGTGTTATTGCGGTACTCAATTAGGTCGGCAATAGTGCCCAATTTAATACCGTGCTTCTCTGCAAAGATCTCTAGATCTGGGCGACGAGCCATCGTGCCGTCGTCATTTAAGATCTCAACAATCACCGATGCTGGCTCTAAACCAGCAAGACGAGCCAAATCACAGCCAGCTTCAGTGTGACCTGCGCGAGTCAGTACACCGCCGTCTTGAGCTGCGAGAGGGAAGATGTGACCAGGCTGCACCAAATCCGCAGCTTTAGCGTTTGGCGCGACTGCTGCTTGAACGGTACGTGCGCGATCTGCGGCTGAAATACCAGTCGTTACCCCTTCTGCTGCCTCAATCGAAACAGTAAAGTTGGTGGTGTATTGCGCATTATTGTCTTGCACCATTGGTGGCAGACCTAGACTTTCGCAACGATCTTTGGTCATGGTTAAACAAATCAGGCCACGGCCATAGGTTGCCATAAAGTTGATGGCTTCCGGCGTAATATGCTCGGCAGCCATGATCAAGTCACCTTCATTCTCGCGGTCTTCATCATCCATTAGGATGACCATTTTGCCTGCGCGAATATCATCAATAATTTCTTGTGGCGTACTGATTGGCATAGTCTGTTATCCCGTTATTCTAAATTTGTTATTGCGACAGCAATGAAAAATTACGTTGCAGTGAATGCTAGTTAGGTCAATAGTTTGAGCTTTGCATTAAGCAAGTCAATGAATCTCGCGGTGTTCTGTGAGTCTGCTCTTTATCGCATGCCTCACGCAGCCACTCCCAAGACTTATGCAAAACCGTTTTGCTGTAAAAAGTCCATCGTGATACGAGACTCGGCCTTATCTTCTTGTTGTCCTTGCAGTAAACGCTCCATATAACGCGCAAGTACATCAACTTCTAAGTTGACTTTGCGCCCCACTTGAAACTGGTCAATCGTAGTTTCTTCACTCGTATGAGGAACGATCGTCAGCTTAAAAGCATTTTTACGTAAGTCGTTGACGGTTAGGCTAATACCATCAACAGTAATCGAGCCTTTCTCTGCAACGTACTTGCTAATTTCCGCAGGCATTGCAACCCAAAACTCTATCGCACGGCCAACTGAATTGCGTTCGACAATTTCACCAACCCCATCGACATGGCCAGAAACGATATGTCCACCCAATCGCGTTGTTGGCAACATGGCTTTTTCTAGATTCACCTTATCGCCTACTTGGTATTCAGCAAACCCAGTTTTCTTCAAGGTTTCTAATGACAGATCAGCACTGTAATAGTGGCTTCCGAAGTCAACTACCGTTAAGCAAACACCATTGGTCGCAATGCTATCGCCTAACTTAACGTCTGACATATCAAGCGTACCAGTTTCAACCGTGACGGTGATATCTTCGCCCTTCGGCGTAATCGCAGCTAACTTGCCAACTGCTTCTACTATTCCTGTAAACATACTATTTCTTATCTAAGTTCATTACGTTTGATGGTGGCGGTGATGCGAATGTCTACCCCGACCATACGAACGTCTGTAATGTTTAAATCAATGACGTCAGCCATAGCGCTTAACCCTAAATCACCGATAAGCCCCCGACCATCGCTGCCCATGAGTTTTGGCGCAAGGTAAACAATGAGCTCATCTACAAGATTAGCCTTTATCATCGCACTCGCTAGCGTAGCTCCAGCTTCAACCCATAAGTGATTGATGTGGTGCTCATCCGAGATACGTTTTAATGTCGTTGATAAGTCAATTTGGTCAGCGCTGTCCAATAGAGGGATACAGTCTCCATCAGAGCGAACAATAACTCGTTCTCCATCGGTATGGAACAGCTTGAGCGCATCAGTTAAATGGTTCTGACGGTCTAAGATTACACGTACTGGTTGACGAAGCTCTTCTTGTAAATACTGCGCTTGAACACTATTAGGTAAGTCATCCCAGCGCACATTGAGTGATGCATTATCATCAATCACCGTTTTGCTAGTAGAAAGAATGCCACCACTTATCGCTCGATAACGCTGCACATCTTGGCGGGCCGCTGGGGAGGTGATCCATTGGCTCTGACCATTACTGAGTGCGCTTTGCCCATCCAAACTGGCTGCCATTTTTAATTGAACAAACGGCATGCCTGTACGCATGTACTTTATAAAACCAGGGTTAAGGGCAAGGGCATCTTGCTCTAACAAGCCGATTTGTACTTCAATTCCGGCATCACGTAACATCTGGATGCCGCGACCTGCAACTTTCGGGTTTGGGTCTACCATGGCGCAAACCACACGTGCCACTTTGGCTTTAATCAGCCCTTCGGCACATGGCGGTGTACGGCCGTAATGAGAGCAAGGTTCTAGCGTCACATAAGCGGTTGCACCAACTGCTTTTTCACCCGCCATGCGCATCGCGTGCACCTCGGCATGCGGCTCACCAGCACGATGGTGATAACCTTCACCGACAATTTCTTCATCACGAACGATGACACACCCTACATTTGGATTAGGGGCGGTGGTATAAATGCCACGTTTCGCTAACTTAATAGCTCGTGACATCATGGCGAAATCTAAATCAGAAAACGCTCTTTCAAGAGTGTGTTGAGTCATGAGCTACTCAGTCTTCTAGGCGGGCAATCTCTTCGCCAAACTCGCGAATATCTTCAAAGCTGCGGTAAACGGAAGCGAAACGAATGTAAGCCACCTTATCGAGCTCTTTGAGCTGGTCCATGACTAAATTACCAATCATTTCACTCGGAACCTCTCGCTCACCCGTCGCACGCAGTTGTGATTTGATCATACTGATCGCTAACTCTATAGAATCGGCACTCACTGGGCGTTTCTCTAAAGCGCGTTGAATACCGCCAACCATTTTATCTTCATCAAATGGTTCACGGTTGCCATTCGATTTGATCACTTTAGGCATCACTAACTCTGCGCTTTCAAACGTAGTGAAACGCTCGCTACACGCCAAGCACTGACGGCGACGTCGAACTTGATGGCCATCAGCCACTAAGCGGGAATCAATAACTTTGGTATCGTTCTCGGAACAAAAAGGACAATGCATATCACCTCCATATCTATACCAAAATAACCTCATGAGCAATCACGGATAACCACGCGTTCATGGTTATACGGACTCTATTAAAGCTATTTGGGTATAACGCTTTCAAACCGAAATAAAAGCTCATGTAGTGTAGCGGAATTGGTATGTTAGACAAAACAAAAAGGGGCGCAAAGGCCCCTTTTTCACTCAAGATCTCGTCGAATGTGTTAACTGCGTGCTAAGTAGTTCGCTTTACCAACCCACTTGTAGCTAGTTAGCTCTTCTAAGCCCATCGGACCGCGTGCATGTAGCTTTTGCGTAGATACTGCGACTTCTGCGCCAAGGCCAAATTGCGCACCGTCTGTAAAGCGCGTTGAAGCATTCACATAAACCGCCGCCGAACCGACAGAATTGATGAACAGCTCTGAGTTTTCCAAGCTATTGGTCATGATCGCATCTGAGTGGCTCGCGTTATGGACACGCATATGATCAATGGCATCTTTCACATCAGACACAACTTTTACACCAAGAGTGTAGCTCAACCATTCCGTATCAAAGTCACCTTCAACAGCATCGCGAATTTGTGTTGCTTGAGGCATCAGTGCTTTTGCCTTAGGCTCTGTCACGAAGGTCACTTTATCGTTCATGCGCTCTACGATCATTGGTAGGAATTGCGCTGCAATTTTTTCATGCACGAGCAGCGTATCTAATGAGTTACACGCAGATGGACGTTGAACTTTAGAGTTCTCAACCACATTCAGGGATTTCTCTAGATCAGCGGATTCGTCGACAAAGATATGGCTGATACCAAAGCCACCAATAATCACCGGAATCGTGCTGTTTTCTTTACACATTTTGTGTAGGCCAGCACCACCGCGTGGAATGATCATGTCGACGTAATCGTCCAACTTAAGCAATTGAGAAACAAGCTCACGATCTGGTTTTTCAATGTACTGCACAGAAGCGGCTGGAAGGTTCGCCTTTGCGAGCGCAGACTGAATAACCTTCACTAATTCCATATTCGAGAAAAAGGTCTCTTTGCCACCACGTAAAATGCTTGCGTTGCCGGTTTTCAAGCACAACGCTGCGATATCAATGGTTACGTTTGGACGCGCTTCATAAATTACGCCCACGACACCAAGCGGCACGCGACGACGAGACAGTGACATCCCATTTTCCAGTACCTTACTGTCTATTTCGCTGCCTACAGGATCGTTCAAGCTAATGACGTTGCGAACATCATTCGCAATTGCAGTCAATCGTTCTTCATTAAGCAAAAGGCGATCGAGCAGCGCATCGGTTAAACCCGCTTCACGGCCAAGTTCGATGTCTTTAGCGTTTGCCGCCAAAATAGCAGCAGAGTTTGCTTCTAGCTCATCAGCAATGATGGCTAATGCTTGGTTTTTTTGCGCAGTTGACGCTGTCGCTAATTCGAAAGCTGCATCTTTAGCAGCTTTACCCATATTCGTTAAATCCACTTTGCTTCCCTCTAATTCTATTCCTGAATGACGACCAAATCATCGCGGTGAATCACCTCAGAGCCATAATCATGACCCAAAATAGAGATGATATCTTTACTGTGCTTACCCGTAATTTTAGTTAGGTCATCACTTGAGTAGGCGCTGATGCCACGAGCCACCAACTTACCGTGAGCGTTTGTTACACGCGCCACTTCGCCTCGTGCGAAGTCACCACTAACTTTGATGACCCCTTTAGCAAGTAGGCTACTGCCCTTGCCGACCACAGCATTGACTGCACCATCATCAATAACGATGTCGCCCGATGCCGCAGGTCCCGCTAGAATCCAGCGTTTACGGTTCTCTAAGGCTTCAGCGCAAGGTAGGAAGCGCGTGCCCTGAGGTTCAGCACTTAAAGAGTCAAAGATAACATTCGGCGCACTACCAGCAGCAATAATAACCTCGATACCTGCGCGGCGAGCGATGTCTGCGGCTTGCAGCTTCGTTGCCATACCACCAGTACCCAATGTTGTACCGCTTCCACCTGCGATTTTACGCAGCGTATCGTCGATGGTTTTTACTTCCTTGATAAGCTCTGCGTTCGGATCTTTACGAGGGTCAGCAGTAAACAGACCTTTTTGGTCCGTTAAAAGCAAGAGCTTATCTGCACCACATAAAATGCCTACCAAAGCGGAAAGGTTGTCGTTATCGCCAACTTTAATCTCGCTAGTCGCAACGGCATCATTTTCGTTTACGATAGGAACAATATCGTTCGCAACGAGCGCATTAATAGTGTCACGCGCGTTAAGGAATCGCTCACGATCTTCTAAATCGGCACGGGTTAGTAGCATTTGGCCGATCTTGATACCATAAATACCAAACAAAGACTCCCATGTTTGAATCAAGCGACTCTGCCCCACCGCGGCAAGTAACTGCTTACTCGCCATCTCGTTGGGCAATGCGGGGTAACCAAGATGCTCACGGCCTGCTGCAATCGCACCAGACGAAACCATTACGATTGAATGGCCTTGTTTTTTAAGCTCAGCACACTGGCGTGCTAACTCAACCATGTGTGCACGGTCGAGTGCCAAAGTGCCGCCTGTCAGCACACTTGTACCCAGTTTCACAACGACAGTTTGTGGTTGTGAAACAACTGCATTTTGTTGATTCGTTGTCATGATGTCTTCTGAAGTGAAAAACAAATAAAGAGAGGATGTTTTAACAATCAAATAGGGAATTAACAAGAGAAAAGGTGCGTTTTCGCACCTTTTTGTTTGGTATTAAATGAAAACAACCAAATTAAGCGAAATCGAAAGACTCCGTGTGATATTCGACTTCTAATTTGAAGTGTTCTTCTAAAGTATCAACCAGCTTTTGATGGAATGTGCTCTGCGTGAGATACACTTCCTCTACCACTTTTTTGGGAAGGGCTTCAGATACCCATTGCCCTTCTTTGTTGTACTTGCCAATATGATATTTAGCAGTAAAGCCTCCCTCGATGGATTCCAAATCCATCCACCAGCCCCAAAATTCACGCTTCTCAGGCGATTTTTTGTCGTCTACACATACAGATAAACAATCAAAATAATAGCGCCCTTCTTGCGATTGTGGTTCGCGCAGGTAAGGCCCTATCGCCTTCAACTTAGACATCAAGCGAAAGTGAGTCGGGCCCTGAGTCGTCTCTGACATATGAATCTCCGTTTTCATAGTTAAAAGTAAACACCCAAGAATGATTATTATTTTTAATTATCATGAGCTTATTTTTTGCTCAGATATATCACTCTTAACTAATTTAGGAGAATTGTCACCCTAATAATTCATCTTCTAGCCACTTTATGGCTAAATCGAGGGATTGCTCATATCCTTTTGTAATTGTTTTGGAACTGATTTTTTTCGCTCTACCATACTGGCTAAATAGAGCAACAAGTTGATTATCACTGTGTGGCGACACTGGATCGCCTTCAAGACTCAAAGCCAAAATAGGCACTTTGGTTTTTCGACTGCTCAGGAAGCCCTGAACCTTCAATGACCACGCCATCATCTGACCAGCCATGCTATTAATATCAACCGCATTTTTCCCCAAACGGGAAGCCAAAAGATCTAAGTACATCTTCGGCATTTTTTGCAACTTCTGAGGGGAAGTAAAAATATCATGTACGGGTGCGCCTAGAGCGACACAAGCTTTGATCTTTTCTTGCTCGACAAAAGAGAGTCTGATCATGGCATTACCACCAAAACGAAACCCAACTAACCCCACTTTGTGATGATCAACCCAAGGTAGCGAGTAAAGCTCATTCAATACCGCTTGATGTAGGCAACTTGAATTCTCGGTCAAGGGCCAATGAGAGCTATGCCCTACCGAAGGCATGTCCACGGTTAACATCGCAATATCTCGCGGTGCAAGACGATTACGGAACAAACGCCACATGTCGGTTTGTAGGGTATCCAAACCAGCGCTCACCATTACCACAGGCAACTGTTTATCCGTTCTTGGTAAATGGAGGTTCGCGATGATTTTGCGATTTTGGTAAGGCACTTCAATTTGCTTGATGGTGTACTTAGTTTTTTCTGCGCCGTCAGAATACGCTTTGTTTGCCAGAACTTGAGCTTGCGATGCCAAGTTGTCATTTTTTAAATGTGGGTAGCCTGCAATACTAAAACACAAAGAAGCAGTGAAGAGTTCATCCGCTGCCTCTTCTCCTTGCATTTCATTTGCTCGCTTCTGATGATCCATACCAAGCTTGATCCACTCAAATGTCCAGTTACCACTGTGATAACCCATTACAGTGTCTAACCAATCATCATTGGTTCGCGAGTGAGAAGATGAAGCAATTTTGGACAGTACGCCTTCCATTTCGATCGGAGACAATCCTTGCCAAGCCCATTGCAAGCGACGCAAATGACGATACCAAGCACGCTCACCTTGCGCTTCTCGTTCATCAAGTATTTTTTTACTGGTCGGCATGTACTGGGTAAGCGCGGAGGTTTCTTTTGCTTGCTTATGTTTCACGAACAAAGTTTCGGAAAGATTTTTACTGACGTCTTCAGACATAGGAAGAACCCTAGGCTATTAGCATGATTTAATATCATAATAAAAAAAATGCCCCTATAAAGGGGCATTTCTCAATATTCTTTAACCGCGCTTATTTTTGCTTGCGGTTTACTGGCTCAGCATACTGGATTGACATATCCCAAGGCTGCTCGATCCAAGTGTCTTGAGCAATATCTACAACGTAATCATCCAGCAGCTCTTTGCCTGATGGTTTCGCACACACAGCGATCATTTTCGCTTTTGGATACATCTCACGTAGTTTGCGCGCTGTATCACCACTGTCTACTAGGTCTTCAACGATTAGGTAACCTTCGCCATCACCTTCAGGTGCTTTTAGTACCGTCATATCGCGCTGATGATCATGGTCGTAGCTTGAAATACAGATTGTATCAACGTAACGAATACCCAGTTCACGAGCCAAAATAGCGCCAGGAACCAAACCGCCGCGGCTTACCGCCCAAATTCCTTTCCATTGCTCAGCTGGCATTTGTTTCTCAGCCAGTTCACGGCAGTAAGTCTGCATTGCATCCCAAGTGATAATGAATTTTTTACTCATTGTAATAACCTAATAATTTGAAAATATGCATCCTCAAAATCTAGCGAAGTCACTCAAAAGCGGAATGCTCACTAACTTCTCCAAAATGTTTGGAGACGAGGATTTCAAGCTGCGCAAACGATTATTCTACCGAAACACACCGCTAATACCAACGGTGATATCAAAATTCTCTGCCTATTCCGCAGAAAAACCGTCTTCTGTGAACAACGTAAAAAAAGAAAAAGCCAGCGTGAATAAATCCACACTGGCTTTTTGCTCGAGAAATTAACCGACGAGGTATTTAACGATGAAGATGGCTGACATCACCCATACACTCATCGACACTTCACGGCCCTTACCGCTGAATAACTTGATCGCCGCGTATGCGATAAAGCCTAACGTGATACCTTCTGCAATCGAGAATGTTAGCGGCATAACTAAACAAGTCACAACAACTGGGGACGCTTCAGTTAGGTCACGCCAATCAATGCTTACTAGCCCAGACAGCATCAAGATCGCCACATAGAATAGCGCACCTGACGTTGCATAAGCAGGGATCATACCCGCAAGTGGTGAGAACAATAGAGCAAGTAGGAAGAGTACACCAACAACCACGGCTGTTAGACCAGTACGCCCACCCGCAGCCACACCAGAAACGCTTTCAATATAAGATGTCGTGTTGGAGGTACCAAGTAATGCACCTACTGACGTTGCTGTTGAGTCTGCAAGTAACGCTTTGTTTAAACGAGGGATGTTGCCATTCTCATCAGTTAGACCTGCTTTTTGAGAAACGCCAACGAGCGTACCTGCGGTGTCAAATAAATCGACAAATAGGAAAGCAAATACGACGGAAATCATGCCTACTTCAAACAAACCAGAGAAATCCAGTTGCATGAAAGTTGGCGCAATGCTTGGTGGCGTTGACATAATACCGCCCCACTGCACATCACCAAATAGAAGACCGAGCGCTGTAACGCCAAGAATGGCGATCATCACCGCACCTTTCACACCACGGTGAACCAGTGCAATCGTAAGAAAGAAGCCAATCGCGGCCAATACAGATGGCAATGATGTGATCTCTCCCATAGAAACTAATGTTGCTGGGTTATCAACGACGATACCTGCATTTTTTAATGCGATAAACGCTAAGAAAAGACCAATACCAGCTGAAATACCTGTTCGTAGAGAATGCGGGATCGAGTTAATAATCCACTCACGGATCTTAAATACGCTTAAAAGAATGAACAGAAGGCCAGAAACAAATACAGCCGCTAACGCAACTTGCCACGTATAACCCATTCCCAATACAACAGAGTAAGTGAAAAATGCGTTCAGGCCCATTCCTGGTGCCTGTGCGATTGGGTAATTCGCAACAAATCCCATAATAAAACAGCCGATTGCGGCAGCAAGACAAGTCGCGACAAAAATGGCACCACGGTCCATACCGGTATCCGACAGGATCGCTGGGTTTACAAAAATAATGTAAGCCATAGTTAGGAAGGTCGTAACACCTGCAATGATCTCAGTACGCACATTTGTGCCATTTTCACTGAGTTTAAAAAGCCTCTCGAGCATGATCGAATCCTGTAAAGGTAAAAAAGTAAACGGTTGCGTAATCGATTGGCAGGAATTATAAAGTTATCAAATAGCAAATTCTAGATAGAATCTTCACTCTAATGCGTTTTTTTTCTTTGGATATGAAACACATTCTCTAACCTATCAAAGTAGGCAAAGGAATATATTCTTACAAAACAATAGGTAACCTAGATAACACAGTTCCCTAAAAGAGAATAAAAACTGAGCAATGTACTAAACTTTCAGGTGAAAAAGACCCATTTTTAACATGGTATCTAACAGATTTGATGGAAAAGTCGATAAAACCGAAGAATGGGGAATAGAAGAAGGCTTTGATGGCAATAAGTGAGTCAGGAAGAGAAAATAGAGATAAAAAAACGCCACCCAATTTGGGTGGCGGTGAATCATGTCAGCACTATCACTGAAAAAAAATTCCAATTTATAGGGGTGAACAAACTGTTCGAGTCACATGCGTTGACTTCACTTAGTAGCCAAAGCTTGTTGGGTATACAAAGTTACCGGTGTAAACAGACTTGCTATTCCAGAACATTGTACTTGGTAAACCTTTCATAACTATCACCTTTTAAATCAATTAAACATTCGTTGATTTCTCGGTTCCTTGGAGGCGATAAAACGGACTCATCCTTTGAGCATTTCATTCTTCTCTCAGAAGCTGGTTACAAATATACCACCAAGAAATTTAATTACAAGCATTTTAGTGATTGGAATCACAAAAAATACATAAATTGACCTTTATCAAAGTTTATATGTAATTAAATTACAATTTTATGAATTAAAAAATAAAGCCACTTTCAGAATGTATGATAGAGAACACATAGTGCTTGTTATTGTATTCACAAACTGTGACAGTTCTGAGAGAAATCCTTGTGATCGCGACTACTCGTACTCCTTATCTGGTGGTATGCTAACGGCAATTTGAAGGCCAAATCGTCTAGCATTTAATGCTACCTTGACAACATTTTTACGGTATATATTTGGCAAAGCACATCAAAAGGAGTCCTCCGTGTCTGAGTTCCATTCTGAGATCAGTACCTTATCACCTGCTCCACTTTGGCAGTTTTTCGATAAGATTTGTTCTATCCCTCATCCATCGAAACATGAAGAAGCATTAGCACAGTACATTATCAACTGGGCAACAGAGCAAGGCTTTGACGTTCGCCGTGATCCAACCGGTAACGTGTTCATCAAAAAGCCCGCGACACCAGGAATGGAAAATAAGAAGGCTGTTGTACTTCAAGCACACATCGACATGGTGCCGCAGAAAAACGAAGACACTGAACACGACTTCACCAAAGATCCAATCCAACCTTACATCGATGGCGAATGGGTAACTGCGAAAGGCACGACGCTTGGTGCAGATAACGGTATTGGTATGGCTTCTTGCCTTGCTGTATTGGCATCTAAAGATATTAAGCACGGTCCACTCGAAGTTCTGCTGACGATTGATGAAGAAGCAGGCATGACTGGCGCATTTGGCCTTGAAGCTGGTTGGTTAGAGGGTGAGATTCTTCTAAATACAGACTCTGAGCAAGAAGGCGAAGTCTACATGGGTTGTGCAGGTGGCGTTGATGGCACCATGACTTTCGATATTTCTCGAGAATCAACGCCTGCAGGTTTTGTAACACGCCAACTGACGCTGAAAGGCCTAAAAGGTGGTCACTCAGGTTGTGACATTCACACAGGTCGCGGTAATGCCAACAAATTACTTGGTCGTTTCCTTGCCGGTCATGCTCAAGAGCTTGATTTACGTTTAGTCGAATTCCGTGGCGGTAGCTTACGTAATGCAATCCCTCGCGAAGCGTTTGTTACTGTCGCGCTTCCTGTCGAAAACCAAGACAAGCTTGCTGAGCTGTTCAACCGCTACACTGAGCTGCTTAAAACTGAATTGGGTAAAATCGAAACAGGTATCGTAACCTTTAATGAAGTGATCACGACTGACGCGCAAGTATTTTCAATCGCCGATCAGCAACGATTCATTGCGGCACTTAACGCTTGTCCAAACGGCGTAATCCGTATGAGTGATGAGGTGGAAGGCGTTGTTGAAACTTCTCTAAACGTTGGTGTGATCAGCACAGAAGAAAATAAAGTCACCGTGCTTTGCTTGATTCGTTCTCTCATTGACTCTGGCCGTAGCCAAGTGGAAAGCATGCTGCGCTCGATTACTGAGCTAGCAGGCGCACAAATTCAGTTCTCAGGCGCTTACCCTGGCTGGAAGCCAGATGCAGATTCCGAGATCATGGCAATTTTCCGTGATATGTATGAAGGCATTTACGGTCATAAGCCGAACATCATGGTCATCCATGCTGGTCTTGAGTGTGGCCTATTTAAAGAACCATACCCACATATGGATATGGTTTCTTTCGGTCCAACAATAAAATTCCCTCACTCACCAGATGAGAAAGTGAAGATTGATACTGTTCAGTTGTACTGGGAGCAGATGGTCGCGCTTTTAGAAGCGATTCCAGAGAAAGCATAATTCAATCACGAAAAACGACAAAGGGTGCCATACGGCACCCTTTTTTTGGTTTAGTTGAACCCAACTACACACGGTTTTGCGCGTAAGCGGCTAATTCATCCATCGAGGTTTGTGCAACAACTTCACCATCAATGTAGTAAGTAACAAACTCACCATCGCGTACACCCATGAGTGTCGCCTTTTCACCGTTACTGTAAGTAATATCCATTTGAACAGTGTTCTCATCGATTTGCTGCATTCGCCCCCGCTCAATGACACGGTTATCCGCTAATGGTGCGATTGGTGCCGTCGTTAACGACTTATCTAACTGGTGATTGACATCAATGTAAGTATCTACCTTTGTATCGAAGATATGTGGCTTACCATTTAACGGGTTCTTACCCGTCCAAAATTCTAGAGAGTTAAACACGATATAATCCGCTGCGATCGCGACACCATAAACAGGCGCCAAAAGCATATTTAGGCCACCTCGAGCGTAACGGTTGTCAACAGCTTTCAAGTTAAATCCCATGACATAACCTGTCACGGCATTACTACCTACGCAACCTGAAAGTGAAACTGCTACCGCAGTCAATGCACCAATTTTAGCAATTGCCTTTTTCATCAAAACCTCTAGTTATAAAGTGTGAAACCTCAAATTCGGCGCGGATATTATCGGATAAAAAGTAGGGTTAAAAGTCCGTTTTTTTGTCCTCCATGAACAGTATTATTTTTAATACTGTCACATTTTTTAAGGCTATTATTGCGCTCTCTTCTCTATGGCTTGTTATGTATTAAACTGATAGAAAAGATCATATTGAAAACAAAAACTTCACACATAACAAAATTTCACGCATGACGATTAAAGTAATTTGTCGTGTCCTTAATGAGAATGATTAGTGCGATTTTGCAGCAATTGTTACATTGCTGATGACGCATTTGACAGAGATGGTTTATGGCCAGAAGTAAAAAAAGCAAAGTGTTTGAGCTCTTAGGACATCAAATACAACCAGGACAACGATTAGAGATCGAATTTGAAGCAGCGAAGCTATATACACATTCGCCTTTATCTATTCCTGTGGAAATCATCCATGGGAAACAAGAAGGACCAGTGTTAATGGTGAATGCGGCTATCCATGGTGATGAGCTTAATGGCGTAGAAATCGTTCGTCAGATCATTAACCAACTGGATCCACAAAAACTGAAAGGCACTGTCATTGCAGTACCTATCGTTAACGTTTTTGGTTTCATCCATAAATCTCGTTACTTGCCCGACCGACGAGATCTCAACCGTTGCTTTCCTGGCAGTGAAAAAGGCGCACTTGCATCTCGTATGGCACACGGGTTCTTTAACAACATTGCCAAGCGTTGTGACTACATTTTGGATCTACACACAGGGGCCATTCATCGCACGAACTTGCCACAGATCCGCGCAAACTTAAGCAACCCAGAAACTCTACGTATTGCTCAAGCATTTGCGACGCCAGTGATTGTTGATTCAGCATTGCGTGATGGCTCTTTACGCAGTGAAGCAGAAAAATGTGATATCCCCGTGCTAACCTACGAAGCTGGCGAAGCATTGCGTTTTGATCCACTTTCGATCAGCGCTGGTGTACTCGGGGTTCGGCGCGTAATGCAAGCCATTGGTATGTTGCGTGCGAGCAGGAAAAAGCTGCCTGAGCCTATCATAGCGAAGTCCACCAGCTGGGTTCGCGCGTCAGGTAACGGCATTTTGCGTACTGTCGTTAATCTGGGAGACAAAGTAGAACAGGGGGAAACGCTCGCTTATATTAGCTCTCCTCTTGGTCATGATGAGATAGAACTAAAAGCCCCGAAGCGTGGTTTAGTTATCGGTCAACAAACATTACCATTGGTGAACGAAGGCGATGCAATTTTCCACCTTGCCTATTTTAACCAAGGTGATAATGCTTTAGAGCAAGCAGTCGAAAGCTATATTGAAGGCCTCACTGAATTCGATGCCGAGCCGCTGACAACCGGACAGATACCGTTAGAAACTCAGTAATTCCTATCAAGTAGGCGCCTGATTAGCTCAAAAGGAGCAACAGTGCTCGCACTATCTTGTTTAAAGCCAATAAGCTCAGCGTCCATGATGTTGGGCTTTTTGTTTTATGTACGCTAACGATACTTATCGTAGTTTCCACGAATGGATAAAAAACTTTACAATCCGTCGCAAAAACACATTTGATAATTAATCTCATTATCATTTATTAATCGTAATAATGTTCTTATAATCCCAGCTTCATAAAAACACTATAAATCATCAATATGAAACGATTAAAAAGTCATCCATTCAAAGTAAATCTCATTTCACTGGCTTTGCTCTTCCCTCTTTATTCATATGCCGAGACAGCGCCAAATGAAGAGCTTGAAGTCATAGGCGTTCGTTATGCCAAACCTATTACCATTGCTGAGCCTGCGCAAACCACCATTAATTGGTCAGAGATTGAAGAGCAACAGTACTCTAATTTTGCCTCAATGATCGATGCCGTTCCCGGTGCATCAATAGATGGTGGCGGTCGTTCTGGTGGCGAACGTATTAACATTCGTGGTTTTGATGATCCAAGCGATATCGCCGTCTTTGTCGATGGCGCTCCAATTGGCTTTCAACAATACCGCTACGGTACCTTCTTTTTTGATCCGTTCTTAATTGGCGAAGCAGAAATTATCAAGGGCGCGCACGACTATCGAGCACTCAACGGGAAGTTTGGTGGCTCCATTCGCATTAAAACCAAAAGTGTCGATGATCTCCTGTACGGCGAAAGAAACTTTGGTGCTCGCATCTCAAGTGCATACAACACCAACGGCGATGAGAACGCCTACACGCTAACACTCTATGGTAAAAACGATACTGGTTTTTATTTTCTAGCGAATGGCTCGGTAAAAGATTCTGATGACATTAAAGTCGGAGGTGGTGAAACGCTAGATTACTCAGGTTATGAGCAAGAAAACATGCTCGTAAAGGTCGGTTATGAAAATAACGATCACGAGTTTGAAATTAGCCATACTCGCTACAAAGATGAAGGTCGTAAACCTTGGGCTAACCGCCGCGGAAAAATGCCTAACATCACCGAATACAATATCAAGAAATACGGCTCATTAGAAAAAGCCCAATACGCTTACACCGTCGATAACAAATACACGGACAACACCACAACCATCTCTTACCACTACATGCCGACTAACCCGTATATTGATTTCAATATCAAAATGGCACGTTCCGAAAACGATCGTCATTGGGTTCGCCCTGACGTAGCATTCGAGAAAATGTTCGTTTCTGTTGGCAGTTACGGTCATGAGTCATGGCTGAGTTACGAGCGTGACTACGTTGATGTGTTTAACCAAGCGCAATTCGGAGACCACACTCTAGTCACTGGGCTTCAATATCAAAAAACCGATAGAGACTCGTTGGTATTCAACGCATCATACGACAGTAATGAAGCGAAAAACTACGGTTGGTACACCCCTTACTACGAACCATCTGGCACGCAGTCAATTTATGCCGCTTACATTGCTGATCACTATCAAGCAACAGACCGCCTAACAATCACACCTTCTCTGCGTTACGAATACATCAAGAGTGAAGGAAAAGGGAACGCAGCGCCGGATTATAATGATCCAGCTGCCGGACATAACTACGGTGAAACGACGCATAAAGGCTTTAGCCCACGTTTGGATATCGACTTTGATGCAAGCAATAATACGCGTTTAAACGCCTCCTACGCCTACGCTTTAAAAGCACCAACCGTTGATAACATCTACTCAGTGCAATATGCGCGAGCTACCGCTACGGCTACTGCTTTGAATCTGGACGTGTCTCGTATCCATGCTTATCAAGCAAGCGTTATCAACTTAACGGAAGGGCTGGTGAACTCTCTCGATAACCTCGCAACAGAGTTAACTATGTTCTATAACGATGTTAGCGACACAGTTGATATACGAACGGGCGAAAACCTCGACAAAAATACTACTGAGTTACAAAGCTGGAATACAAACCTAGATGGCTTTAAAAACTATGGCTTTGAGCTAATTTCACAATACCGGATTGAAGATTTCTACAGTAATTTCTCAGCAAGTTACATTCGCGGCAAAAACAAAGGTAGCCTATCTGACTCTACAGGTTCAGATGATGATCATCCTGATGTACCGCCATTAAACATTAATCTGGGTTTAGGTTACGAATGGATTCCCGGTTTACGTACGGGCTGGGAAGTCCGTTGGTATGATGCGCAAACCAAAACCAAGGCAAGCGGTAATAATTTAAAAGTGAAATCGCCAAGTGAGCAATACACGCTACAAAACGCTTACGTGGTTTGGGAAATACAACAAGTCGAAGGCTTGAGCGTTGGCGCGGTTGTGAAAAACTTAACCGATCGTTACTACGAAGCATACCTATCTAATGGCGTGCCTTCGCCTGGTCGCGAAGTCAAACTGCACCTCACTTATCAATACTAACCATACCTAAAAGATGCAGGGCAGACATTAACTGCCCTGTTATATCGTATCCAATGGCCATAATTGCACGCCGTTTTATTTATCAGTATTATCATTTCCTTTTGCTTGCATACACATTATGAACAATCTAAAAACACGGCTTCTTCTGATTTGCTTCTTCCCTGTAGGTAGCCTAGCGCAAGCTTCTGAGAACATTGCAGACTACTTACAAGAACAAAGCAAGCACCAAGTTTCAGAAGATTTTTACGCACAGCCAACAGCAAATAACCTGAATCTAGATGCAAAAACTAACTCTTTAACTTGGCACGAAGATGGTAAGCCGGATCACTGTCGTTACGCCAAGCAGCCCAAAGACGTCGCAACACATTTCGACTACGGTGAAGCAAACGATCTATCTGACGGCTTACAACACTTTGATTTACCGGAAAGACATTCTGCAAAGGTCAAATCGACACATCGCACTTATGCTAATAACCCTCACCTTCTTCCTGGCAATAAACAATTTGCAGCCCCTGAAGACGGCACGTTTAGCCTGTCCGTATCATCGGATTGTTTTTAGCCGATATAAATAAAAAATGCCCTGAGACAAAACTCAGGGCATTTTCACTATTTGTTTGATGGGTAACGTCACCATCTCACCGATTTAAACTTATTCTTCGTCAGTGTCTACTTCGGTTTCACGTGCTTTGCGGGCTTCTTCTTTACGAACTTTTGCCGCTAGTTGTTCTGCTTCACGCTCTTGACGTTGCGCTGCTTTACGCTCGTTACGAACCACTTGGTTTTGGATAAATCCAGCCAGTTCTTGTTCAGCCCAAGCTTGTGCTTTCTCTTCGCTGTCAAAGCCTGTTTCACGCTTTGATACTACAGTCTTACGAGATGTCACTTGGCGAGTGATTTCTGCGCTCCAGCCGTTACGTTTTTCAGTGACGCGGATAGCAAATTTTGGATTCTTAGACATTTCTTTCATTTCCTAAGGGATTTAGGGATCAATCAGGGATTCGGTCAACTTGATAACTCCATCTAAGCTGAGCTGTTTAACACCATCCCTTGGTAAGCGCGGTATTAGAGCATAAAAGTAATCTAAACGCTGCAAGTTTTTTACGCTAGATAATAGATGACAAAGAAGAGGCAGAACAAAGCAACGTTTCGCCAAGTCACTAGAAAGAGCGACGAAGAAAAAAGAGTGATAAGAAAAAAGAAAGCGCTGGTCTCTCAACCAACGCTTCACTTAAGCTAGATTAACTTTTGGTTAATTAACCGATATTCTTACGAGCATTTTGGAACATACGCATCCAAGCGCCATTTTCACCCCAACCTTCCGGAGCCCAAGAATTTGCAACTGTGCGGAATACGCGCTCTGGGTGAGGCATCATGATAGTTACGCGACCATCTGCTGTTGTTAAACCGGTAATCGCGTTTGGCGAACCATTCGGGTTGTTCGGGTATTGTTGTGTTGGGTTACCGAGGTTATCCACGTAACGAACCGCAACCGTACCTGATGCTTCAATCGCTGCTAGGTGCTCTGCATCACGTACTTCTACACGCCCTTCTCCGTGGGAAACCGCGATTGGCATACGCGAACCAACCATGCCGTCGAAGAATACAGAATCAGATTTCTGAACTTCAACTAGACTAAAGCGCGCTTCAAAACGCTCAGATTCGTTGCGCACAAAACGTGGCCACAAGTCTGCACCTGGGATCAGCTCTTTCAGGTTTGATAGCATCTGACAACCGTTACATACACCTAAAGAGAACGTCTCTTCACGGTTGAAGAAGGCTTGGAACTGTTCACGAGCTTGTGCGTTAAACAGGATAGACTTAGCCCAACCTTCACCCGCACCTAGTACGTCGCCGTAAGAGAAGCCACCACAAGCTACTAGGCCATGGTATTCATCCAGTACCGCTTGGCCTGTTAGGATATCGCTCATATGGATGTCGGTTGCTTCAAAACCAGCTCGGTCAAACGCTGCTGCCATTTCGACGTGGGAGTTAACGCCCTGCTCACGTAGAATTGCCATCTTAGGTTTAGCACCTTTCGCAATGTACGGTGCTGCTACGTCTTCATTTACGTCGAAGCTGAGCTTAACGTTTAGACCAGGGTCAGAGTTGTCTTTCTTAGCTTCGTGCTCTTGGTCTGCACACGCTGGGTTATCACGTAGACCTTGCATCTTATGCGTTGTTTCAGCCCAGATAACGCGTAGTTCGGTACGTGAACGTTCAAGTACAACTGCATCACCAGAAGTGATAACAAAGTCGTCTGAAGCTTCAACAGAACCAATCACATGTGAGCATGCCTCTAAGCCGTTTGCCGCCAGAGTAGATAGAACTGAATCTAGATCATCATTCTTAACTTGAACAACCGCACCTAGCTCTTCGTTAAATAGAACGGCTAGCGCATCATCACCCAGCTCTGCGATGTTCGCTTTTACGCCACAGTGACCCGCGAACGCCATCTCAGCCAGTGTAACAAAAAGACCGCCGTCGCCTTTATCGTGGTAAGCCACTAGCTTGTCATCACGTACTAACGCTTGCATTGCATCAAAGAAGCCTTTTAGCTGCTCTGCATTATCTACGTCAGCAGGTTTGTCACCCAGCTGTTTGTATACTTGTGCCAATGCTGTCGCACCTAAGCGGTTTTTGCCGTTACCCAAGTCAACAAGAACTAGAGAAGTCTTTCCTTTGTCAGTGCGTAGTTGTGGAGTCACGGTCTTACGTACGTCTTCCACACGACCAAATGCCGTGATAACTAACGACAGTGGAGAAGTGACTTCTTTGCTCTCGCCGTTTTCTTCCCACTTGGTTTTCATCGACATGGAGTCTTTACCAACTGGGATAGTCAAACCTAACGCAGGACACAATTCTTCACCAACCGCTTTCACTGCTTCGTAAAGACCCGCATCTTCACCTGGGTGACCCGCTGGAGACATCCAGTTCGCAGACAGTTTAATGTGTTTAATATCACCGATGTCTGTTGCCGCAATGTTCGTTAGTGACTCACCAACGGCTAGGCGAGCCGATGCTCCAAAGTCTAGTAATGCCACTGGCGTGCGCTCACCCATCGACATTGCTTCGCCATGGTAAGTGTCGTAGCTTGCCGCTGTTACTGCGCAGTTTGCTACTGGTACCTGCCAAGGACCAACCATTTGATCACGAGCAACCAGACCCGTTACTGTTCGGTCACCGATAGTAATTAGGAATGTTTTTTCTGCAACAGCAGGAAGACGAAGTACGCGATCCACCGCTTCATTAAGCTCAATACCATCACGAACAATGGCAGGGCTTTCCACTTTTAGTGTGGTTGCGTCACGGTGCATCTTCGGTGGCTTACCAAGCAGGATATCCATTGGCATATCGATTGGCGTATTGTCGAAGTGAGAATCTTCTAGCGTTAGATGACGCTCTTCTGTCGCCACACCCACCACTGCATACGGTGCGCGTTCACGCTTACAGATGGCGTCGAATGCTTCCATGTTTTCTGGCGCTACCGCTAGAACGTAACGTTCCTGTGATTCGTTACACCAGATTTCCAGTGGGCTCATGCCCGGCTCATCGTTTGGTACATAGCGTAATTGGAACTTACCGCCACGCTCACCGTCGTCGACAAGTTCAGGCAATGCGTTAGAGATACCGCCTGCACCCACATCGTGGATAAATGCGATTGGGTTATCGTCGCCTAACTGCCAACAACGGTCGATCACTTCCTGACAGCGACGTTCCATCTCTGGGTTTTCACGCTGTACCGAAGCGAAGTCCAGATCTTCTGCTGACTGACCAGATGCCATGGAAGATGCCGCACCACCACCAAGACCGATGTTCATTGCCGGACCACCAAGTACGATTAGGCTCGCACCTACAGGGATCTCTTTCTTCTGTACGTGTTCATCGCGGATGTTACCCATACCACCAGCAATCATGATTGGTTTGTGGTAACCACGAATTTCTTCACCCGCATGAGAAGTGACTTTTTCTTCGTAAGTACGGAAGTAACCCAATAGATTTGGACGACCAAATTCGTTGTTGAATGCCGCGCCGCCAAGAGGGCCTTCAAGCATGATGTCTAACGCATTCACAATACGACCCGGCTTGCCGAAGTCGGTTTCCCATGGCTGTTCAAAACCAGGAATACGTAAGTTAGAGGTTGTAAAGCCAACCAGACCCGCTTTTGGCTTACCGCCGATACCCGTCGCGCCTTCGTCACGGATTTCACCGCCTGAGCCAGTCGATGCGCCCGGCCATGGAGAGATTGCCGTTGGGTGGTTGTGCGTTTCTACCTTCATCAAGATGTGCGTATCTTCATGGTGGTACGTGTATTGACGAGATTTAGGGTCAGGGAAGAAACGCCCCGCTTTAGAACCTGTCATAACGGCTGCGTTGTCTTTGTATGCAGACAGTACATAGTCAGGTGTCGTTTCAAAAGTGTTTTTGATCATTTTGAACAAAGACTTAGGTTGATCTACCCCGTCGATAGTCCAATCTGCGTTAAAAATTTTGTGGCGACAATGCTCTGAGTTCGCCTGAGCAAACATCATCAATTCAATGTCGTTTGGGTTACGCCCAAGCTTAGTAAAGTTCTCGACCAAGTAATCAATTTCATCTTCTGCGAGTGCCAAGCCAAGGGAAACGTTTGCCTCTTCAAGCGCAAGACGACCGCCAGCTAAGATATCAACATGTGCGACAGGCTTAGGCTCTGCAACAGTAAATAATGCTGATGCGGCTTCAAATTCTGTGAATACTGTTTCCATCATACGGTCGTGAATTAACGCTTTAACAGCGTCAGCTTGAGCTTCTGATAGAACAACTGAAGATTCGACATAATAAGCCGTACCACGCTCTAGACGTTTCACTTTATCCAGACCACAGTTAACAGCGATATCGGTAGATTTAGAAGACCAAGGCGAGATAGTGCCAGGACGAGGCGTGACAAGAAGTAGAAGACCTTCAGGCTCATGCTCTTCGATGGTTGGGCCGTAAGTTAGTAACTTTTCAAGTTTTTCTAACTCTTGGTCATCAAGGTCTGACTTTAGATCGGCAAAGTGCATAAACTCGGCATAAATGCCAGTTACAGGCAGATCTTGTTCACGACAAAGTTCCAGTAGTTTATTAACACGAAACTCAGAAAGAGCTGGGGAGCCACGCAAAATTCTCATGTGCTTAGGTCTCTTATGCAATTGATTAAGGTGATATTGGAATAAATTCAGACACTTAAAATAAGCCCTGTCGAACCTATGCCGATTCCACCTCGTCATTGCGAGCGCATTATATAGTAATTGTTTTTGTGATGTAACACCAAAAGCAACCGTTTGCGTCATTTTTTTTGTCAAATTTGAATTACAACTAAAATGTCGATAAAACACACAATGTCACGTTATAAGTGTGTGATTCACTTTGCCCCATGAGCTCGCTTTGATATAAAGGCAAATAGAAATTTTCCAAGATGTACCTATTAATGCAAATAAGTCACTTCAACCGGCTCAAGCGCAGTGCTCTAATTTTAGTTTCTGTTCTTTTACTCTCTGCTTGCCAGATTGAGTCGGAGCCCAAAAGTGAATTTGAAAAAATTCAAGAACGTGGTGTGCTTCGTGTTGGCACGCTAAACAATCAGCTTTCCTACTACATAGGTCCCGATGGTCCCGCAGGGTTGGATTACGAATTGGCGCGTCAGTTTGCGGAGCAGCTCGGCGTCAAACTCGAGATTAAACCAGCCTTTCGCCAGGCTGAGCTTTTTCCTGCTCTTAAGAAAGGAGATATCGATATCATCGCTACGGGTTTAAATCAAACGTCACAAGCAGTCAAACGATTTAGACCAGGCCCTGCCTATTATTATGTAAGCCAACAAGTGGTATATAAAAAAGGGCAACTTCGACCACGTGATATCGAACAACTCATTGAATACCAAGCCTCGAAAGACGACGAGTCCGACGAAGATACAAATGCAGGCGCTCAAACATTAAAGATCGTTGAACAATCGCAATATGTTCCGACCCTAACAGCGTTAAAGAAGCAGTATCCAGAACTTCAGTTTGAAATTGTTGGTGATGCTGACACGAGAGACTTACTCAAATACGTATCGACGGGTGAGTTACGTTTTACTGTGACTGATTCGGTGGAACTTTCCCTTGCTCAACGCCTTTACCCCGATCTTGCGCTCGCGTTTGAACTTACAGAAGATCAACCAGTATCTTGGTTTACTCGACGCTCTGAAGACGAAAGTTTGTATGCGATGCTGATAGAGTTTTTCGGTAACATCAAACAATCAGGAGAACTGTCCACCCTCGAAGAAAAGTACATTGGTCATATTGAAGCATTTGACTACGTTGATACTCGCGCATTCATTCGAGCTCTGGATGACAAATTGCCTAAATGGGCACCTTTATTCCAAAAATACAGCGAAGAGTTCGACTGGCGCTTAATTGCAGCATTGGCTTATCAAGAGTCACATTGGAAACCAACAGCAAAATCGCCAACGGGTGTTAGGGGGATGATGATGCTTACTCTGCCAACAGCGAAAAGCGTCGGGGTAACAAACCGTTTAGACCCTGAGCAATCTGTTCGTGGTGGTGTCGAGTACTTACGTCGCATTGTAGGTCGCGTGCCTGATAGCATCAACGAGCATGAAAAAATATGGTTTGCGTTAGCTTCATACAATATTGGTTACGGCCACATGATGGACGCACGACGACTCACCAAAGCACAAGGTGGCGATCCGAACGCTTGGGCCGATGTAAAAGATAGGCTGCCTTTACTGCGTCAGAAGCGCTATTACAGCCAAACTCGCTATGGGTACGCCAGAGGCGATGAAGCGCGTAATTACGTAGAAAATATTCGACGTTACTACCAATCCATCATTGGTCATGTCAGCCAACAGCCAGCGATTGATGAGAATAGCGATGACTTGCAAGTGATTCCGCCGCTCAACCCCGACATTTTGATATCGGGCGCAGTAGAGACCGTCGTAGAACAAGTCTCTGGCGCTTCTGACGTCACGGTTGAAGAAGACACCGAACAAGAAAGCATTGAAGAATAAACCCGCGGTAAACTAAAAAATGACGAGCCTATGAAGCTCGTCATTTTTGTTGAGTCCTAACGAAAACTTATCTAGACTCCAATATTCTGAGTGACACCAACCACACTCAACCATTCCTTTGGTTGGTCGCCTTTTCTTCATCGTTAGTAAAACTGATTGCTTTGTAACAGATTACTTTACAACCACATGGTTTAGCTCACTTGATGAAGCGGCGCTTTCGGCTACACTCTGCCGAAATAACGTCACTCCTATTATTAAGCATCGTATTGAAATTGTTTGCTGGCTCTGTGCAATGCAGAAGTCAAATGAAGAACGTTTAAACCATACAATGTTTAGTGCGATTATCGAGCCTATTGCCAAGCATCGATGAGCCGCACTTTACTGGTAAAAGTCTTGTCTGCAGGAGGTTTTGAATATGAGAAGACGTAGAGTGCAGTCAAAGCGTTTAAATAACACAGTAGCTGCTATCCGACGTAAACGTAAACTGACATGTATGAAAAAGAAAGTAAGTTCACGTAATCGTGTTTTTGTACATTTAGTCAATCACTAGTGCGTCCAAGCAAACATCTACCACGTTGTAGGTGTTTGCTAGCCCTCACTACTCCTACTACCTTGTTCGCTCTCTCCATTTTCTAATGCTTTTTGTGCTTGCTTCTTCGCTTTAATTTCCTTTCGGCGGCGCTTAAAAAACGCTTGTAGCTGAGTACGGCACTCATCTTCTAGCAGCCCCTTTTCAATTAAGGCGTAATGGTAAGCGGCTTGACTTTCAAACAAATTAAGCACTGTTCCTGCTGCTCCAGCTTTTAAATCTGGCGCTCCAAAAACAACCCGCTTAACGCGGCTATGCAATAAGGCTCCGGCACACATTGGGCATGGCTCAAGTGTTACATATAACGTCGTATCCAGAAGGCGGTAATTTTCTAGCTTTTGGCCTGCTTTACGCAGCG
This sequence comes from Vibrio sp. 2096, assembly GCF_033339595.1. Lineage (NCBI taxonomy): Bacteria > Pseudomonadati > Pseudomonadota > Gammaproteobacteria > Vibrionales > Vibrionaceae > Vibrio > Vibrio sp. 2096. Next base: position 131,425 of record NZ_JAWOUX010000008.1, read on the forward strand.
TTTGGATCTCAGCATGTGCGGTAGCGTCATTAGTACCAATAGAGCGATTCCACCCCTCAGCGATAATTTCACCATCTTTGACAAGCACTGCGCCAACAGGTACTTCCCCCTCAGCTTCTGCTTGCTCAGCAAGCTCCATCGCTCTGCGCATAAACAATTCATCTTGAGGGGAAAACGGATGGTTAGACAAAGGAGGCTCCAAAGAAACAAAAAACGATTGAAGTCAGGAATTTTATCACCAACTTCGGTTTCACTACAGCAACACATCACGGGACAAAGTCTGCAACTCCAAAAAACTAGTTACAAGACCTATCGATGTTCGTTTTACGAGAACAAAAAAACGCAGATCGAAGACCTGCGCTTTTTGGCTGCCAATTAGCGGCTTTCACACCCTACACGTTTTTACATTGTGTAAGTGTAAGGAGCTTGAATGCCTAGCGGGATACCTACCATCCAATAAGCAACTAGGAAGATAGACCAACCGATCAGCATTGCGATCGAGAATGGCATCATTAGTGACGCAAGCGTACCGATACCAGCCGACTTCACATAACGCTGACAGTAAACCACAACAAGAGGGAAAAATACCATTAGAGGCGAAATGATGTTCGATACAGAGTCACCCACACGGTAAGCCGCCTGAGACAGCTCAGGCGAGATACCAACCGCCATTAGCATTGGCACTAGGATTGGACCAATTAAAGCCCATTTTGCCGATGCCGAACCAATAAGTAGGTTTACAGACGCGGTTAGAAGGATCATACCGATGATGGTCACTTCACCTGGTAGGTTCATCGCTTTTAAGCCTTCTGCGCCATACAACGCTAGCATCGTACCGATGTTTGACTGAGCAAATGCAGATAGGAACTGAGCACAGAAGAACGACATAACAATGTATGCGCCCATGGTTGACATAGTATCAGCCATCGCTTTGATAATGTCGTTGCTGGTCTTGAACGTTCCAGACACTTTACCGTAAACGTAACCAGGAATGATAAACAGAATAAAGATCAACGGCACGATAGACTTCATTATCGGTGCTGAGAAGGCAGTAATTTCACCTTCAGGCGAGCGAAGTGCTGATGTTTCTGGAATTAACGCTGCAACAAGTAAAGCAATACCCGCCATCATTGCCCAACCTGCATAACGGAATGCTTTTGATTCCAGTTCAGTAAATGAACCTAGGTTTGGCGCGGTTTCCGCATCATCATCAATTGGCATTTTTGATAAACGAGGCTCGATGATTTTCTCTGTCACGTACCAACCAATCCCCACAATAATGATAGAGGATAGGCCAGTGAAGAAGATGTTCGCTAATGGGTTAACCACATATTCAGGATCAAGAACCTGCGCCGCAGTTTGCGTAAAGCCAGCCAATAGCGGATCGATACCTGAAGGGATAAAGTTTGCAGAGAAGCCACCAGATACACCTGCAAATGCTGCCGCAATACCTGCTAAAGGGTGACGACCTGCCGCATGGAAGATAATACCGCCAAGAGGAATAACCAGAACATAGCCTGCATCTGCCGCAGTATGCGATACAATGGCAACCAAAATAAGCATTGGAGTAAGAAGCTTAGCTGGCGTGAAGTTCAGCATCTTCTTAAGACCCGTCGTAATAAAGCCCGAAGAATCTGCAACACCCACACCTAGCATTGCGACAAGTACGATACCCAGTGGCGCAAAGCCAGTAAACGTCGTCACCATGTTAGCAAGGAAACTTGCTAGCGCTTCGCCCGTAAGTAAGTTGGTGATACTAAGAGCTTCGCCCGTTCGAGGGTTTGGAAGATCGAATGATACATTCGACAAAAGTGCTGACGCCGCCCAAGTAATGATCAATGCCCAGAAGAACAAAATCGCAGGATCAGGAATTTTGTTACCTGTCCTCTCGATAAAGTTTAAAAAGCGCTCCATCCCGCTCGGCTTCGATGATGGTGCCTTATTTACAGCTTGGTTACTCATGGTAACTCCATAGTGAATGATGTTGGTGCCAAGGCCTATTTGAATAATTATAACGACCTACTATCCAACGAGTATTCTAGTAAACACTAATGGAGAAAGCACAAGGTTCTAGATTTTTTTTCATAATTGGAGACATATTTTGCAAAAACACCACTTCAATTAAACATAATAAAAACAGTAGCACATCAACTCAATTAACAGTTCAAAAACTATTTATTAACCGTGACAAATCCGGTATTAAACAGGAATTACACCCGCATTTGTCCCAGCCCATGTATGCAATTGAACTTAGTTTTCGAATTCACTGTATTGTGAGATCATCGTTTTAAGCTGCACTGATCGCGTCTCGCCAATTCTATCCTTCCAGCTAGAGGTAATGGTGATAGTTTTCAGTGTTCCTGAAACCGTGGCAGCTGGAACTTCCCACTCGACGACATAAGATCCAGTAACAGAAGAGCCTGTTGCAATAGAAGCAAAATTTGCAGGTGTGATGGTAGACATCGCCGCAGAAGCACCACGCGTCCGGAACCATTCGAGCTGGTTTTCTGCTAGACGAAGTGCTTCAATACTTTTTATGGCATATTCGGATTCGCGTTCTAAATACACGTTTAGCTTAGTTAAACCTAGTGCCCCAACACCTATAAGTAGAAAAGAAATTAGAACTTCAAGAAGGTTAAAACCTTTTTGTTTAGAGATCATTCCAGGAGCCTTTTTTCCATCTAGGAATTGCATGCGCATTCCTTGAATTGTCTATCACATCTTTATTGTATCTAAAGTCCAAAGAATCGAAGAAAACCGCTGCCTGATCTTCACTATCAAAATATTGACCACCAGATACCGTAAAAGAACCATGCTGATAATAAGAAGCTATTGTCCTGTATGAGTCTTCAACAACACTTGGCACATGATTTAGGTGAGCATTGGCTTCGAACCCAACCCAATCCGCTGTTGTCGGGGTATAATCATGATTGAAATGAAACAAGACCCCTTTAAACTTATTTGATGTAGCGCCGGAGCTCGGTGGTCCCATCACGGAGAAAAGACCATCATGAATGAGCACTGTTACGCCATTGGTCGATGATGTAGCATTCACTAAATCATTGTATTCCGATTGCTTGATTTCACAGCTCCCTTCCACCCATAAATGATGCTTCCCTGACTGAATTTCTGCTGTTAAAGCAGCACCACAATTAGGTATACCATCAGCCACTGAGCCCGTCATAACATGAAATACACCATTATCTCGGACATCGTTATGCTCTTCAGCCTTTACTCCAAAGAAGGATTCAAATGGCTTTAAATCTGTATCTTGAGTAAAATCATCACCAGCATCAACCCCGCCAACACTAGATGAGAGATGACGGTTTGCCGTCGTGTTTGCACAATCTTTATTTGTAGGGTTGTTAAAATCGGCATAGGGAGACTCTCCATGAATTACGCCTTTATTATCAACTGAAGAGGAGTAAAAGCGCTTTTTATACCTTAACGCAATACACTCCCACCCATCGCTGCTCAATTCCCCTGGGTCTGGAGTAGAGAACGTTGCACTAGAATGAAAATAAATGTCTGCACTAGACTGCATTGCACCATAACTCAAGTTACCTCCCAAAATAATCTCCTTACTAATGCTTGTAAATCCAACATTAGAAGTAACCAAATACCCATTGGAAGTACTCGTAAAACTCGGAATCGTCCAAAGCCCTGAGCCACAATCTGTTATTACGGCTGGTACAATATTATTAACTCTAAATTGCGCCCATGCACATTCAACACCTCCTTCCGCTAACCAATGTGCTTGTCGAGATTTTATTTCGTTTTGCGCAACTTTTATTTGAAAAAATACACCTTTGGATGATGCTAATGATGCAATTAAAGCAAGTAATAAAAGTATAGAAGTCACAAGCAAAGTGGTATAACCGGAATAGCTATATTTAGATGTCATTGCCAATTCCTTTGTTTGATAGAAAACTCCGCAACTTCACTAAAGGCTCCATCAATCGTTTTCAAACCTAACTTAACGCTCGTGACCGAACTTACATTTCCTCCATTAGTCACTGTTTCTGAACTAACGGTGAATTGGGTAACTTGGAAAATATCATCATCAAATAGAGAACGACAAAAATCTATACCATCAAAAGATAATATTTGTGTTTGAGACACAACACCTTTTTCACATATAAAAAACCGAGTATCTCTCTTCTCATACTTAATATTTCGATAGTCTTCATTGGCAGCTGAGTCCTCTTTAAAATACACAAGCCCTACAGAAGAGGCGCCGCTCAGCATTATGGTTCCTGTAGCTCCGGATAATTTGAGTGAACTACCGTTCCCACCATCATAACCTGCTCTTTGAATATCTTCTTTCATAACAGATAAAGTGATATTCAGACCTTGCAATAAATTTAGCCCTAAGCTTTTTTCCTTTGCTGTTTTTTGTAAACTCAAGAATATAGAGCCCACTACACTAAGGACAATTAACCCAATTAAAGAACTAATCATCAATTCGATTAAAGAGCTACCTATTTGATAGCGTTTGTTAGCACTGACGGTAATCATATAACTTAGCTCCAGAGTTACTACAAATTTTTATCCTTCCGGGAGGGTTGGAGAGCTTTGCTTGTAGTTTTATGTTTTGAGCATTAGTTGGGAAAAACTCTATATTTCCTCCTTGGGGTCGTCCACGGACCTCATCGAAGCTTATTTTTTGATTCTCGTAGCTGTGCTTCAAAGATAATTCAGAGTAGGCAGAGCCGGAAAGGCTTAAAATTACGCCCCCAGAGCCGCTAGACGAGTTAGTTAACTGTAGAGACCATGCACCTTGACTGACAACGACGTTTTTAGCCATAGAGAAATGAATATATAATTTTTGATTTCTCATTACCGCCTCGGACTTACTTTGGCTTAGAAAACCAGCTAATTCAGTTGCTAATCGCTGCATTTGCACAGTTTGTGAAACACGGCTAAAGCTTGGAGCTGCAAACGCCAATATAATACTCAGTACAGCAACAGTAATAAGAAGCTCCAACAACGTAAACCCGCGAGGCATTTCCCAAATTCCTATGTAAACGGCAAAAGGGCCGTAATTCATCTTGCACAGATGCTATCACCTGCCAAAAATAGGCGGAAAAGTGAAAAGGAAACTACTCGTGATGATTCGAATTTCTCGTTGTAACGGCTACAAAAAAGGATTGAGAGGGATGACATTGATCGAATTACTGGTAGCTGTAGTGATTGTCGGGATCATTGCTGCAGTCGCATACCCCTCTTACACTAATCATGTAATCAAGTCTCATAGGACGGTTGCCTTGAGCGATCTTAGTCGAATTCAGCTAGAGCTAGAGACATCTTATGATGGTGGGTACGACTGGAGTCATATTCTCTCTGGAGGCACATGCACTCTATGTGACTCAGACACAAATAGATTTTCTTTCGATATTGCGAGCTCTGCAAGTACGGCCTATACCATTACAGCAACAGCAAAATCGGCTCTGGGACAAGACGACGACGAGTGCTTGACTGGTTCTAAAACGATTACTTTAACGTCAACAAATGTCGAAGAACCAAGTGATTGCTGGAATTAGGAAGAACACCGAGATGCAAAAAGGCCTGCATTTTAGCAGGCCTTTGTATTTGTGCTTTTCACTAACGTCTTAGCTGGTTAAATCATCAAAGAACTTTTTCACACCGTTGAAAAAGCCTTCTGATTTAGGCTTGTGCTTTGTCGCCGCTTCACCACCACAAGACTCTTCAAACTCTTTGAGCAGTTCTTTTTGGCGTGAGCTTAGGTTTACTGGTGTTTCAACAACCAACTTAACAATAAGATCACCAACACCGCCACCGCGAACGCCTTTCACACCTTTACCACGCATACGGAACATACGACCTGTTTGCGTTTCTGAAGGCACTTTTAGGCTTACGCGACCATCTAGGGTTGGTACTTCAACTTCACCACCTAGAGCTGCCATCGCAAAGCTTACTGGCACTTCACAGTATAGGTTGTTGCCATCACGCTCGAAGATATGGTGCTCTTTCACGTGCACTTGTACATACAAGTCACCCGCTGGTGCTCCCATTTCTCCCGCTTCACCTTCGCCAGATAGACGAATACGGTCGCCAGTATCAACACCTGCTGGGATCTTAACGTTAAGTGTTTTTGTTTTCTGCTTACGACCTTGACCATGACACTCATTACAAGGGTCTTTAATGATTTTACCTTTGCCGTGACAGGTAGGACAGGTTTGTTGCACTGCGAAGAAGCCCTGGCGCATCTGTACTTGACCATGACCATGACAGGTACCACATGTTTCAGCAGATGAACCTTTCTTCGCGCCACTACCATCACAGGTATCACAGTGTACTAGTGTCGGTACTTCGATCTCTTTCGTTACACCACGAACCGCTTCTTCTAGCGTCAATTCCATGTTGTAACGTAGGTCAGCACCTCGCTGGGCACGGTGGCCACCACCGCCACGACGACCACCACCAAAGATGTCACCGAATACATCGCCAAAGATGTCGCCGAAATCAGCACCGCCGCCGCCAAAGCCGCCGCCACCGAAACCACCGCCGCCTTGTTCAAAAGCTGCATGACCGTATTGGTCGTACGCCGCTTTCTTTTGAGGGTCGGTCAGAACTTCGTACGCTTCTTTTACTTCTTTAAACTTGTCCGCCGCAGAATCATCACCCTGGTTTCGGTCTGGGTGGAATTTCATCGCTAGACGCTTATACGCCTTTTTGATATCGCGCTCTGAGGCATCACGGCTTACGCCTAATACTTCGTAAAAATCACGTTTTGACATGTTCTTCGTCACCAGTTAATTACTACAAACGGCATCGATTCACCGCTTGGTGTTTGTATCGTTCTAGGTAAGTGCACTTGTCTGCAACATACTTAACTAGAAAGACAGCGTTTACAAACAGACGGGCGTAAGAGTTGCCCCAAACGCCCGCACACGAAGTCTTATCGACCCCAGATGGCTATGCAGCCATCTGGTTAAGAAATATTATTTCTTGTCGTCTTTAACTTCTTCGAACTCAGCATCTACAACGTCGTCTTCTTTAGACTGTGCACCTGCGTCAGCACCTTGTGCTTGCTGCGCTTGAGCTTGTTGTTGAGCGATTTCCATCAGCTTTTGAGAAGCAGTCATTAGTGCTTGAACTTTAGCATCGATAGCTTCTTTGTCTTCGCCTTTACGTGCTGTTTCTAGCTCAGAAATTGCTGCTTCAATCTTCTCTTTCTCTTCTGCAGGTAGCGCTTCACCAGCTTCTTCTACTTGCTTACGAGTACCGTGAATCATTTGGTCAGCTTGGTTACGTGCAGTCGCTAGCTCTTCGAACTTCTTGTCCGCTTCTTTGTTAGCTTCTGCTTCTTGAACCATTTTCTCGATGTCTTCATCGCTTAGACCGCCAGAAGCTTGAATAGTGATCTTCTGCTCTTTACCAGTCTGCTTGTCTTTCGCAGACACGTGTAGGATACCATCCGCATCAAGGTCAAACGTAACCTCGATTTGTGGCATACCACGTGGTGCAGGCTGGATGCCTTCTAGGTTAAATTGGCCTAGAGACTTGTTGTACATCGCTTGCTTACGCTCACCTTGTAGAACGTGGATAGTTACCGCGCTCTGGTTGTCTTCCGCTGTAGAGAAAACTTGGTTCGCTTTAGTTGGGATAGTTGTGTTCTTCTCAACTAACTTAGTCATCACGCCACCCATTGTCTCGATACCTAGAGACAGTGGAGTTACGTCTAGTAGTAGTACGTCTTTAACGTCACCAGCAAGTACACCACCTTGAACTGCAGCACCCATTGCTACTGCTTCGTCAGGGTTTACGTCACGGCGCGCTTCTTTACCAAAGAACTCAGCAACTTTCGCTTGAACCATTGGCATACGAGTCTGACCACCAACTAGGATTACGTCAGTGATGTCGTTTACTGATAGGTCAGCGTCAGCTAGAGCTACTTTTAATGGCTCAAGAGAGCGTTGTACTAGGTCTTCAACTAGAGATTCTAGTTTTGCACGAGTCACTTTAATGTTCATGTGCTTAGGACCAGTTGCATCTGCAGTAACGTAAGGTAGGTTTACGTCTGTTTGAGAAGTAGAAGAAAGCTCGATTTTCGCTTTCTCTGCTGCTTCTTTAACACGCTGCATTGCTAGTGGGTCGTTTTTAAGGTTGATGCCTTGCTCTTTGTTGAACTCATCAACCAAGTAGTTGATTAGACGGTTATCAAAGTCTTCACCACCTAGGTGAGTATCACCGTTAGTTGCTAGAACTTCGAATGTTTTCTCGCCTTCAACTTCATCGATTTCGATGATTGAAATATCGAATGTACCACCACCAAGGTCGTATACCGCGATAGTGCGATCGCCGCCTTTCTTATCAAGACCGTAAGCTAGCGCAGCTGCTGTTGGTTCGTTGATGATACGTTTAACTTCTAGACCTGCGATACGGCCAGCATCTTTTGTCGCTTGACGCTGAGCATCGTTAAAGTAAGCAGGTACTGTGATAACTGCGCCAGTTACTTCCTCACCAAGGAAGTCTTCAGCAGTTTTCTTCATTTTCTTAAGAACTTCAGCAGAAACCTGAGGAGCTGCCATTTTTTGGCCTTTCGCTTCTACCCAAGCATCACCGTTGTCAGCCTTAACGATTTTGTAAGGCATGATTTCGATGTCACGCTGAACTTCTTCGTCTTCAAAACGACGACCGATTAGACGCTTAATTGCAAATAGCGTGTTTTCTGGGTTAGTTACTGCTTGACGTTTCGCTGGTTGACCTACTAGCGTCTCACCGTCAGTGTAAGCAATAACCGATGCAGTAGTACGTTCGCCCTCTGCGTTTTCAATTACACGTGGTTTGTCGCCGTCTAATACAGCAACACATGAGTTAGTAGTACCTAAGTCAATACCAATGATTTTACCCATCTGGCTATCTCCGAATAAATTCTATTTTCGTTTGGTTATAACCCCAATGTGGGGGGAGGAGAATCGGGTTTCAACCCTTGCTCACAAACAAAAATAATCAATGTTTGCTTCTCTATGCCACATAGATAAGGGCGGCAAAATGCTTTTCAAGGGCAGAATTAAAAAAAAGCGTCTTTTTTCGAAATTTATGTGTTTCTTTCTGATTAGTTGGGAACTCGTCACACTGCTGTAGCGCAACAAAACGTCATTTCCCAGATAAATTTATTTATGTCCGACTCTTCCTAAATAAAAAACGAGCTCATAAGAGCTCGCTTCAATATTAGGGTTAAAATAAATGATTCAAGGTATTAGGCGTTCGCTTGAGCAGGCTCAGCATCAACACCTTCTTCTTTACCTATCTCACCTTCTGTTTTTGCAACAATGGTGTTCACTGCCGTGTCGCCGACAACGTTAGATGATGTACAGAACATATCATTAATACGGTCGACCGCTGCAATGATTGCTAAACCTTCAGGTGGTAAACCCAGTTGGTGAAGCAAAACGCCTACCATTACCACGCCGCCCCCAGGAACGCCGCCAGCACCAATAGATAACAGAAGAATAGTTAAGCCAAGTGTGAAGATGTCTGCGGTGTTAATTGGCTGGCCAAAAGCGTTCGCAACAAACATCGTTGCTAGAGCAATATAGATAGACACACCAGACATATTCATCGTTGCGCCCAGTGGTACACCGAAGCCAGCAACCGATTTAGAGACCTGAAGCTTTTCTGTCAGTGTGCGCATCGTTACCGGGATAGTCGCGTTTGAGCTCGCGGTAGATAGAGAAAAAAGAATCTGCTCACGAGTTGCACGTAGGAAAGTCTTTGGAGAAGTTCCTGTCGCAATACTCACTGCCATTGGGTAGAAGAAGAAGATCCAAAACACCAACATCGCAACCACCAAAGCCACGTAACCGGCAACGGACATTAATGTATTGGCGTTTAGCGTTGCACCTAGTTGAATCATTAGTGCGAACACACCATATGGTGCAAGACTCATCACTAATCCAACCAATTTCATCATGATTTCATTTGCCATTTTGAATGTGCGAATAGCTGGGCCACCACGAGAATCCAAAGCTTGAATTGCAAGCCCCGTCAAAATTGCCATAAAGATGATTTGCAGCATGTCGCCGCTAGCAAACGCTTGTACAGGATTGCTAGGAACAATGTTAACAACTAAAGAGAAAATGTCCGGCGTCTCTGTCGTTGTCAGCTGTACAGCCTCAGATACCGTTCCTGCTAGATTAGCGCCCGCTCCTGGCTGGAAGATCAAGCCGACAGTCAAAGCCGCCGTAATCGCAATGATGGTGTTAAGAATGTAAAGGGTAAAAGTTTTTCCACCAAGACGACCAAATGCACTGATATCTTTCAAGTCAACAATGCCGCATACGATTGAAACGTAAACTAAAGGAACAACAAGCAATTTGATCAGTGAGACGAACATGCCGCCAACACCTTCTGCTGCTCCAAGTAGGTATGTATCAAAAATCGCAATACCGCTAAATAAGTACTGAATTGCTGTCCCCAGCACAAGGCCGGCAAACAAGCCTATAAAAATCTTACTAGAAAGCGATTTATCCATTATAAATCTCCGATATGCTGTGTTTACTATTTACATTTTTGTAGTTATATATGCTTACTTTTAAAGCATTAGTCGCAAATCATACACACCGAAGTTACAAAATAAAGTGATAATTTACATTTTTGTTAACGAAATTGTTTTAGAAAAAATGACTATATTTACATTCCTATGCAGAACAAACATTCACACAGCGAATGATTACAATCACTTATAGCCCTTTCCGTTAATAAACACGCAGCGAGATGAGAGAAAATCTCCTATAGGAAAATAATTAACCAATAGGAAAAAATATGAAGGGGATCAAATTTTCATTTATCGATATACAACGAAGTTCGATGCAGTCATTTATGTTTAAAACAAAAAAGCGCCCATCAAAAATGATGGGCGCTTTTATATTTAAAAAACAGGGAGTTAAAGTTACTTAGCAACCATTACCATTGCCGGACGAATCACACGACCGTTTAGTTCGTAACCTTTTTGCATAACAAACATAACAGTGTTTGATTCATGATCAGGGCTCTCCTGAATCGACATCGCTTGATGGAACTCTGGATTGAATGCTTCACCTTCAGGGTTGATTGCTTTCAAGCCAAATTTCGCGACAACGTCTACAAACGTTTTATGGGTTAGTTCAACGCCTTCTAGGAACGGCTTCACAGTTTCATTCTCTGTATCTGCCGCTTGAATTGCACGCTCTAGGTTATCAATAACAGGAAGCAGCTCTTCTGCAAACTTGTTCAACGCAAACTTACGTGCTTTATCGATCTCTTGCTCAGTGCGACGACGCATGTTTTCTACTTCAGCTTTAGAACGCAACACCGCATCTTGTTGCTCTTTTACTTTTGCCTCGCTAGACAATAGTGCCGCTTCTAGTTGAGCAATCTTAGCGTCTGTCTCATCACCAAGCTCTTCAAGCTCAGCTTCAACTTCTTGTGCTTCAGCTTCTACTTTTTCAGCCTCTTCGATGATTTGATCAAGCTCTTCTTCTGTAACTTTGTTTTCTTCGTTGCTCATGATATCTCCAGAATTCAACATAATGCCCTTAAAGCCATGCGCGTTTTTGCGGGCTTTAACCACATAAAAATTCGCATATTTAGGTGACTTGCCATTATTATGGGGATGAAGATTCCTGATTCAAGCCTCTTTAATGCGGAAATGCTATGAAAAATCCATGTAACGTGATCGCGATTATCGGAAAACCAAGAGATCAACAAGCAATTCAAACTCATAAAGAGTTGTACCAATGGTTGACCTCTGAGGGCTATAAAGTATTCATTGACGATCGCCTTGCCGCAATACTGGATGATATCCCACAGAGTCAGTTTGCTAGCTTAGTTGAACTAGGAAAAAATGCCGATCTAGCCATTGTGGTTGGTGGCGATGGCAACATGCTAGGTGCAGCAAGAATTTTATCCCGATTTGATGTACCAGTTATAGGCGTGAACCGCGGAAATTTGGGCTTCTTAACTGACTTGAACCCAGACGACTTCCAAGCGTCTCTGCAAGCGGTACTCGACGGTGAGTACATTGAAGAGGAGCGTTTTCTTTTAGAGGCGGAAGTACACCGCCACGGACAAATAAAGAGCCATAACGCTGCGCTAAACGAAGCCGTACTTCACCCAGGGCAAATTGCTCATATGATTGAATTTGAAGTGTATATTGATGAAAGCTTCGCCTTCTCTTTACGGGCCGACGGTTTGATTGTCTCCACTCCGACTGGCTCGACGGCATATTCACTTTCTGGCGGCGGCCCAATTCTTTCTCCTAGCTTGAATGCCATTTCACTCGTGCCAATGTTCCCTCATACATTGTCGAGTCGACCTTTGGTGGTTGATGGAAAACGTCGAATTAAATTGGTGGTATCACCAGAAAACCGTGGAACACAAGAAGTTAGCTGTGATGGACAAGTCTCACTTCCAGTTACCCCTGGCGACGAAATTCACATCTATCAAAGTCCAAATGTACTAAAGCTCATCCATCCAAAAGACTACAGCTACTATCACGTCTTACGGAATAAGCTTGGCTGGTCTAGTAAATTGTTCTAACACTTGTTACTCAGGGTAATAACTTCAATAAAAAAGCCAGCAGCTCAATTGCTACTGGCTTTTGGCTTTCTTAGACAAGAAATAGACACAAAGTAGTGAGGCGACACGATATTTGTCATCATTAAAGAGAAGCTTATAAATTTTGATCCTGTGGGCAAACTTTACACAAAAGATAGAAAAGCAAATTCAATGATCTATGTCCGGTGATATTCTCACCATGAATAGAGTATTAACTCTATTTCATACAATCAATAAAGGACATATTATGAAGAAAACCATCATTCTGTCTGTTCTCAGTACATTAGCACTTATTGGCTGCCAATCAGAGGAAACGCAAGTCAACAGTGTGTCCAACGCAAAAGCGGAAGATATCACTAAGACGAAACGGGCCCTAGCTCAACAATTGAGTGAGAATTATGCTGCCATTGAACCCATGCTGAGAAGAGATATTACTCCGCAACAGACTAACGTTTCTGTATCAGCATTTGTTAAGCAAAACCCTAACTCAGAGTTCAGCCGCCAGCTTGTACAAGCTGACACTCAAATTCGTAGCTGGAAAGGTATTTCTGAATACTCAGATCAGTTGTTAGAAGTTCGCTTGGCAAATGAAGCCATGATAACAGCATGGCAAAGTGGCGAGGTCGAGCCATTATTTGCATTTGAACCAAGTGGTGATGATGAGAATTGGCAATACATCGAAGCATTTGATGTTTATGGCAACATCCATCAACTCGATGTTTACCAGCTCCCTGAGGTACCTGTGCTTGTCGTTGATAACAATAGCTCTGCAGAGCTAAAAGCAGGCTTGCAAGCTATGCAAGCTGAGATGAAAAAACTCGGTCAACCAGCTTTAGTTCAACCATATATTGCTGATGAACAACGCCAAAATACACCGCTATTGTCAAATAGCGAAGCGGCTCCAATTCAAACCACGCAGTTGAAAAAGATCCGTCTAGCCGATGACAAAGAACCTTGGATCTCTGGCAAGGCAGAAATCTACGCTATCGTAACGGGCGTCAATCCAAGTCGTGATGAACCTACTCTCGATTTGGTGGAGCTTCCATACTTAGACTACGATAACCAAGATTACTATCCGAATCAGATCATTATTCACTGGTCTCGTTACCGCTGGGGTGCGGCAGACATTGTGCTCATGGAGCAAGATGACGGCACAGACTATAAACAATTGGCAAAACTCCTTGTTCAAGTTGCCGAAGAAGTATTGAAAGCGATTCCAGATCCAGAAGTTCAGGCTTACGCGATTATTCCGCAAATCACGAACAAGATCATCGACACTATCCCCGATGGTGTACTCACGAATGATGATGACTTCGTCGACGTTTACTACACTCTAATGCAAGATACTTCATACGTAGATCACCCAGGTGCAGGTGTGAATGCAGTCGTCACACTAGAACCACTAACGATTAACCCAACTCGTCCGTAACCTGTTCAATTTTAATGAGTCGTTGTAATCACATCGGCTCATTTTTCCCACTTCATCACAAAAAAACAGCCTACAAAGAAAATTTTCCTTACCTGACTTTACTGTATAAAGAAACAGTATATACTGTTCTCTTATACAGTATTGTTCAGTTATACAGGTAAATAAAATGCTGGCTCATCTAAGTGTTAATAATTTTGCGATTGTTAAGTCTTTACAACTCGAGCTTTCTAAGGGCATGACCACCATTACAGGTGAAACAGGCGCGGGTAAATCCATTGCTATCGATGCTTTAGGGCTCTGCTTAGGCGGACGAGCCGATGCCGGCATGGTGCGACAAGGTGAAGAGAAAACCGAAGTTAGCGCCGCTTTTTTATTGGACAACAACTTACATGCAACACGTTGGTTAGAAGATAACGATCTGCTAGATGGCAGTGAGTGTATTTTGCGTCGTATTATCACAAAAGAAGGCCGCTCAAGAGCCTTCATTAATGGCAGCCCTGTTCCACTATCACAACTCAAATCTCTAGGGCAGCTACTTATCAATATCCATGGGCAGCACGCTCATCATCAATTGATGAAAAGTGAGCACCAAATGGCCATGCTCGACCAATATGCTGGGCATTTAAACCTACTAAAAAGCACACGAAGTGCTTACCAGCATTGGCGTCAGGCGGATAATAACCTCAAGCAGCTAAAAGAAAATAGCCAGCAAAACCAGGCGCAAAAACAGTTGCTTGAATACCAAATCAAAGAACTGAATGAGTTATCGCTAGGTGAAGAAGAATTTGCAGAGCTCGAGCAAGAGCATAAACGACTATCCAACAGTGGTGAACTCGCCACTACCTGTCAGCAAGCCATCGAACTTATTTACGAAGGTGAAGAAGTCAATGCGCTTGGTATTTTGCAATCGGCCAATCACTCCCTAATTCAATTAGCCGAATTAGATGAAAAGCTATCTGAGCTACCTAACATGCTGTCAGAAGCGATGATTCAACTTGAAGAAACGAAGAATGAATTACGCAGCTACTTAGATGGCATCGATGTTGATCCTGCTCGTATGGCTTATGTAGAAGAACGTTTTTCTAAAGTGATGTCTGTAGCTCGTAAACACCACGTAATGCCAGAAGAACTATACCAACATCATCAAGATCTTCTGGCCCAAGTAGAAGCGTTAGATTGCTCCGATGAACGTTTAGATGAGCTTGCTCAAGAAGTAGAACACAAGTACCAAAGCTTTCTAACACAAGCAGAAAAACTGCACAAATCACGCAGCCGTTACGCAAAAGAACTGAACAAACTGATCACACAAAGCATGCACGAATTGAGCATGGAGAAAGCAGTATTCAGTATCGAAGTTAGCAATGACAACACGCACCCATCGCCGCTTGGCATGGACAGCGTGTGCTTCTTAGTATCGACCAACCCGGGACAACCATTGCAACCTATAGCAAAAGTTGCGTCAGGCGGTGAGCTATCACGTATCTCTCTAGCGATCCAAGTGATCACCGCTCAGAAAGTAGATACACCAAGTTTAATCTTCGATGAAGTGGATGTAGGTATTAGTGGCCCAACAGCTGCCGTAGTGGGCAAAATGCTACGCAAGCTTGGCGAATCTACTCAAGTATTGTGTGTCACTCACCTCCCTCAAGTTGCCGGATGCGGCCATCAACAAATGTTTGTTGCTAAGCAAACCAAAGCAGGCCAAACCGAAACCCAAATGCACGCATTAGATGAACAACAACGTGTGGCAGAATTAGCTCGCTTACTTGGTGGTAGTCAAATAACCGACTCAACGTTGGCAAACGCAAAAGAACTGCTTATCGCCGCTTAATAAATCGACAAGGGATGAGATATGGATATCAGAGCAATACACAAAACCAACTGCTTAGATCTCATCCCTATTTTTATTGAGTTAGAACATTACTACTTCAAAGAAAAAGCTTCATCAAAACACGATCTGGTCCATTATCTAAAGAGCCAAGTCTTCTCTGAACATTCTGGTGTTAATATCATTGCGGTTTACGATAATGATGACGTCGTAGGCTTTGCATCTTATACCGTCATGTTCCCTGCCCCAAAACTCTCAGGGCAGATGTACTTAAAAGATCTGTTCGTATCTTCGAAGGTTCGAGGAAAAGGGGTTGGTCTCAAGTTAATGAAGTATCTGGCATCTTTGGCGATCAAGTGTGGATGCCAAAGGTTGGACTGGACAGCTGAAAGTAGTAACCCTACCGCAGGTCAGTTTTACCGCTCAATTGGTGCAACACTAATTCATGAAAAAGAGTATTATCGTTTTTCAGGTGATACATTACGCGAATTCGCCAAAACCGACTAACGAGTCACTAGGCTTGGCTCACCGCTGAAAGCGTCCATCACCCTACCTCCGATTGAAATGTGCTCTTCGTCACCTAACTAATACGTCATGTGGTGACATTTACCGCCTAATATCGGTGAATAAATGCAACTCAACTCAAAATTCGTTGTCAGATTGTCTACCATACGACGCATAGCTTTTTACATCTGCGTCGAGCTTGTTTATTATCAGCGCAGTATTTTAAAGGTTACTAAGAAATTATTATGCAATTAAAGAAGTGGTTAGTTGCCGTACCATTAGCAATGACATTGCTGACAGGATGTTCGGTATTGGAAAGACTGGTTTATCGTATTGATATCAACCAAGGCAACTATGTAGAACAAAGTGCGGTTGATAAATTAAAGTTTGGGATGACTAAAGCACAGGTTCGCTTCGTATTAGGGTCGCCAATGCTTATTGAAAACGGCTATCCAAACACTTGGTATTACATCTATCATCATACTCCTGGCCATGGCGAACCAGTACAGAAAGATCTGATTGTAAACTTTAATGACCAAGGCACACTCGCAGACATCAGTGGTGACTTTCCAAAAAGTGACGCATTTTACGAGCAAATTCAGTAAACTGACTTTTGCAAAAAAACCTCCCGTTTGGGAGGTTTTTTATTATATAGAAATCACGTTAGTCAAACTTTGAGTAACTCACATGAGCTATTGGGTTTATATTAATCCTGCTTATTTTTACGTACAGAACTAGGCTTGCCACCGGTGACTGGGTCTGCACTTCCCTCGGCTTTAGCCTGCTCCGCCCTTTTACGGCGAATCTCTTTCGGATCGGCGAGTAACGGACGATAAATCTCTATTCGGTCTCGATCTCGAACGGTCGCATCCAACTTCACGTTACGACTAAACACACCCACTTTGTTCTTGGACAAATCAATTTCAGGGTACAACTCCAATACACCGGATTGTCGAATGATCTCTTCTACCGTTGCGTGATTATTTACCACTAAGTTAAATACACGCTGTTCATGAGGAAGAGCATAGACAACCTCAACGTGAATCATATCTGACTCAATACTCATAACACTCGTAGACCTGTTTTGCGCGTTTAGTAAATGCATTTACCATATTACTAGTAAGCTCGTTAAAAATCTTACCGAAGGCCATCTCAATCATTTTACTTGAGAATTCAAACTCAAGCTTTAGTTCAACCTTGCAAGCTTGCTCATCTAGCGCGGTAAAAATCCAACCACCACGCAACGTCTTAAACGGGCCATCCACCAAGTTCATCATAATTGCCTGACCTGGGATCAACTCATTTGAAGTCGTAAACGTTTTGCTGATTCCAGCCTTCGCCACATCGACAGAAGCCACCATACCATTCCCCGAAGACTCAATGATTCTAGAGCCCGAGCAACCAGGCAGAAATTCAGGGTATTTAGCAACATCATTAACCAGATTGAACATCTGTTCGGCGCTAAAAGACACAAGCGCAGAACGGCTGACTTGCTTCATACATACTCCTATCGATACATGTACAGATTTAAAGCTACTCGCCAATTTTACTTTTATTCCACGATTGCGCAAATAAAAGGATTTCCTATCCGATATCCAACCCGTATAATGACGCTATTATGGCAAAGAAAAAAACGAAACAAAAAGCGGGTAGCAATACTATCGCGCTGAATAAAAAAGCTCGCCACGAGTATTTCATCGATGATGAAATCGAAGCTGGCTTGGAGCTCCAAGGTTGGGAAGTGAAAGCCCTTCGCCAAGGTAAAGCCAATATTTCTGAAAGTTACGTATTTATGCGTGACGGTGAAGCCTTTGTGAGTGGCATGACAATCACTCCTTTAAATCAGGCATCGACACACGTTGTGGCGAATCCTACACGTGTGCGTAAACTACTAATGAGTCGTCGTGAGCTGGATAATCTATTCGGACGTGTAAACCGTGAAGGTATGACATTAACGGCCCTCTCACTGTACTGGTCTCGCTCTTGGGTGAAACTAAAAATTGGCGTAGCAAAAGGTAAAAAGCTGCACGATAAACGTACGGATCTAAAAGAAAAAGACTGGGCAAGAGAAAAAGCACGCGTAATGAAGAGCGCGCTGCGTTAATCTTGACCACTTAAACGCATAGTACTGGACAGCCAATGCTTTTCTGTTACTATGCGAATATTACCTGGGGCTGATTTAGGATTCGACGGGAATTCAGAAGTCTGAGGTGCATGCCGAGGTGCGGTAGGCCTCGTTAACAAACCGCAAAAAAATAGTCGCAAACGACGAAAACTACGCACTAGCAGCTTAATAACCTGCTAAGAGCTCTCTCGCCCTAGCTTCCGCACGTAAGACGGGGATCAACGAGGGATCAAACCCAAACGCGCTAGCCCGGATTCTCCCGCCTGAGAGATGAACGGCGAATTTTAATTCAGGCTAGTCATTCATTAGCGTGTCGGTTCGCAGGTGGGTGGCGAAATTAAAGATCGACTAAGCATGTAGTACCAATGATGAACGGTTTTCGGACGCGGGTTCAACTCCCGCCAGCTCCACCAAACATTTGGAAAAGGCCACCCTCGGGTGGCCTTTTTTGTATCAACAACCCACTATCCACTATCCACATTGTCTTCTTTTCTCACGCACTCATGCTACCTGATAACTTTTCACGAGCATTACTGCATAACTCTGAACGTACGCCGATTTAAAAACTCGTTGAGTATTAAGTAACAGACGATACGCTCATAAATACACCACCAAAACTACACGGAAGTTCAGAAGAACTCATCCAAGGAAAAAAGTGTGTCTATATGTTCTTCGATTTAAAGTGTTCTAAGTTTTTGAGTTATCAACAACTACGAGTGCTAAATCTAAGTTATAGAATTATGATGGGTTAAAGTAGAACAATTTGGGTTTATCACTAACCATCAAAAGATACTAAATAAGCCTTTTCTTTTGCTCTTGGTTATCACAATTGGCGGAAAAATAAATTATCAAGTCAATCTAGCATTACGATGTAAAGCAATAAAAATACCTCTTGACAAAGCGAATAATTAACTATTTTCAATACGATTTCATTGTCTGAAACCTAGTATTTATAGAGTTTTTATCATTCGGTAGCTCTCGTTTATTTTTCTTTCACATTACCTGATGAAAGCCTCAAAAATCCAATACAATATAACTACCTAAGATTAGCGCAGACTGAGTGTTCCAGATTTAAACTTTATTAATGCTAATAAAAATCGGTCAAATAGATAAACATAAATCTAAAAATGTAATTTTCAAATTCACAAGTTACAGAGCAATGCAATATGAATCACATAGTTAAAATTAAATATTGTAAAAACACACAATACATATAGATTTATAGATTTTTAAAATGAAAAAAGTCGATGTGAGAAATTACTTATTTGGATTTATTACAATCATATTGTTGAGCATTAATATGAGTTTTGGAGAGAGTATATTGAATAACGATAAAGTTAACCAATACACACCACAAATCAATGGTGTGATAACAAAAAAAGGGAAGCCGATTAATAACCAAAAGGTTAGTCTTAATATTGGTTTAAGCGCTTCAGGAAAATCAATAGACTTATCAACATTTACTGACAGCAATGGTCGGTTTGAATTTTCTCCTGTGTATGAGAACAAAGAGAGCGTTAAGATCCCGCTTATTGAACATTATGTAACTATTGTTTTAACCACAGAACTAGATATTGATGAAAGCGTTATTATTTGGGAAGGTTCGTTCGATGGCTATGAAATAGAGGATTACGTAAAAAACAATATGGCTAATCTAGTCTGTGATGCAGCAAACCCTCTTAAGTACTTTGCTTTTTCAATTGATGATGACGAAAACGATGACTACTACGTAAATAGTCAATGTGATTTATTTGGATATATTGACTCTGACTTATATGGAAATTAAAGAATGCAATCACTCTCACCAAAACTATCATCTAGAATCGCAGAAATTCCCTATTCTGTATTCGCAACTAATGTTCGTAACGTTAGTGGTTATATAGCAAAGTTTTTTACATTTGATCTAAGGAATGATGTCAAAAAAGGAACGACAAGTGGCTTTATGGGATTTGGTGGAATGACATCAGATTTTGTAGCGATAGGTCGAGGTAAGGGCGAGTTTGCCGATACTTTGGTATTTTCCTTCCGTGGCACTCAAGTAAACATCGGCGACATTATGACCGATGGAAACATTGGGATATCAGGTACCTCATCCGGTTACAGGGTACATGCAGGTTTTGTAAATCTCTTCAATACGATAAAGCCACAACTTGCAGCATACATCGCTGGTTATTCGAAAAAGAACATGAAAGCACCGAAGGCAATACACTGTGTAGGTCATAGTTTAGGTGGTGCTCTTGCTTCATTAGCGGCAGATTGGGTGAAGAGTCAGTACGGCTATAGCGTACACCTATATACTTTTGGCGCACCAAAAGTTGGCTTTAAACCATACGCAAGAAGGGAGTTAGATTCTTCCTATCGCTGCACTCATGGCGCAGATCCAGTTCCTATGTCTCCTCTTTGGCCATTTACTCACGGTGGTATTGAGTATCGGCTAGATGGAAGTTCTGGCATCTACTTCTGCGCTCATGGACTAGGAAAAAAATCTGTTCCGGGTTATGTCAATACCGCTACAAGTAATGAGTGGTCGGCACTACAACCCAAATCTCAAGCTTACCTAGAACGCAACGTATTTCTTGACTTCAACAATAGATATAATGCTCGGATGACTGATGGTTGGGTAAGTAAAATAGTCTCTTCAATTTTGACCTTATTAAGAATTTCAGGTCTGGGTCATATAATACAACAAATAGCAACTGTAGGCCTTACTGCTTGGGATCAACTAGCTAAAGCTATGGCGTACATCTCAAAACTAAAAAATGAGTATACAGAACACGTTCGCGGTATTTTAGGTCACATGAATGTAATGTCAGGTAGCGCAGCGATCGACCTATCGAGTATTACTTATAGAGTGATAAAACTTTGTTTTTCGAGACTAGTAAGAAGGTTAGATAGTCATGTTAGAAATGCTCTAAATATAGTAGAGTGACAGTAAAAGGCACGAACAATTATTCTAAAAAACGCTCTATTATCCTCAACTAGATTGAGTTCAGAAAAAGCGAAGCTATTTAGGCTTCGCTTTTTATTAGGGCTTAGAGTTGTTAACAATATTAAAATCTATATTCCACACCTAGTGATGCTTGGTTAAAGTCTGTTTCCGTGTTTGCACCGTTCGCGACATTCTCCGCATTGAGTTCTACGTCGTACCACATATATTCTGCGTTAACTAAGAAGTTATCAGTAACTTTAAAACCGACACCAGCACCAGCGAATACACCTTCATCATCTTTGTTGCCTTGGAAGCCCGCAACGTTGTAATCCGTCGAGTACCACATTTGACCGCCTTTTGCGTAAAGGTCGACACGATCAGCAATGGGAGCGGTAACTTTTATAGCCGCTGTATAGCCGTCTGTTTCGGCATTTGCTAGGTTATTACCATAGCTACCGAAATCAATGTAACCACCTTCCAACGCTAAGTAAGGATTAAAACGGTAACCAACTAAACCTTGAATAACATCGCTGTCATCATCAAAGTCATCTTGTCCATCAACTTTTAAGTAACCGTAGTTGGCGCCAACATATACACCATGATCGTTGGAGTCCGCAGCATGTGATAAAGTACTAAACGTTGCTAAAGAAAAAAGGCTAATCAAAGTAACAACATTGCTTTTCATTTCGTTCTCCTAATATAAGTTCCATTGAAGGTTCGAATAGTAAAGAGCAAATGCAATGCCAACTTTAAATTAATGAAAAATATATTTAATTTTATAGAATACTGACAATCCTCTAAAGATCGCCGAACAAAAATAGAAAAAAAGAGCTGTCTGTTTACTTTATATAAACAATACTAAATTGGGGTTAATCGCTGATGTGAAAAAGATTCTTGTTAATTTGTAGATTTTTCAAAGAAATTAAATAAACATCTAAAATACTCTTGTAGATTAATCCGTCAAAAAACGCTTAGCTAGTTTTTATAAGAAAGGAAGCTAATCACACATACGTTGCATCTTACTTTGCTTCAAGCCGTGAATATTCTACTCTTTGCCTAAGCAGAGTTTAATGGAACAGAAGTATGTTAAAAGGCAGTGAATACCCTTCTATTCGAGCATTAAGGACGTTTGTCGCGGTCTCTAATTACCTCAGTTTCTCTAAAGCAGCGGATGCCCTATGTATTACGCAAAGCGCAGTAAGCAAACAAATCGCATCGCTGGAGCAATTGGTGGGTTTACCTTTAATACAAAGAGGGGCGAGTGGTATTGAGTTAACCGAAGAGGGCAAGCGTTATCTGCCGCAAGTCACAGAAGCTTTGGAGCTTATTCAGCATGCAACTGCCAACTTAATCCAGTCAGATTCAAAGCAAGAATTACTCACCGTGGACGTAACCCCTTCTTTTGCCAGCCTTTGGTTGATACCTAATATTGATGACTTCCACCAGCAACATCCTAACATCCGAGTAAGAGTCTGTACCGGGGATGGGAACGTCAAAGATTCGAGCAACGAAAGTGACTTACATATTCGCTGCCTTCCATTATCCACACATTATGAATACAGCAACTTACTGTGCGAAGAAACATTGTTATTAGTCGGTTGCACAAATGCTCCTGCAATTGAGAGTGTGCACGCTGTTAGCAATTATCCTTTTATACCTCAAATCACTCGCCCTCAGCTATGGGAGCAATTTAAAGCTGTCTACACTGTAGAATCTCCCGTTACCTATCAACCTGTAGGCGTCGAACATTTTTACCTAGCTTGCGAAGCTGTCAGAATGGGAAAAGGGCTCGCCTTGCTTCCCGATTTTATGGCGCAGTATTCGATTTTAAGAGGGGACATTCAGCATGTTCTCAACCTCTCTTTACAGAGCGGTTATGGTTATTACGTGATGATTCCAAATTATCGACTTTCAGCTAAAAAAGTAGTGGCATTTCACGAATGGCTGAAGAGCAAGCTAAGTTAATGTTGTTTCTTTAAACTCGTTTAGGTAAACCAAAACAACTCAAAGACTTCGGTATCTGTCTGCTCAAATTTATGGCATTCTCATCCATACTATTTAAAAAGGATAAATGGATAGTAGGATATGGACAGCAACACGCCAAGACTCTCTTTACGCACCATTGAGCCGACCGATTACCCAGAGCTCGCGGAATTAATGGACCTTGTTTTTCCTGATGTTGGTGGCTCATGGCCACGCCTGACCATCATGGATCTTATTCATCAGTTTCCTGATGGACAAATCTGTATTGAGGATAACGGAAAAATTGTCGGCGCAGCGCTAACAATCAAAGTGGACTACAACCGATTTTCACTTCCTCACCTGTACACCGACATCATCACCGAGAACAACGTCATCCAAAACCAAGTGACCGGTGACGCCATGTATGGTCTCGATGTATTTGTCCACCCGGACTATCGAGGGCTACGTTTAGGTCGACGTTTGTATGATGCGCGTAAAGAGCTTTGCCGTAGTAAGAACTTCAAAGCAATTTTAGCCGGTGGTCGCATTCCTAATTACCACCAATACGCAGATGAACTGAGCGTTGCAGAGTACATCGACAAAATAAAACGCCGTGAGCTTCACGATCCTATTTTGTCTTTTCAGCTTGCAAACGACTTCGATGTAAAACGTATTATGCGCGGTTACTTGCCAGAGGATAGTGCTTCTAAAGGCTACGCAACTCTGCTGGAGTGGGATAACTTCTTCTACGAAGAGGATATTCAATCCGTACATGATGTAGAAAAAACGCTGATTCGTATTGGTGTTGTGCAGTGGCAAATGCGCGCCATGAATGACTTAGAGGACTTGCTCGATCAGGCTGAGTTCTTCATTTCTTCTCTTGCGAACTACAAAGCCGATTTCGCCCTATTCCCTGAATTCTTTAACGCGCCGCTGATGGGCTTGCAAAACGACCAAAATTCCGTCGAAGCAATTCGCTTTTTGGCTAGCTTTACAGAAGAGATCAAAAACCGCTTCTCGCAGATGGCAGTCACCTACAACATCAACATTATTGCTGGCAGTATGCCCGTCATCGAAGATGGCAAGTTGTATAATGTGGCCTACTTACTGCAACGAGATGGTGAAATAAACGCTCAATATAAGATTCACATCACGCCCCATGAGCAAAAAGACTGGGTGATCGACGGTGGTGACAATGTTCAGGTGTTCGAAACCGATGCAGGCAAAGTCGGCATACTGATTTGTTATGACAGCGAGTTCCCAGAGTTGGGAAGAATGCTCGCCGAGCAAGGCGCACAAATTGTGTTCGTTCCTTTCTGGACAGACACAAAAAATGGCTACCAACGAGTACGAATCTGTTCCCAATCACGAGCCATCGAAAACGAATGCTACGTTGCAATTGGGGGCAGTGTCGGCAACTTACCTCGTGTTGATAATGTCGATATCCAGTACGCACAATCTGCCGTATTCTCACCGTCGGATATCTATTTCCCACACGATGCGACCTTGACAGAAGCAAGCGCCAACACCGAAATGATAATCTTCGCTGATGTTGATTTGACTAAGTTGAAACAGCTTAATACCGAAGGCTCTGTCACCAACTTACGTCATCGCCGCCTTGATTTGTATGGCGCATTCACCAAAGCCAAAGAGTCATAAGGATCTCCCTAGTTCGCCGCTACCAAAGAGCGTGGCGGCGAGTAAAGCCAGCTGCAGGTTGATTCTGCGCAATTATCAGAGGCATGTCAGTTTTTCTCAACGGTGAGAAACAAGAATTGACCCAATAGGACATTCGGAGTATCACTCCAACTTCGTTCCGCTTTTATTAGGGGAAAGCTTTTGGAACATATTAACGAACTTCTCATGTCAATGAAGCCTTTGCTTGAGCAATACGGCTACGTTGCGCTGATTGTCAGTATATTTCTAGAAGGGATAGGTATCCCGATGCCTGGTCAATCACTGATGATCGCGGCATCTTTGCTCTCGTCAGAACAAGTCATGAACCTAAGTATGGTAATGATGGTATCGTGGCTGAGCTGCTTTTTTGGTAATACCTGTGGCTACTTAATCGGTTATTACTTTGAGGGGTGGTTAGATAAAAAAGGCTACATTTCCAGCCCGAAGATGCAAACGCTTCAATTGACTATCCAGAAATACGGCCCTACGTGCTTGGTGGTCAGCCGCTTTATTGAAGGAATGAAGCAATTTATGCCTCTTGCATGCGGTATCGCGAAAATGCCACGTAGAGAGTTTTTGCTCGGTAACGCCCTCGCGGCGACGGTTTGGGTATTGGTATTCAGCTTGTTAACTCACTTTGCATTTGAACATTTAAGCGTGTTGAGCAACCTGTACACCGAATACAAATATCTGGTATGGGCATTTGCTGCTGTCTTATTTACGTGGATGGTTTTAGGTATTGTTAAACGCAAAAAAGCCAAATCAATGCAATAACGACAGTCTCTTCATTAGCGCATAACTAAAGCTCGTGGTATCAGTGAGATACGCAACACGAGCTTTTATCTTTTTCTTTACGTGCAAAATTTAAACAGCCATTTAGACGTCTAGACGTTGACAATGTAGAAATGTGATATTAGTCTGCTCTTCTCTCTTATCATTAACATTGTCGTTTACATGTCCGGTTCCCAACAAACTACTAAAACAGTTGCACCGTCTGCGGTCGCACTGATCCCATTAATTGTATTCCTTGCACTATTTATTGGCGTAGGCACTTACTTATCTTTGCAAGGCGTGGAATTTGCCTTCTACCAGCTGCCTGCACCCATCGCGGTATTACCAGCCATCATCATTGCGTTTCTTTTAAGTAAAGAGAAACTTAACCGCTCAATCGAACACTTCATGCGTGGTGTTGGCCACCCAGACATCATCGCAATGTGTATGATCTATCTGCTTGCAGGTGCCTTTGCTGCGGTAGCAAAAGCCTCTGGTGGTGTTGATGCAACAGTGAACCTTGGTTTATCCGCTATTCCAACCAGCATGATTTTACCGGGCATTTTTCTGATTTCTGCTTTTATCGCAACAGCAATGGGGACTTCGATGGGTACCATCGCAGCCGTTGCCCCCGTAGCGTTGGGGATTGCTGAATCAGCAGGAATGAGCTTACCGTTAACCGCAGGCGTTGTGCTGAGCGGCGCTATGTTTGGTGATAACCTTTCTATCATCTCTGACACCACCATCGCGGCGACACGCTCTCAAGGTTGTGAGATGAAAGACAAGTTTAAAGAGAACATTCGTATTGCTTTACCTGCGGCGTTGATCGCGATTGCAGTGTTCGCTTTCAACAGTACCGCGACTCAAGTGCCTGAAACTGGCGATATTGAGTGGCTAAAAGTCTTGCCGTACATCACTATTTTGATCCTAGCGGTATCTGGTGTGAATGTGTTTGTGGTTCTGTCGATTGGCATTCTTTTGGCTGGCGGCGTGAGCTTGGCATCGATTGACAATTACGGACTAACTAATCTAGCCCAAGACGTATACAAAGGCTTTGGTAACATGCAAGAGATCTTCTTGTTATCCATGCTGATTGGTGGTTTGAGTGAACTGATGCGCCGCCAAGGTGGCCTTGCTTTTCTAACAAATTTCGTTAGTAGCCTTATCCACGCGTTTGGCTCTAGTCACTCTAAGCATGCGAACAGTCGTGCAAGCGAGCTAGGTATTGCAGGTTTGGTATCAATGGTCAATGGCTGTACGGCAAACAACACCGTAGCCATCATTGTATCGGGCAGCGTTGCTCGCCAACTGGCGGAAGAGAATAATGTCTCTCCTCGCCGCTCAGCAAGCTTGTTAGACATTTTCTCATGCGTGGTGCAAGGCGTGTTGCCTTACGGTGCTCAAGTATTGCTGCTAGGTTCCGTGTTCAACCTCTCGCCACTTGAAGTAGTTGCCAATTCTTACTACTGTTTTGCATTAGCGATAGCGGCTATTGTCGCGGTGTTTATCAAACATCCCGCTCGTCAACCTGTAGCGCAAACTGAGAACTAACGACAAATACCGAAAAGGCTCCGATGGAGCCTTTTTACTTTCCTTTCTTCTTTTTTTCTTTTCCGCGAGCAGATTTACTTCAAAGCTGAACGCAAACTTTGCGCACTGTGTAAAGGAATCGCAAAGCGATGCGCCACATCGCGTAGAGCTTCCACCTGAGCCGCGTTACTGATTGCTAATTCGCCTGCCACATCGACGTGGTTATTCTCAAACCCCACTCTCACATCGAATCCAAGTAACATCGCACTCGCTAAACAGTCTTGCTCTCGCGCGCCAAAAGCACAAATGGCACATCGAATTTCTTCCTCGACAAAATGCGCCAAATTCAAACCTCGTAAATCCCATGGCGAAGACTGTTGAGCTTGGTGATAACGCCCTAACACCACTAATGCATGCTGATACGTTTTAGGTAACACGCCCGCATCACGCAGTTGGAAATAACGTTCAATGTCGGTTGCATCGTAGAGAATAATTTGGCTCACGATGTTGTTTTCTGCCACCCAATGGAAAAAGGCATACCCTTCTTTCTCACTTGCTCGATCAGGGATTAACTCCCTCAATGCGAAAGAAGCCGCTTCTGGTTTCACAGCTTTAACTAACGCCATCTGTTGTGGCGGAGAATACAAGCCCACCGCCTCTGTGGTGAGCTGTACCATCATGTTTTGTCCCACCGCTTCTTTCACGGCATAGTAAATTGCCATGTTGTCGTCGATGTCTAATGAATGACGTCCGTTGGCGTCTCTAGCATGTAAATGGATCATGGCAGCCCCTGCCGTTTGACAAGCGATAGCCTCTGCAACCAGTTCGTCTTTTGTCATGGGTAAGCTGGCGTGATCGTGCTTAGTTTTTCTTGCACCGTTTGGGGCCACGATAATAGCGATAGGCTCTCGTATACATCGATTTTCTAATTCCATTCCTTCGCTACCTCTTTTAGCGTTAATGAGAGTTTGCCAACTAGCTCATCAATATGGTGAGGCTGAATAATGAATGGCGGTGCAAGCAAGATATGGTGCCCATTAACGCCATCAATCGTTCCGCCCATTGGGTAGCACATTAAGCCATTTTCCATTGCTTGCTGTTTGATGCGTTTGTCTGCCAATGTGGCTTTACTCAGAGGCGCCTTGCTTTCTTTATCCGCCACCAGCTCAATGCCAAAAAATAAGCCTTTACCACGAATGTCGCCAATGTACGGTAAATGGGCCAATTCAGAAGTAAGCTCATTACGCAGCAAAGCACTTTGCTGATTCACCGCCGTTAATAAATCATCTTGGAAGATGGTTTGAATGGTTGCCACGGCAGCAGCGCACGCCACAGGGTGCGCCATAAAGGTATGGCCATGTTGGAAAAAACCGCTTCCACCGGCAATAGCTTGGTAGACTCGATCATTCGCAACCACCGCGCCAATAGGTTGATAACCCGCACCAAGCCCTTTAGCCATACACACCAGATCGGGCTCTGCCTCTTCTTGCTCAAATGCAAAAAAACTACCACTGCGTCCAACGCCACACATGACTTCATCCAAGATCAATAACACATCGTATTGGTCGCATATTTCGCGAATACGTTTGAAGTAACCTTGAGTCGCAGGCACAGCTCCAGCGGTGGCTCCCACAATGGGCTCAGCGACAAAAGCCATGACATTCTCAGCCCCCAACTCAAGAATTTTTGCCTCTAGTTCATTCGCCGCTCGCAATGAGTAATCCAATTCCGACTCATGACTCTGCTGACAACGATAAGCATAGCAAGGGGCAATGTGATGACTCGGATGCAAGATAGGTTTGAACGGTTCACGTCGCCATTCATTACCACCGACCGCCAGAGCTCCCAACGTATTGCCGTGATAACTTTGCTGACGCGCAATGAATTGCTTCTTCTCTGGCTTACCTGATTCCACAAAATACTGCCGCGCCATTTTTAGTGCCGACTCCACCGCTTCTGATCCTCCACTGACTAAATACACATGGTTGAACTGTTCAGGCATGTGCTGACAAATCAATTCTGCTAGGCGCTCACTGTTGTCACTAGTAAAAAATCCAGTATGAGCAAATGACACTCGCTCGATCTGTTCCAACATGGCTTTTTTAACGGCGTGATGACTGTGGCCAAGGTTTGATACCGCAGCACCACCACAAGCATCGAGATACTGCTTTCCATGCTTATCGAATAGATAAACACCTTCACCTCTATCGATGATTGGTAGCGTGGCATGGCAATGACGGTGAAATACGTAAGACATTTGAGTCCCTTCCAATGTGTAATACTTGCACACATCATCAGGAACAAACCCAAACGTGACAAGAGAATAAATCTCACCCTCTATGAGCTTTTGGAATGCCACAAACCAAAAACACCAAAACCCTTGATATTTAAACAATAAAATAAAAATAGGCCAGCTTTTTTAAAGGCTGGCCTATGGGTAACCCAAAGCTAAAAACAGAATCGTTTACGCGTTTAGTGCCTGTTCTAAATCGGCTAGAATATCGTCAATATGTTCAATACCCACCGATAAACGAATCATCTCTGGAGACACACCAGCTTGTTTTTGTTCTGCTTCGCTCAATTGACGATGAGTCGTCGATGCAGGATGACAAGCCAATGATTTTGCATCGCCAATGTTCACCAAACGCTTAAAGATTTTCAAAGCATCATAAAAACGCACACCAGCGTCATAACCATCTTTTAAACCAAACGACAAAATCGCAGAAGGCTTACCTTTCATGTATTTTTCGGCGAGATGGAAGTGTTCAGAACTTGGCAATCCGGCATAACTTACCCAACTGACTTTGTCATTCTGTTCCAAGAATTCAGCCACTTTGAGTGTGTTCTCGGTATGGCGCTCCATACGCAGCGGTAACGTTTCTAGCCCTTGCATAAGCATAAATGCATTCATCGGTGATAATGCGGCTCCGGTATTACGCAGTGGTACGGTACGCGCACGCCCGATAAATGCCGCCTCACCAAACGCTTCGGTATACACCACGCCGTGGTAAGAAGGTTCTGGTTGGTTGAAAACAGGAAAGCGGTCTTTGTGCTGTGCCCAAGGGAATTTACCGGAATCCACAATCACGCCACCTAATGTGGTGCCATGCCCACCAACGTATTTAGTGAGAGAGTGAACTACGATATCCGCACCGAACTCGATGGGTTTGCACAGCACTGGCGTCGCGACGGTGTTATCCACAATCACAGGTACGCCTTGTGCATGAGCAAGCTCCGCCACACGTTCTAAATCGATGATATTACCCGCAGGGTTCCCAATGCTCTCGCAGTACACCGCTTTGGTATTTTCATCAATTAACTCGGCCAAACTTTCTGGCTTGTCATCTTTAGCAAACTTCACCTGAATACCTTGATTTGGGAGCATGTGCGCAAACAAGGTATAAGTACCGCCATAAAGTTGCGGCGTAGAAACGATGTTATCGCCCGCTTGCGCTAACGTCAGAATCGCATAGTTAATCGCTGCACTCCCCGCACTCACGACCAATCCAGCAATGCCGCCTTCTAACGCCGCCATGCGTTTTTCCAGAACATCGTTAGTCGGATTCATGATGCGAGTGTAGATATTCCCCGGCACTTCCAAGTTAAACAGATCAGCGCCGTGCTGCGCGTTGTCAAACTCGTACGCGACTGTTTGATAAATCGGCGTCGCGACAGATTTAGTGGTAGGGTCAGTTTCGTAACCAAAATGGATGGATAGCGTTTCGTCTTTCATGTTCTTCCCTGTCTTTCATCACTCAAATAGCGGCAAGCAAAGCACTTACCTTGCTTAAAACTTATATTGCCCAATTTTTCAACAAATAACGTAGGGATGAATCACAGAGATAAAACGCTAATTCAACTGTCCAAGTAACCAGTGACGAAACGTTTCTGTCGCATTCGTACGTGTGTTCATGATCAAGTAATACCCTGCATTGGCAGGAATCGGTTTGAATGGAGAAACCAAACGCTCTGTCGTCAATTCATCCTCAATCAGTGCCATTCGTGCCATCGCAATCCCAACGCCTGCTTCGGCTGCAGACATCGCCATATCCGTTCGATTAAAAAAGTGTCCGATATCGGTTTTAAAATCCAACCCCATCGCTGACGCCCAATATAGCCACTCATAGTCACGCGTCGCTTTTTCCCATGGCATCGCATCGTGTAGTAGCGTCGCCTCTTGCCATTGCTTCACTGGCATTGAGGTTTTTTGTTCACCAAACAACGTTTTTAGCCAGCCATGATCTTCAAGGTATTTTGGACTCATCACCGGCAGCAGATGCTCATCCAAAATCAGCTCCGCGTTAGCATTTCTATAAGGATGAAGACCATAGTCAATTGCGACGTCATAGTCTTTTATCTCACTATTTACCAGCGCACCTTCCGCAAAGATTTGTACTTGGATATCCGGATTATCATGATGGAAGCTTTCGAGCTTTGGGACTAACCATTTGAAAGCAAAAGAAGGCGTCAACTTCAAACGAATTTCATTGGTTTGCTTTTCTACTTTGAGCTCATCAAGCAATTTGCTCAGTTCCGAAAAGTGAAACTGCGTCGCTTGGTGTAACTGAGTGCCTTTTACGGTTAAACGAATACCGCGAGAGTGGCGTTCAAATAAAGTAAAACCTAATAACGCTTCCAAATGAATAATTTGTTGGCTTATGGCACCAGTGGTGAGGTGTAAATGTCTTGCAGCACCAGTAAAGCTGTTGTACTCCGCGACTTGGCTAAATAGACATAAGCCACTTATCAGATTACTTTTCATCCTTGAGCCTATAGTTTTTCTAAACGCTGTGTGTAATTTATATCGATTGTTAACAAAAGGTAAAGAAAAGAAACTGAGCACTCTGATAAATGTGTGGAGTGCATCAATGGAAGTCATCGTATTAGGCAGCGGCGTTATCGGCTTAACCTCTGCTTGGTATTTATCTCAAGCAGGCTATCAAGTTACCGTCATTGACCGCCAACCAAGCAGTGCCATGGAAACGAGCTTCGCCAATGCCGGGCAGATCTCGTATGGCTATTCTTCGCCTTGGGCTGCGCCTGGTGTTCCTGTTAAAGCCATTAAGTGGTTAATGGAGGAGCATGCTCCACTTAAAATCAAACCCACTCTGAATGCCGACATGATCCGCTGGGCGAGTAAAATGGTCGCGAACTGCACCCTACCTCGCTATCAAGTTAACAAGGCTCGCATGCTTTCGATCGCTAACCACAGCCGTATTTGCTTAGAACAGTTACGCCAAGAACACGCCATTGAGTATCAAGGGCGTCAGTTTGGTACCTTGCAAGTATTCCGAACACATCAACAGCTGCAAACTATTGAAAAGGACATGCAGCTCCTTGAACAAAGCGGAACCCGATTTAAGCTAATGGACGTCGAACAATGTATTGAACAAGAGCCAGGGCTTGCACTTGTGAAAGACAAACTGGTTGGTGGCTTGCATCTACCTGATGACGAAACGGGCGATTGCCATCAATTTTGCCAACAACTAACGGAGCTTGCTAAGGCACACGGTGTCCGATTTGAGTTCGATACTGAAGTAAGCAATTGGGTTACAGTAGGCAAAAAGATCATAGGTGTCCAAACGAACCGAGGACAATTTAAAGCAGACCAATATGTGGTAGCCTCTGGCAGCTACTCTACAGCGCTACTCAAGCAACTCGATATTGATATTCCGGTCTACCCTGTCAAAGGCTATTCACTCACCATCCCGATGGAAGATGAACACTTCTCTCCTCGATCTACTGTGATGGATGAAACCTATAAAGTCGCTATGACTCGATTTGATGACAGAATTCGCGTAGCTGGCACCGCAGAATTAGCAGGGTTTGATGCTTCCCTTCCACAAAAGCGCAAAAACACCATCGAAATGGTCATCCGTGATCTTTTTCCTCGTTGTGGTGACTTCAGCCAAGCTGAGTTTTGGAGCGGCTTTAGGCCAATGACGCCTGATGGCACACCAATTATCGGCGCGACTAAATACGATAACCTTTTTACTAACACCGGACACGGAACTCTGGGCTGGACGATGGCTTGTGGTTCAGGTCAATTGCTAGCAAGCGTAATGAAAGGTGAAAAAACAAAAGTGATGGATAATGCGGAGCTTAACCTTTGTCGTTACGCCTGAGGACATGACTGAACAAAAAACAGGCAGACACTTACTCCACAAAATGCATAACCACTGGCATTTTTAACTCATCAAAATCGCAGCACATTTAAATGACAATGTGCTGCATAATTAATCATCAAGCAAATCTTCTACCTAAAAGGAGCAAATAAGCAACAAGAACCAAATTTTAACAACTACTCTCCATTCTGTGTTCATCATCACGCTACAAAGGATTTGTAGCTAAAAAAGTTAACAATTGCATTACATAAAGGGTAATGTATTGTGTGAAAAACAACCACAAACACAACTAACAGGGAAAATACTCATGCAGTCATTAGTTGATTTTCTGAATGGAATTATTTGGAGCCCGGTACTGATCTATTTGTGCCTTGGCGCAGGTTTGTTCTATTCAATCATGACGCGTTTTGTACAAATTCGTCACTTCTTTGAGATGTGGCGCTTATTACTTTCAGGGAAGAGTTCAACAAAAGGGATATCATCATTTCAGGCACTTGCCGTTTCACTGTCTGGCCGTGTAGGTACAGGTAACATTGCTGGTGTTGCTGCTGCTATCGGTTTCGGTGGCCCAGGCGCCGTATTCTGGATGTGGGTCGTAGCCTTCTTTGGCGCTGCAACCGCATACGCAGAATCAACACTTGCACAAATTTATAAAGAAGAAGACGAAGGCGAGTTCCGTGGTGGCCCTGCTTACTATATTGAGAAAGCAATGGGACAAAAATGGTACGCTTGGATCTTTGCTATCGCGACCATCTTTGCTTGTGGTGTTCTACTTCCTGGCGTTCAATCGAACAGTATCGGTAACGCAGTAGAAGCCGCATTTGGCTCAGGTGACATGATTGAAACCGCTATTGGTACCTTCAGTTTTGCTAAAATTTTCACTGGTACGGTTGTTTGTGTCATTTTGGCTTTCATCATTTTTGGTGGCGTAAAGCGTATCGCGAACTTTACCCAAGTCGTTGTGCCATTTATGGCGTTAGCTTACATCATTACTGCGTTTGTCATCATCCTTCTAAACATTGGTGAGGTTCCACGCATTTTCGGCATGATCATTGGTGACGCATTCACACCAATGGCAGGCGTTGGTGCAGCAATCGGCTGGGGTGTAAAACGTGGTGTCTACTCCAACGAAGCAGGTCAAGGTACTGGTCCTCACGCAGCAGCAGCAGCGAGTGTTGATCACCCAGCTCAGCAAGGTCTTGTTCAATCTTTCTCTATTTACATCGATACACTACTTGTGTGTTCAGCAACCGCGTTCATGATTCTTATCACTGGCGCGTACAACGTAAATGGTGCGATTGAAGGTACATTCCTGGTTCAAAACCTACCAGCGGATATTGGTGCAAATGGTCCTGTGTTTACACAGATGGCGATCGAAAGCGCACTACCTGGCGTGGGTAAACCATTCATCGCAATCGCTCTATTCTTCTTCGCGTTTACGACCATTCTGGCTTACTACTACATTGCAGAAACGAACATTGCTTACATTCGTCGTACGTTCAAAGTAAATGGACTGATGTTTATTCTGAAAGTCATCATTATTTCATCCGTGTTCTACGGAACCGTGAAAACCGCCAACTTAGCATGGGCGATGGGTGATGTAGGCGTAGGACTGATGGCGTGGCTAAACATCATCGGTATTTTGATCATCTTCTTTATGTCGAAGCCTGCACTCAAAGCACTGAACGACTACGAAGAGCAACAAAAACGTGGTGTGACCGATTTTACATTTAACCCTGTTGCACTGGGCATTAAAGGCGCAGATTACTGGGAAGATAAGTACCGACGTAAAACGGGTAAAGCACCAACGGCAGACAGCAATAGCGCAGAAACTGTTGAGCAACCATCAACATAGCGTTATCACATAAATAAGAAAAAGCAGTGGTCCGATTGAGGACATAAAAAAGGGGGATTAACCAATGGTTAATCCCCCTTTCTTCATTATGAGTAGCAGCTTAGGCGATAACCGCTTCAACTTTACGAGCGATTTTTGCTTTACCTACAGGTAACACTTCACGACCAAATTCGTTGTTCAGTACTTGTGCCATTGCGAAGTAAATTGCACTTGCGCCACAGAAGATACCCTCGAAGCCAGCGATAGCACCGATCACTTCGCTACCAGTGAAATCACGAGCAGCAAGCAAGAAGAACAGGATAGTTAGAGAGCCAAATACCACTTGCTTCGCTGTTGGGTAACATAGAGAACCAATGAACATGAAACCAGTGAAGATGCCCCAAAGCGCTAGGTACCAACCCATAAAGCTTGCAGGGCTTGCAGGAAGACCCATGTGAGGCATTACGATTAGACCAACCAATGTTAGCCAAAATAGACCGTAAGAAGTAAACGCAGTTGTGCCGAATGTATCACCGCGTTTAAAGCACATGATGCCAACGATTACTTGGCTAAGGCCACCGTAAAAGATGCCCATCGCTAGGATCATAGAGTCAATTGGGAAAAATCCTGCATTATGAATATTGAGCAGAATAGTGGTCATACCGAAACCCATTAGACCTAGCGGTGCTGGGTTAGCCAGTTTTGTCGACATGTACAAATACCTTTTTTCAAAAATGTTGATAAAAAATGCGCGCGAATTTTAATGGGCTGCAGAACAAAAGAGAAAAGCTGTTATTGAAAACTTAGATTCCACAAATAAACCACTACATATATAAAAAAAGACCCTGCAAAAAAGCAGAGTCTTTATAGATAGTTAGGTTGTTTTTTACTCGATCACTGACAAGAAATCTCGTCCCAGAACCAGTTGCTTTGCGTTGGGCTTTCCCACACTCCTGGGCCATTTTTCGCAACAAAACATTTGTTTTGGTACGTCACTTTATCGCCGTTAGCGACTTGCGTTACACCCGGCTCCCACTGAATAAAATTGCCTGTCACTGGTGGTTCTGGCTCGGTTACTGGCGGCTCAGGTTCTGTGACGGGCGGCTCTGGCTCAGTCACCGGTGGTTCAGGTTCCGTTGTAGGCGGCTCTGTAGGAGTGCCTGAAACCAGCTTCCACGGGTCTCCTTTCGTTGGCTCATTACCTTGTGACCACCATTTCGCTTCGTAAACAGCACCTTGGTAAGAGACTTGATCACCCGTGTTATATACTTTGCCAGAATCCCAAGCTGCCACACCACCTACAGGCGGATCGACCGGATCCACTGGGTCTAACTTGTCAACTACACGAACTTCTGGCCAACCCGCATGAGATTGGTAGAAGTTAGTTACACATTTCTCATAATCACCTGCAACTAGCGCAGAGTAAGCTGTTTGGAAACCAACAAGTTCACATTCAAAAGAGTGGCCTCCAGGACGATCTGAGTAGTATTTCCAGTTACCATCCCAGTTGGTGTAAAGCACGTCTGTCGCACCATTTAGGTTCAGACTGCCGTAAGGCGTCTGCTGCCAACAGGTATTGGTCTCATCGGCTTCAATTGGAATTTGATAATGAGCGGCAAGTCCTTCCCAATAGCGAATACGGTTAACAGGTTGACCTTTATCCTTGTTTTGCTCACCACACTCAATACCACCATTGATCACGTTGATGGTGGTACCAAAGCCGTAACCAATGCCAGCATCAAGCTCACGCTGTGAAGGCACCCAAGTACGGTCAATCACATGTAGCATTGCAGGTTTCGGTGCTTGTGGAGTTAGGAAGAACCAGATAGCCGATGCCAAGTTCAGCCATGAATCCGCAACCAAGCCTGGATTTTTTAGCAATACAGATGCATCACCATCAAACATCACTTCAGAGAACGCGCCATAGTTAAAATGGTAAGAAAGCTGTTTAGCACCACGTCCAAAGTAACCTTGTCCTGGTTCACATGGCCAACGCTTATTTTGCCAGTTATTCTGACCACAACCGGTCGTGTAACCTTCTTGACCTTCTGACCAGCCCATTTCACGCACATGAACCAAAGCTTGCTGCCACTCTTCCAATCCAAGAGGGTTATCCGATACGTTATCAATCGAAATATGACCACCAGTTTCCTGCGCAAAGTGAGCAAAGGCTGTCACGATCGATTTTTTACAAATCGCATCCGAATCTCGACCATCCGTGTACTCACCACAGAATGCAGGGAACTTACCAATTGCACGTAGGAAACGCGTGTAAGTGTATTCAGGTGCCGCCATTTGAGTCAGGAAGTCCCACTCACTTTCAGGGAACACACGCTCTACACGCTTCACGTTTTCTGGATTGGTTGCCGCTCCTGGAACAATCGCCTCCACCACTGAGTTCGGGCGCGTCTCTAATGCTTGTGACCAAATGGCATACATAGGGTCAGAAGTTTTGCTTTGCTCTACGGCTTGAACGTCACCACGAGCAATAACATAACCATTCGGATTTTGCGGATCGGGCTGAATATTCATACTCGCATTCACTTGTGCTGCTAAGACACAACTCAATGCAAGAGGAAGATGTTTGAGTGCAAACATGTCTAGTCTCCGGATTTCAACAATACAATATACGAGGAATAACTAGACATATAGTGGATCATATATACGAAACACCGAGCCAAGTACGTTGATTCTGCGAGACAAAATGAATAAATAGGTCCTCACACACATTTTGTCACAAGAAAAATGTTACCTTGACTCAAAAGAAAAGCGGAGACCCTGTGAGCCTCCGCTTTGTGATGTTTCTCTCTTTATTGTTCTGCCGAAACCACCTCTAGCTTCGCGGTTGACTTTTGTTTAGACAGCACAAAATAAACCACACACTGAGAAATAATTGCGGCAAGCACAATCACTGGTGAGGCGTTGATTCCAGCTAAAAGAAAACACCCCAATGCGATCATTCCATTGAGTAATGCGTAAGGTAATTGTGTACGGAAGTGCTCATACTGTTCACACCCCGCTCCTGTCGACGACAAAATCGTAGTTTCAGAGATGGGAGAACAGTGATCGCCAAACAAGCCACCAGATAATACCGCACCAATACAAACCAACAGTGGTGCATCAATCGCAACGGCAGTTGGGATTACTAATGGCATCATGATGGCGAACGTCCCCCAAGATGATCCCGTAGCGAATGAGATAACACCAGCAAGCAAAAACGCAACCGCTGGCAATAACCAGTAAGGGAAACCGGCTTGAGCTTGTTCAGCAATGTATGCAGCTGCACCTAATTCTTTCCCAACCGAGCTAAGCGCCCAAGCCAATACCAGAATCACCGCCACTGACATCATGTTTGACATCCCTTTCAGATAAACCTGAATACCATCCGAAAGCTTTCTTACGCCATAAAACGCCATCAGCGCAATTAAAGTGAAGGCCGCGAAGAAATATGCAGAAGAAAGTGCAGCCCTAAACGTTGATCCTGCCACTTTTTGAAATGGAAAACCGTGTGGCACGAGGATGGTACATAGAACCACCAGCATAACGAGCAAAGGCGCCCATACAAAACTGGATTTTGCATTTTTATGCGTAAACACATTCATAGACTCCTGTACTTTCCCAAAGTCGGAGCCCTGTTCTGCTAACTGCTCAGCCTTCGCCATCGGTCCGAAATCTAATTTGAAGAAAGAGACAATCGGCACAATCGCGATCGCAAGAAAGGCGTAAAACTGATACGGGATCGCGCCAATGAAAGCATCCCAATCACTCATACTGACATTCAGGGCAGTAAACTCTTTTTGAATCAATCCCATGATGTAAACGCCCCATCCGATAAAAGGGATCAAGATTGCGACGGGAGAGGAAGTAGAGTCGATAATAAAAGCTAATTTTTGGCGTGATACTTTTAACTTATCAAATAAAGGGCGAAAAACAGGGCCAACAATCAGTGGTGTACCAAGGTCTGAGAAGAAAATAACCACACCACCGAACCATGCGGACAGTTGAGCTTGGCATTTACTCGCAACCCATTGAGTAACCTTTTTAGCAAACGCCACACCACCGCCAGATTTCTCCATCAAGGCAACAAAGCCACCAATAAAGACCAAGAGCAAAATGACGCCCGCATTGTAGCTGTCAGTTAATTGCGGCAGTAGATAGCTTTTCATCAATGCACTAAACGAGTCTAGTGGCCCTTTTTCGACAAATGTCCCTTCAAGCATAGCGACACCACTCACCACACCCGCGAATAAACCAACAACGACATTTCTTGTGGTCAGCGCGAGGAAAAGAGTAATAAGGATGGGAATGAGAGAGGTAACGTCAGCCTGTTCCATAGCAATACCATTTATGATAATTAAACAACCAAAATGAATATATATTTAATTTAACCGCATGTATATATCTCTCACAAAAAAGTTGAACCACCTCTTCACAAACTTGAAGTACAAAAAAACCAGCCCGAAGGCTGGTTCTTATAAACTCAACTGTCTAGAGGAAAATTATTCCCACTCGATAGTCGCTGGTGGCTTACCTGAAATGTCGTAAACAACACGAGAAATGCCATCAACTTCGTTGATAATACGGTTAGATACCTTACCTAGGAAGTCGTATGGTAGGTGCGCCCAGTGTGCCGTCATAAAGTCGATGGTTTCTACCGCACGTAGAGACACAACCCAATCGTACTTACGGCCATCGCCCATTACACCAACAGAACGTACTGGTAGGAATACCGTGAACGCTTGAGATACTTTGTTGTATAGATCAGCTGCGTGAAGCTCTTCAATAAAGATAGCATCAGCACGGCGTAGCAAGTCACAGTACTCTTTCTTGATTTCACCAAGAACACGAACACCTAGACCAGGACCCGGGAATGGGTGGCGGTAAAGCATGTTGTAAGGCAGGCCTAATTCTAGACCAATCTTACGAACTTCATCTTTGAACAACTCACGTAGTGGCTCAACAAGACCCATTTCCATGTCATCTGGAAGACCGCCCACGTTGTGGTGCGATTTGATCACGTGCGCTTTACCAGTCTTAGATGCAGCTGACTCGATTACATCAGGATAAATCGTACCTTGAGCTAGCCATTTCGCGTTTTTCAGCTTCTTAGACTCTTCATCGAATACATCTACGAATACGTGACCGATAGTCTTACGCTTCTCTTCTGGGTCAGACTTGCCTTCAAGTGCTTTTAGGAAGCGTTCTTCAGCGTCAACCTTGATGATGTTCAAACCAAATTGGTCGCCGAACATATCCATTACTTGTTGACCTTCGTTTAGACGAAGTAGACCGTTATCAACAAATACACACGTTAGCTTGTCGCCGATTGCGCGGTGAACCAGCATCGCAACTACCGATGAATCAACACCACCAGATAGACCTAGGATAACTTCGTCGTCACCCACTTGCTCTTTAATGCGAGCAACCGCGTCTTCGATGATAGATTCCGAAGTCCATAGACGCTCACAGCCACATACGCCAAGAACAAAGTTCTCAAGCATTTGTAGGCCACCTTTTGTGTGTGTCACTTCTGGGTGGAACTGAACACCGTAGTATTTCTTCTCTTCGTTCGCCATCGCAGCGTAAGGACAAGTGTCTGTCTCACCAACTTTTACGAAATCGGCTGGGATCTCTACTACTTTGTCGCCATGGCTCATCCAAACGTCTTGAGTTGCTTCAAGGTCTTTAAATAGAGCACATTCACCAGAAACTTTAACCTGAGCGTAGCCAAACTCACGTTCGTTAGAGCCCGCTACTTTGCCTCCTAACTGTTCCGCCATGGTTTGCATGCCGTAACATACGCCAAGCAAAGGAACACCAGAATCAAACACATATTGAGGCGCGCGTGGAGAGTTCTCTTCCGTTACGCTTTCTGGACCGCCAGATAGGATAATGCCATCTGGGTTGAATTCGCGAATATCCGCTTCTT
The DNA here is from genome assembly GCF_033339595.1 of Vibrio sp. 2096. Classification (NCBI taxonomy): domain Bacteria; kingdom Pseudomonadati; phylum Pseudomonadota; class Gammaproteobacteria; order Vibrionales; family Vibrionaceae; genus Vibrio; species Vibrio sp. 2096. The sequence continues at coordinate 172,632 of NZ_JAWOUX010000008.1, forward strand.
CTACATCCCAGCTCCATAGTTCACAGTAAACGCCGATTTCACGTACGCGGCGTGCTACTAATTGAGTGTACTGAGAACCGAAGTCCAAGATCAGAATACGTTGGTCATGGATATTTTTAGTCATTTTGAGCAGTCTTTTTAAGGCTAAGTGATTAAAACCGAGGCGAGTGTACTCGCCTCTTCTTAATGCTTCAAGGAAAAAGCAAACGTTTCCGTTAGGTAATTAGTTCCCTAGACGGTAGTTCGGCGCTTCCTTAGTAATTTGAACATCGTGTACATGAGACTCTTGCATACCTGCACCAGAGATACGTACAAATTCAGCTTTCGTACGCATATCTTCGATAGTTGCAGAACCAGTTAGACCCATGCTTGAACGTAGACCACCCATTTGTTGGTGTACGATCTCTTTTAGACGGCCTTTGTATGCGATACGACCTTCAATGCCTTCTGGTACTAGCTTGTCCGCTGCGTTGTCAGACTGGAAGTAACGATCAGAAGAACCTTGAGACATAGCACCAAGAGAACCCATGCCGCGGTAAGACTTGTAAGAACGGCCATTGTATAGAATCACTTCACCCGGCGCTTCTTCAGTACCAGCAAACATAGAACCAACCATCACACATGATGCGCCAGCTACGATTGCTTTACAGATATCACCTGAGAAACGGATACCACCATCAGCAATAACCGGAATACCATAATCATTAGCCACTTCTGCCGCATCTGCGATTGCAGTGATTTGTGGAACTCCCACACCCGTTACAATACGAGTTGTACAGATAGAACCAGGGCCGATACCAACTTTCACTGCGCTTACGCCAGCTTCGATTAGTGCTTTAGCACCAGCACCTGTTGCTACGTTACCACCGATGATGTCTAGATCTGGGTAAGCAGCGCGAGTTTCGCGGATGCGGTTTAGTACACCTTCAGAATGTCCGTGTGAAGAGTCGATAAGTAGAATGTCAACGCCTGCTTCAACTAGAGCAGCAACACGCTCTTCGTTACCAGCGCCAGCACCAACGGCTGCGCCAACACGTAGGCGACCACGCTCATCTTTACATGCGTTTGGTTTACGTTCTGCTTTGTGGAAGTCTTTCGCAGTAATCATACCGGTTAGTTGGAACTCATCATTCACAACCAATACTTTCTCTACACGAGCTTCGTGCATTTTCTCTTGCACTTCTTCTCGTGTTGCACCTTCTTTAACTGCTGCCAACTTCTCTTTTGGCGTCATTACTGAAGATACTTTCTTAGAAAGGTCCGTCACAAAACGAACGTCACGACCAGTGATAATACCAACAAGCTCATTGCTCTCAGTGACAACAGGGAAACCTGCAAAACCATGTTTTTCAGTGAGTGCAACAACATCAGCGATGGTCGCGTCAGGGTTTACAGTAACCGCGTCAGTCACCATACCAGCTTCGAACTTCTTAACTTTACGAACTTCGGCTGCCTGCTGATCAATAGACATGTTCTTGTGGATAAAGCCAATGCCACCCTCTTGCGCTAGCGCAATCGCTAGACGAGCTTCAGTAACAGTGTCCATAGACGCTGAAATCATTGGGATGTTTAGGGTGATGTTCTTAGTTAGCTGAGTGCGAAGATCAGCTGTGTTTGGGAGAACGGTGGAGTGTGCTGGCACAAGTAGTACGTCATCGAATGTCAGCGCTTCTTTGGCAATTCTTAGCATTTGCAATATCTCACAATTAGAGGAGTAAAAAGAACAATCCAATCTCATCGTTTCGCATAATGAGGGTAACCTGTGTTAGCAACAAGCTACATTTGGATTAGATATTGCGGAGGGATTATACGGTTAACGCAATCGCTTGACCACAAATTTTTTAATTTTTTTCTTGCAATTACCCCCTTGCTATGTATTATATTGCCGCTAATTTCCATACTCACGTCTAAGAGATTAGCTGTGCTCTCCAAGACCAATCAAAACATCTTTACTGTTTCTCGTCTCAACGCAGAAGTTCGTTTACTCCTTGAAAACGAAATGGGGATCGTTTGGCTCGTCGGAGAGATATCCAACTTTTCAGCTCCTGTCTCTGGTCACTGGTACCTCACTCTTAAAGACTCTCGCGCTCAAGTTAAATGTGCCATGTTTCGTGGTAACAATCGCCGCGTTACTTTCAAGCCCGCTAACGGTAATCAAGTCCTAGTAAAAGCTCGTCTTTCTCTTTATGAGCCTCGCGGTGACTACCAATTGATCATCGAAAGCATGCAACCGGAAGGTGACGGCCGACTTCAGCAAGAGTTTGAAGAGCTGAAAATGAAGCTTGCAGCAGAAGGGTTGTTCGCGCAAATCAATAAGCAATCTTTGCCTGAGCACCCTAAACGTGTTGGCGTCATCACATCGAAAACTGGTGCCGCGCTTTACGATATCTTAGACGTATTGAAACGTCGTGATCCTTCCCTACCTGTTGTGATTTATCCGACAGTGGTACAAGGTGAGGACGCAGCCATTCAAATTGCACAAGCCATTGGTCGCGCTAACAGCCGTGATGAATGTGATGTGCTAATTGTGGGCCGAGGTGGTGGTTCATTAGAAGACTTATGGTGCTTTAACAACGAGATATTAGCTCGCACGATTGCAGCAAGCCAAATTCCTATTATTAGCGCCGTTGGACATGAAGTTGACGTGACAATAGCTGATTTTGTCGCCGACGTACGCGCGCCTACTCCATCAGCAGCCGCTGAGCTAGTAAGCCGTGATAACAGCCACAAAGATCAAGCTTTAGTTACCCGCCAGCATAAGTTAGCGAGCGCGATGCGTTACTACCTAGCACAACAAAAGCAGCAATCTGCTCAATTAGTGCACCGTCTAGAGAGACAGCACCCAAGCTATCGCTTGCAACGTCAGACGCAACAGTTAGATGAGTTGGACATGCGCTTACAGCGAGCGATGAGTCGTTTTATTGCCTTGCGTCAACAGCGAATCGAGCGTCAACATTATCGGCTGCAATTAAATTCTCCTGTAACACGCCTTGCCGAGCAGAAGTCGAAGCTAGAACGTGTTGAGCAAAAGCTCATGGATGCAATGGATCGCAAATTACTGACTATGCGCCATCAACTCGCGATTGCTGCAGAGAAGTTAGACACCGTCAGCCCACTAGCGACATTGAAACGAGGTTACTCAATTACTCAAACTGAGCAAGGTAAAGTAATTACGCAATCTTCAGATGTAAAGTCGGGAGATGTATTGATTACCCGGTTAGCCGAAGGCGACGTTCGTTCTACCGTTAACTGAATACAAACTCTGGTTAACTGACTTTCTGGAACTCAAATCGGACACGTGATTTTGATTTGAGTTCATTACACACATTACAAAAGTAACTCGCAGCACCGCATGCTTGCAGCTTCTCCAGCTCCGCCTCACAATCAGGGCAAAAACCTACTTTTTTAAAATCCGATTCACACTGTGCACAATGGTATTGTCCTGTCCATTCCAGTTCGACATTGCAAGTCGGGCAAATGTTCTGCTGCATATCCCGTTCCTCTCTCTAAACTAAGCAATTTCGAGTAACGCATGCTACTCAAAATAACGAACAAGTATGTTGATCTTCATCACCGCCCCAACAAGTTTCACGAGGCGTTAACCATACTTGATACGTAGGATCTTATACTGATCGTCTGATATTTACTCCTTGATCAGCGATCACCCCTTAAAAGAATATTTATATAACCACACACCGAAAGCATAAGTTACATATTCTGCATTCCAATTTAAAAGAGAATAAAAAACCTTAAAGAGATTTAATTAAACGAAAAATCAGAGTTTAATAAAAAGATCTTATTCAAAAAGCAGTGTTTACATTGGTGTGCATTTCGATAGTTTGAGCGTCGAGCTTAACGAGTTTAACTTGGATAAAAGCAAACTCATTTAAATGGCTCGCATGCGTTCCACCACAAGGGATTACCGCTAATTGACCTTCCCCTAAATCGCACTTCCAATAGCGAGAATCCGTTAATCTGTCACCGTGGCATTCCATGGTGATCATCGCATCTCGTCGAAGCCATTCCACAAGTTGGCTATTCACTTTTTTTGCAATCGCCTGGAGGTCATTCAGCATATCTGCACTGTTTAATCCTCTTTTACGGAGTGTTTTGCCTAAACGGTACGTATCGAGGCACTTGTCTGGAGTAACATAACTCGTAACTTGTGCATAGCTATTAAAGTCATAATAACCATGTGGGTCTTTGCGGTCTGCGTCTTTTCGCCAATAGTCTTCCGCTAGTACTTTATTCAACGCCAAATACGCTAAGTGTCCTGCAGTGTGGCCTCGACTCAAAGCGCGTTGGTAATCCTTATCTACCGCCAATGTCACCAAATCATCAGTAACAAGTGATTCCGTACGTGATAAAACATGCACGACGACAAACACCCAACCTTCAGCATCACGCTTTACAGGGATGTCACTACCCACATACAGAGCACCACTTTCCTGCTCCACTGCCCCAACTTGGCAATCTACTACGTCATGCTCAGCCCCATTCACCTTCAACGTTCCTTTGTCTGCAGGGTGATCCGGCCATATGTGACTAACAGGATGGAACGGCGTGACATCTGTAATAACGTAAGTCACTTCTTCCGTATATTGAACGAGCTGTATTTGTGCTTCTAATTGCCATGTTTGATGACAAAAACGAGTCTTTGTTGCTGTGATAGTCATTTTTACGATTACTTTTGATAAAAAAATACCCAAGTAGAAACTTGGGTATTCGAATTTCATTATTTATTGCGGTTTTTCACCATCGACATCATACGCTTACGTTTACGCTCTTGTGATAGCGTAAGCTTATTCGTACGGTTCTCGTATGGGTTATCACTGTTGTGGAAGTTAATGCGAATCGGTGTTCCCATAATTTCCAGAGACTTACGGAAGTAGTTCATCAGATAACGTTTATACGAATCTGGCAATTCACGAACCATGTTACCGTGGATAACAACGATCGGTGGGTTGTAACCACCTGCGTGTGCGTATTTGAGTTTGATACGACGACCACGAACCATTGGCGGTTGGTGATCATCCACAGCCATCTTCATGATACGCGTCAGTACTGACGTACCCACACGCGTTGTCGCCGAGTTATATGCTTCTTGGATAGATTCAAACAAGTGACCAACGCCAGTACCGTGCAGCGCAGAGATAAAGTGGATACGCGCGAAGTCGACGAATCCTAGACGGCGGTCCAGTTCTTTCTTCACGCTTTCTTTCACGTCACTGTCTAGACCATCCCACTTGTTAACGGCGATGACAATTGAGCGGCCAGCATTCAGTGCAAAACCAAGCAAGCTTAGGTCTTGGTCTGAAATATTTTCACGAGCATCAATCACCAGTAGAACGACGTTTGCATCTTCTACCGCTTTCAGCGTCTTAACAACAGAGAACTTTTCAACCGTTTCATTGATACGACCACGACGACGAACACCTGCGGTGTCAATTAGTACGTATTCGCGTCCATCACGCTCCATCGGGATGTAGATAGAATCGCGCGTTGTACCAGGCATATCGTATACAACCACACGTTCTTCACCCAGAATACGGTTAGTCAGTGTCGATTTGCCTACGTTAGGACGACCGATGATCGCCAACTTAATCGGCTGCTCTTGAAGGCGTTTGAATTCAGCTTCTGCGTCTTCTTCAGTGTAATCTTCAACAAGAGGCTCTTCGTCTTCGAATCCAGTCAGGTCTTCAATCTCACCTTCTTCAGATTCACTTGTTAGTAGATCATCAAAGAATGGAGATAAAGCACGCTCAAGCAAAGCGGTCACACCACGGCCATGAGCAGCCGCAATCTGGTACATATCATCCACGCCGAGCTGCCAAAAATCAGCACACGCCGCATCGGCATCAATACCATCGATTTTGTTTACTACCAGCATCGCTGGCTTTTCAATTTTACGCAGATGCGCAGCAATTGCTTCATCTGAAGGTGTCAGACCAGCACGACCGTCAACAAGGAACAATACAACATCAGCCTCATCAATCGCGGCTAATGACTGTTCTGCCATCTTTGTTTCCACGCCTTCTTCTGTGCCATCGATACCACCAGTATCAATCACAATGAATTCGTGCTCTTCACCAAGTCTCGCCTGGCCATATTTACGGTCTCGCGTTAGGCCTGGAAAGTCCGCAACCAACGCGTCACGAGTGCGAGTCAATCGGTTAAATAGTGTAGATTTACCTACGTTCGGACGCCCTACTAGAGCTACAACAGGTACCATAACAACCTCTACAATAATCTTTCTTCTGTAGTTATAGGTAACGACTTGCTCGATGCCAAATCAAACCAGCTTTTTACCTATAACCACGTCAGGGTTAATAAATTCAAACAACAAAACGGCTCCTAGCTGTCACCAGCCAGGAGCCGAATGTGAATTATATCACGATATTATTCGTTAATGGTTAGTTTCTTTACATCGCCGTTGCGAGTTGTAATCACATAACCATCCGACAATAACGTCGGGCCAACTGCCAAGCCACTATCATCGACAAACTGCTGCGCAACAAATTCGCCCGTTGAACGATCCATCCAGTGAAGGTAACCAAGCGTGTCACCGACAACGAGATAATTGCCAACAATAACTGGCGCTGTAAGTTGTCGGTGCTCAAGCAAGCTGTTTTCCCACAACTCAGTCCCGCTTCGTGAATCAACGGCAACAACATGATCTTTTTCCGTTATCACAAAGATGCGACTACCATCTGTAGAAATGTCTGTCGCAGATGAGTAATTACGCTTCCAAATCGGGTTCGCTGAACGCAAGTCAATGGCGATAAGTTGACCATTGTATCCAATGGTGAAAAGAGTACCGCCTAGCACAATTGGCGATGAATCAACGTCAACCAAACGATCAATTTCTGTCGCGCCTTTTGGCGTACCAACAGGCTGTTGCCAAATCAACTGACCACGCTCAACGATAGCAGCTGCGAGTCGGCCATTTGCCGTTCCCCAAAACACACCGCCGCCAATTGCAGTCGGAGTACTGTCGCCACGTAAAGTTAAGTTCGGCACTTCTGTACTCAATGCCCAGCGTTGCTCACCTGTACTCTCATTAAGGGCAATCAACATGCCTCGGCTAGTATTGATGATAATAAGGCCTGAATCTGCAACTGGCTTCGCCAGTACCTCACCACCAACTTTTACACGCCAAACAATTTCACCTGTTTCTTGGTCAAGAGAGATGACTTCACCATTCTCAGAGCCAATGTAAAGGTTTCCGTATGCCGCTGTGATACCACCAGAGAGACGAGCAATGACATCTTCTTCTAGGTCCGTTTGCCAACGTTGTTTACCGTTTTCAGGATCCAGCGCTTTTACTAAGCCATCACGACTTGCCACGAACAATGTATCATTCGCAAATACAGGGGATAGTTTTGAAAAGTAATGACCAACACCATCGCCAACCGATGTGCTCCACTCACTACTGGTTGTAAACTGACTGTCTACCTGAGGTAGTGGCGCCATTACAATGGTGTCTTTCTCACCTGCACAACCGGCAAGTACTCCCATTGTTAACGCCCCTAGCAAGGCTTTCTTAAAGACTCTTTTCATCCAATGCGGTCCTTATTTCGCCAGATCGTCCAATTTCATTTGTAGTGTCGGGCTTGCATCTGCCGCTTGCTGAGCTTCAGTATACGCAGCGTACGCAGCATCTTTGTCACCTTGGCGAATCGCAATATCGCCACGAAGTTCAGCAATACGACCTGTCCATGCTGTATCAGTGACGTTACTTAGCTCTGCCGTTGCAGCGTCGAAGTTACCCATTTCCGTCTCAATACGCGCAATGCGGTAACTAATCAATGGTAACAACGCAGCATCTTGAGTGTTGCTTTGCGCCCACTTCAGTTGCTCCAATGCAGCAGAAAGGTCTTGAGCTTCAACTTGTGCTTTAGCAAGTTGTAGCGCAGCCAATACTGAATATTCTTTTACTTCATTTGACTCAATGAAAGCTTTCACGTCAGCTTGAGCATCAGTGCCTTTGTCTTGCAAAGCATTCATTGCTGTCGTGTAGCTTTGAGAAGCTGCTTCACTCGCCTGAATCACAGAATCCTGGTAGTAACGCCAGCCGAATAGACCACCTAAACCAACAACCGCACCGATGATGACGGCTTTGCCGTTTTCCTTCCACCAGTCTTTAATGGCTTCAACTTGTTGTTCTTCAGTATCGTAAAGTTCCACTTCCTGTCCTCTTAAAACATGTAAATGGCAGCTTAGCTGCCATTGTTCCTATTTCGTTTAAAGGCTCCACATTTGGGAGCCTTAGCTTACGAACTAGGATGTAATTTTGTTAGATTACTAAAAGACTTAAATCAGTGCTGCGATCTTTTCTGCAACTTCTGCTTGGTTGTAAGTCTCTTGCTCACCACCAGCTAAGTCTTTCAGTACTACGGTATTATCCGCAACTTCGTTTTCGCCCAGAACCAATGCTACAACAGCACCAACTTTGTCTGCGCGTTTAAACTGTTTCTTGAAGTTACCGCCACCGAAGTGATTCATCACACGAACGCCTGGAACAGACTCGCGAAGCTGTTCTGCTAGCTTCATTCCTGCCATCATGGTGCCTTCACCCGCTGTGACTACGTACACGTCAACACTGCGACGAACGTCGGTCAGTTCCAACGTTTCTAGCATCAGTACTAGACGCTCTAGGCCCATTGCAAAGCCAACCGCTGGTGTTGGTTTACCACCTAATTGCTCTACAAGGCCATCGTAACGACCACCGCCACATACAGTGCCTTGAGCACCTAGGCTCTCAGTGATCCACTCAAATACCGTGCGATTGTAGTAATCCAGACCACGAACTAGACGTTCGTTAACTGTGTATTTGATACCTGCGGCGTCTAAAAGTTCACATAGACCTGCGAAGTGTGCTTTAGATTCTTCACCCAAGTAATCTGAAAGGCGAGGCGCATCACCTAAAATAGCTTGAACGTCTGGGTTCTTCGTATCCAGAACACGCAATGGGTTCGTGTGCATGCGACGCTTACAATCTTCATCTAGCACATCAATATGTTGCTCAAGGAATGCAACCAGTGCAGTACGGTAGTCTGCGCGGTCTTCTTGAGAACCGATAGAGTTCAGCTCAAGACGGACATGCTCATTGATACCTAGCTCACGCCATAGACGCGCCGTCATCATGATAAGCTCTGCATCAACATCTGGACCATTTAGACCAAACACCTCAACACCACACTGGTGGAATTGACGGTAACGACCTTTCTGCGGACGTTCATGGCGGAACATAGGCCCCATGTACCACAGACGCTGTTCATCACGGTTGATCAGGCTGTTTTGGATACATGAACGTACACAACCCGCCGTACCTTCTGGGCGAAGTGTTAGGCTGTCGCCGTTACGGTCATCAAAAGTGTACATTTCTTTTGAAACTACGTCTGTTTCTTCACCAACAGCGCGGCTGAATAGGTTTGTTTCTTCAACGATTGGCATGCGCACTTCGTTATAACCGTATGCGCTAATTACATTTTTCACTGTGTTTTCTAATTTTTGCCACAGTGGCGACTGAGTTGGGAGGCAATCGTTCATGCCTCGAATTGCTTGAATTGTTTTTGCCACAATACTTACCGTAATTCTCGTTGAGATTAATCTTGTACTTTAACTTCGATGCGGTTTTCGCCATTCATCATAGCTGCTTTCGCACGGATCTTAGCTTCTAGCTTATTCACAAGGTCATCGTTATCAAAGCGCTCTTTCTGGCGTTTACCATCTTCGTAGAATGCGCTCTTCTTGTTACTACCTGCTAGACCTAAGTGAGAAACTTCTGCTTCACCAGGGCCGTTTACCACACAACCGATGATAGACACATCCATTGGCGTGATGATGTCTTCTAAACGTTGCTCCAGTGCATTCACCGTACCAATCACATCGAATTCTTGGCGTGAGCAGCTTGGGCACGCAATAAAGTTGATGCCTCGAGAGCGAATGCGCAGAGATTTAAGGATGTCAAAACCGACTTTGATTTCTTCAACTGGATCGGCAGCCAAAGAGATACGCAGCGTATCGCCTATCCCTTCAGATAACAGCATACCTAAGCCAACAGATGACTTAACAGCGCCAGCTCGAGCACCACCCGCCTCTGTGATACCTAAATGAAGAGGCTGATCGATTTTCTTCGCCAGCAGACGATATGAATCCACCGCAAGAAAAACGTCTGAAGCTTTCACGCTAACTTTAAATTGGTCAAAGTTAAGACGATCGAGATGGTCTACGTGACGCATCGCCGATTCAACCAAGGCTTCTGGCGTTGGCTCACCGTATTTCATCTGTAGGTCTTTTTCCAAAGATCCACCATTGACACCAATACGGATCGGGATGTTTTTATCGCGAGCGCAATCGACAACAGCGCGAATGCGTTCTTCATTGCCGATGTTACCTGGGTTGATACGTAAACAGTCAACTCCGTACTCCGCAACTTTCAGCGCGATACGATAGTCGAAATGAATATCAGCCACTAATGGTACAGAAACTTGCTGTTTAATCAGTTTGAAAGCTTCTGCTGCGTCCATCGTAGGTACAGAAACTCGAACGATATCTGCGCCGACTTTTTCTAGTGCTCGGATTTGAGCGACTGTCGCTTCTACGTCAGTCGTGCGAGTGTTAGTCATTGACTGTACTGCAATTGGCGCACCATCACCAATTGGCACATCACCCACATAGATACGCGTCGATTTACGACGAATAATTGGAGATTCGTGTTGCATAATTTTTTATAACGGTAGAGTGAATCTAGCTACTTTGCCTGAAGTATACCCAGAAAGGTCGACAGGTTCACTTGCAAATGTCATTGTAACCCCTTCCGGTGCGCCTAATATCACTTTAAATGGCGCTTTTCCGGTAAGTTCTACATCTTGTCCTGGCTTATGAGTACCACTTACCAGCGTTTTACCATTGGTGTCTTTTACTTGAATCCAACAGTCCGCTTTAAACTTCATAGTAAGAAGTGTCATGCCTTCAGGTACTACTGGCGCAGGCTGTTCCTCTTCCGCCGCTTCAATCACGGCAACAGGTTCTTCAGAATCTACGCTTGTTGTATTTTCAGTTTCAGTCAGCAAAGGATCCGCCCCTTGCTCAACGGATGCTTCAGTCGATTCAGCAACGCCTTCATTAGTTGAAGCAACTTCTTCAGGAGTGCTTGCGATTAACTCTTCAGCCGTCATCAAATCGATATCAGCTAATTCTTGAGCAGTGGGCTGCGGCGCTTCAACACTTGAATCCGTTACTTCCTTAGTTAGGCTATTCTCTTGTTGGTTTTGCCACCACCATGCAGCTGAAATGCCAATAATGACTAGCCCGATAACCCAAGTAAGGAGCATAATACGGCTATTGTGCTTCTCGTCTTTTGTTTTACGAGAGAAGCTTTGCATTTCAATTTCTTGCTCTTGAGGCTGAGCATCGGCAGTCTGCTCTAACGCCGTCAAAACCACCTTCTCATCAAGACCTACGAATTTAGCGTAAGAGCGTAAGTAACCACGCGTAAATGTCGCGACTTGTTGAGATTCAAATCGGTTATTTTCAATATCTTCAATCACAGAAATGCGAAGCCTCAGGCGGTCGGCAACTTGCTTTTGGCTCATTCCCAAGGATTCACGTTTGTTTTTCAGTAATGTGCCAGCTTCAATAGAGAGTGGCACTTCATTCGTATTTTCGTGTTCTGTCATAATGGCGGTATTTAATCTGTTTTAGTGGCTAACGTGGTCATGTATTTTCGTTATTGTTCTTAAGCCTCTTTAAAGATAGCTAGCCTAAACGCGTTAACCAAAAATAATAATTTTAAGAAACTCTCAGCGATCTGAGTGCGAATACCCGTTTTGCAAAAATCAGCAAAACGTATGTGAGAAAGTGCTGAGAATTATCGGTGTCATCGTTAGTGTTACATATCATGATAAGCGAATGCGCAACGAAGACAAAAACTCTTTACACTCAAACTAACAGATAGCTCAAGCTTTTGTCCAAACTTTGACAAAGGAATTCGAAATTATACCCAAATAACCTTAGGTTGAAGAGTGATAGTCCCAAATCTTGGCGAAAATGTCCTAAACAATAAACAAAATAGCCAGAGCGAATGGCTCTGGCTATTTTTGAATTCCGGTCGTTTATACAGCTTTCACTTCAATGGTATCGGCACCGCGTGACGCTTTCAGCATTGCCGTACGTTTAGTTCGGTCAATTACATCACCGACCAACTGACCACATGCGGCATCAATGTCATCACCACGTGTTTTACGAACCGTAACTGTGTGCTCGTATTGCATCAATGTTTTTTGGAAGCGATCAATACGTGAGTTACTTGGTTTCTTGTAAGGTGAACCTGGGTACGGGTTAAACGGAATCAAGTTAATCTTACATGGTGTGTCTTTCATCAATTCAGCCAGTTCACGAGCATGGTCCATGTCATCGTTCACATGATCAAGCAACACGTACTCGACTGTTACCTTGCCACGGTTTGCATTCGATGAAGCAATGTAACGACGAACGGATGCTAGGAAATCTTGAATATCCCAACGATCGTTAATTGGCATGATTTCACTACGCAGCTTATCGTTTGGCGCATGAAGAGAGATCGCTAACGCAACGTCGATTTTGCCCGTCATCTGATCAAGACCAGAAACGACACCTGATGTTGATACGGTTACGCGACGCTTCGACAAACCAAAGCCAAGGTCATCCAGCATTAACTCCAATGCAGGAATCAAGTTCTTCATATTAAGAAGCGGCTCACCCATGCCCATCATCACGACGTTCGTAATTGGGCGACGGCCTGTTTCTTTCTCAAGACCAATTTCACGTGCAGCACGCCACACCTGACCGATGATCTCTGAAACTTTCAAGTTACGGTTAAAGCCCTGCTGTGCTGTTGAGCAGAACTTACATTCCAATGCACAACCTACTTGAGAAGATACACAAAGCGTTGCGCGATCATCTTCTGGAATGTAAACCGTTTCTACATCCTGATCACCAACCTTCATTGCCCACTTGATCGTGCCGTCTGAAGAATGCTGAGCTTCTGCTACAGTTGGTGCTTTAATTTCACACTTGTGTAAAAGCTTTTCGCGCAGCTTCTTGTTGATGTTTGTCATTTTTTCGAAGTCATCTACACCGAAATGGTAGATCCACTTCATAACCTGATCGGCACGAAACGCTTTCTCGCCAAGTTCTTCCGCGAAAAACTGACGCATGCCTTTGCGATCAAAGTCGAGTAGATTGATTTTTTCAGTGGTCATGTTGCCTCTCAATGACTGAAACAAGAATAAGGGCGCGAATTGTACAGCCTTTATGCAGCTACAACAAGGGGTGTAAGACCCTGAGTTTGCTAAGGCATTAAAATAAAAACGATTAAATTTTAATCAGACTTTACGGTGAGAATAATGATTAGACAACCGACAACAAAAGCGTAGAAGTGGTACAGAGAAAACAGTGAGAACAAACACACGTAACTAAGCTTTCACCCCTGTAAGATGCTCAGATTAGCCAACATCTTCGCGAATAATTACGAATGAACTCGCAGGTGAAATGGAGAACGCGGAATAAAAAACCTCGGACAATTCCGAGGTTATTACGAACTAGATCATCACGCAAAAGTGATGCATGAACGAGTTAGCGAGAGAAAACTTCTGATTCAGGGAAGAAAAACTCAATTTCACGAGCGGCAGACTCAGGGCTATCTGAACCATGAACTGAATTGTGACGCATGCTGAGTGCGTAATCAGCACGCAAAGTGCCACATGCCGCGTCCTCTGGGTTGGTTTTACCCATTAGCTCGCGGTAACGTGCAATCGCATTTTCGCCTTCCAATACCTGAACCATAATAGGACCAGATGTCATGAACTCTTTTAGAGGAGGGAAAAACTCTTTACCTTCATGCTCTGCATAAAAGCCGCTTGCCTGATCTTCTGTCAGGTGAACCATTTTGGCAGCGATGATACGTAGGCCAGCCTTTTCAATACGATTGTAGATTTCACCAATTAGGTTTCGCTCTACAGCATCAGGCTTAATGATTGAAAATGTTCTTTCTAGAGCCATAAAATTTCCTTTCTGTACTTGTAATAATAGTTGTGCTTTTAAAGTGACTTACTGGGTAAGAGCAGCACTCAAACAAGAGAGTGCTGCAATCAATCTTATTTTCCAGCTTGCTCATTGAGGAAACGAGCAAGTGTACGAACACCCATACCCGTTGCTCCCGCAGCCCATTTATCAGAAGCGGCTTTACGATACGTACCCGCACAGTCGAAATGTAACCAGCCTTTTTTGTAGTCCTCAACGAAGTAAGACAAGAATGCAGCTGCAGTACTTGCACCCGGAGAATAATCACCAGAGCTGATATTCGATAAATCGGCAAAATTAGATGGCAGCATTTCTCGATGGAAATCAGCAAGTGGTAGCGGCCACAAGCCTTCTTTTTCCTGGTTTGCCGCCGTAAGCGCTTGATGCGATAGCTCATCATCAAAGCTCATTAGCGCATGGTAATCGTTACCTAACGCATTCTTCGCTGCGCCTGTTAGCGTCGCGCAGTCAATGATTAACTCAGGCTTTTGCTCACTGGCGTAGATAAGACCGTCTGCAAGCACCAAGCGACCTTCCGCGTCGGTATTCATAATCTCAACGGTTTTGCCGTTTTTGTAAGTGATGATGTCGCCAAGCTTAAGGGCACGGCCAGAAACCATGTTCTCAGCACAACACAAGATCAGCTTTACGCGCTTGTTTAAACCGCGCAAGATAGCTAATCCTAGGCCACCAGTTATAGTACCCGAGCCACCCATATCTGCTTTCATTGCACTCATGAAGGTAGAAGGCTTCAAGCTGTAACCACCGGAATCAAAGGTGATGCCTTTACCCACAAGACATGCGAATACAGGTGCGTTTTCGTCACCAGTTGGGTTGTAGTCTAACTGAAGCATCGCAGAAGTACGCTCAGAACCACGGCCTACTGCGTAAATACCTTCCCAACCTTCTGCCAACAAGTCTTTGTCTTTGACGATACGAGCTGTCACCGTGCCTTTCGGCGCAACAGATTTGATGAATTCAGCAGCCATTGTCGCTAGCTGACGAGGAGCAACTTCTTCTGCCGTTTTGTTGATAATATCGCGGGTAAAATCAGTCGAAGTAATACGAGCTTGAAGCTCTGCTTGCTCTTCATCAGACAATGCTGCCCACTCAACTGAGCCATGTTTTTTAGGGTTACGGAACCCTTGGTGGAAAGCCCATACGCTCTCTAGATCCCAGTTATCACCAGAAAGAAAAATAGAACGAATTCCTTGGCCATCTAGCTGACGAGCTGCACGTTGAATTGCGCCGAGATCATGACCTTCACCTAAGTGAATAGTTGCGCCGTTTTCAGCGAATGAAAGCAGTGCTTTTTCACCCCAATGTGGTGCTGCCGACTCTTGACTTAAAAATACAGACATCTGTGTAGACATGGTTTCTCCTTGTCTTATAGCAGCGTTGCCTACGCTGCTTCTTTTTAATAACTCACGGATGTTAGCATTATGTAGGGCAAAAATGTCAATTGGATAAAAAAACGGACCTAAAGGTCCGCTTTTTTTAGTAAGAATTGTTAACTAGGCTGTGTTTTACAGACTTAGTCTGCTTCGTCCATCCAGCACATGATAACGGCTTCTAGAATCTTTTCATTAGAACGGTTTGGCTCATCGTCAAACTCATCTAACTCCATGATCCATTGATGAAGATCGGTAAAACGCACTGTTTTTGGATCGACATCTGGAAACTTGTCACAAAGTTCAATCGCGATATCGCGAGAATCTGTCCATTTCATTGCTCATCTTCCTTTTGCTTCTTCCCTATATTGGGAAGATAGTTTTAGTGATCTTCTGAAGCGTGGTTGAGTGTGTATTTAGGAATTTCTACTACCAAGTCTTCATCAGCAATTCTCGCCTGACACCCTAGGCGTGACTCAGGCTCTAGACCCCACGCTTTATCTAGCATGTCGTCTTCTAGTTCTTCACTTTCTTCTAGTGAATCAAAACCTTCACGGATGATTACGTGGCAGGTAGTACACGCACATGACTTCTCACACGCATGTTCAATACCGATACCGTTTTTTAGCGCTACGTCTAGAACGGTGTCACCAGAGTTTGCTTCCAACACTGCACCTTCTGGGCACAAATCGTCGTGTGGTAATACAATAATCTTAGGCATAACTACTTATCTCTTATATATCGTCTACTGATTGACCTGACAACGCAGCTCGAATCGATTTATCCATACGGCGTGATGCGAAATCTTGGCTCGCTTTATCGGTATCTTTAATGCCCTGCTCTATCGCATCTGCATCATCACCATTACGCAGCTCAATCAAGGCTTCGATGGCTTTAATCAAGTTTTGTTTCTCTTGTTCTGATAGTAAGTCATCACCATCAGCTTGCATCGCTGCAATCAAACCTTCTATCACTCGGTCGGCTTCAACACGCTGTTCAGCTAAGGCACGAGCTTGCATGTCTTCTTTTGCGTGCGTCATTGAATCACGCAACATATCCGCCACTTCATTGTCACTTAAGCCGTAAGAAGGTTTTACTTGAATCTCTGATTGAACACCAGTGCTCTTCTCCATTGCCGTAACAGAAAGAAGGCCATCAGCGTCAACTTGGTAAGTCACGCGAATATGTGCCGCACCCGCTGCCATCGGAGGAATACCTTTTAACGAGAAGCGAGCAAGTGAACGACAGTCATCAACCATTTCACGTTCACCTTGTACCACATGAACACTCATCGCCGTTTGGCCATCTTTGAATGTGGTAAATTCTTGCGCACGCGCAACGGGAATCGTAGTGTTGCGGGGGATGATCTTCTCGACCAAACCACCCATGGTTTCAATACCGAGCGACAGTGGAATCACATCAAGAAGCAACATTTCAGAGTCAGGTTTGTTACCCGCGAGAATATCAGCTTGAATACCCGCACCGATTGCGACGACTTCATCTGGGTTAATGCTTGTCAGTGGTGTACGGCCAAAGAATTCGCCAACCATTTCTCGTACAAGCAATGTGCGTGTTGAGCCACCGACCATGACTACTTCAAGTACATCTTCCGCATCTACATCCGCATCTTTCAGCGCACGGCGGCAAGACATCAGGGTTTTCTTCACTAGCGGACGAATCAGATCTTCGAACTGCTCGCGAGTCACGGTGCCTTTCCAACCAAAAACGTCAACGTCAACACTGTCTTGCTCAGAGAAAGCAATCTTAGCTTCAGTAGCAATGTTCAACAGTGTACGGTTCTTTTCTGCAGAAAGCGGCGCTTCTAGACCCGCTTGCTCCATTAAATAATCGGCAAATAGATGGTCGAAGTCGTCACCGCCTAATGCAGAATCGCCACCTGTTGCTAATACTTCAAATACGCCTTTCGATAAACGTAGGATAGAGATATCAAAAGTACCGCCACCTAGATCGTAAACCGCAATCACACCTTCTTGACCAGAGTCTAGGCCATAAGCAATTGCCGCAGCGGTTGGTTCGTTAAGTAGACGGAGAACATGAAGACCAGCTAATTTCGCCGCATCTTTTGTACCTGCACGTTGCGCGTCATCAAAGTAAGCAGGAACGGTAATAACTACACCAGCTAACTCACCACCTAACGTATCTTCAGCTCGCTTACCCAATACTTTTAGGATGTCCGCAGATACTTCAATCGGGTTTTTGTCACCTTGAGGTGTTTGCAGAATTGGCAGGCCGTTTTCACTCTCTTTAAAACGATAAGGAAGTGAAGAGTAACGGGACTGAATGTCCTTTAATGAACGACCGATCAAACGTTTTACAGAGATAATCGTGTTCTCTGGTTCAAACTCTGCTTTGGCTTTGGCTTCGTGGCCGACCGTTAACGTTTCCTCAGCGTAATTAACGACTGAAGGTAAAATAGTACGGCCCTGCTCGTCCGCAAGTGGAGTTGCATCGCCGCTACGTACAGAAGCAACCAAAGAGTTGGTAGTACCTAAGTCGATACCCGCTGCTAACTTATGCTCATGAGGTGCCGAGCTTTGGCCCGGTTCTGCGATTTGAAGTAGTGCCATGATAGGTCCTTGTCACGCTTACTAGCCGAGGAGTTTGTCTTCGACTAGCTCAATTTCGTTCTTTAGTTTGGCAATGAATTTTAGCTTACGAACTCGGTCTGCGGCTTCAGTCCATAGACCATCATCAAGCTCTTGCTCGACGCTTGCCAGATGCTGTTTGTACATTTTGCTGACCTTAGAGTCGAAGTCAAAAAGCGCCGATTCAGGATCGGACTTGTCAGCAATCTCTTCCAGTTCTTCGCGCAGTTCCATTTGCTCCATTAAGAACATCGGATCTTGCATTGTTTGCTGTTCACCTCGGATCTCAACACCTTGCTCTGCGAGGATATACTCGGCGCGAGAAATAGGATTTTTCAGAACTTGATAGGCATCGTTGATTTGCGCCGCCTTTTGCACCGCCATCAAACGGTCACGTTCTGAGCCCGTTGCAAAGTTATCCGGGTGGAAGCGTTTTTGTAGTTCTCGGAACTGAGAAGAAAGAAGGCTACCATCCAGCTTAAACTGACTTGGTAGCCCAAATAATTCAAAGTGATTCATTAAGTTCGGGTCCTAGTAAAGCCTTCCGGACTCGTTTGCCCAGAAGGACAATCAATTAGACGTTGAAGCTTTCACCACAACCACATTCACTTTTCGCGTTAGGGTTGTTGAATTCAAAACCTTCATTCAACCCTTCTTTCACGTAATCCAATTCAGTACCATCTAGGTACACTAAGCTCTTTTGATCGATGATAATTTTCACTCCAGAGAGTTCAAATACTTCGTCTTCTTCATTGAGCTCATCAACAAACTCAAGTACGTATGCCATGCCGGAACAGCCAGTCGTCTTCACTCCAAGACGTAAACCGATACCTTTGCCTCGGTTATCTAGGAATGCTCTTACGCGACTTGCCGCTGATTCTGTCATTGTGATGGCCATACTGCACCTTAGTCTGTCTAAATTTCGATTGGAATGGGAGCGTCAAAGCTCCCATTATATTACGGAATAATTATTCTTGGTGTTTTTTCTTGTAGTCAGCAACCGCTGCTTTGATTGCATCTTCAGCAAGAATAGAACAGTGAACTTTAACTGGTGGAAGCTCTAGCTCTTCAGCAATCTCAGAGTTTTTAATTGCTGCCGCTTCATCAACTGACTTACCTTTTACCCACTCAGTTACTAGTGAGCTTGATGCGATTGCACTACCACAACCGTATGTTTTGAACTTCGCATCTTCGATGATACCTTCAGGTGTCACTTTGATTTGAAGCTTCATTACGTCACCACACGCAGGAGCGCCAACCATGCCGCTACCTACTGATGGATCTTCTTTATCGAATGAACCAACGTTACGTGGGTTCTCGTAGTGATCAATTACTTTTTCGCTGTATGCCATGATAAATTACCTCGAATCCTCTATTTCAATCCCTGAGATTAATGGTGAGCCCATTCAACAGTGCTCAAATCAATCCCTTCTTTGTACATATCCCATAGAGGAGACATGTCGCGTAGCTTAGTCACTGCAACGCGGATTTGTTCAATTGCGTAATCAATTTCTTCTTCAGTCGTGAAACGACCAAACGAGAAACGAACCGAGCTGTGAGCCAATTCGTCATCCATGCCTAGGGCACGAAGAACGTAAGAAGGCTCAAGGCTTGCAGACGTACAAGCACTACCAGAAGATACCGCTAGATCTTTAAGCGACATTAGTAGTGATTCGCCTTCTACGAATGCGAAACTGATGTTTAGGTTGTGTGGTACACGCTGCTCAAAGTCACCGTTTACCGTCACTGCTTCTAAGTCTTTCACGCCATCAAAAAGACGGTTACGAAGCGCTAAAGCATGATCGTAATCTTTTTGCATGTCTTCTTTTGCAATGCGGAATGCTTCACCCATGCCTACGATTTGGTGAGTAGGTAGTGTACCAGAGCGGAAACCACGCTCATGACCGCCACCGTGCATTTGCGCTTCAAGACGAATACGAGGCTTACGACGTACGTAAAGTGCACCGATACCTTTAGGACCGTAAACTTTGTGAGCAGAAAGTGAAATTAGATCAACTTTCATCTCTTGAACGTCGATTGGTAATTTACCTGCAGATTGCGCAGCGTCCACGTGGAAAACAATTTTACGCTCACGGCACAGTTCGCCGATCGCTGTAATGTCTTGAACCACACCAATCTCGTTGTTTACATGCATAATAGACACAAGCACGGTGTCATCACGCATGGCTGCTCTAAGCTTCTCTAGATCGATCAAGCCATTTGATTCTGGCTCAAGGTAAGTCACTTCAAAGCCTTCACGCTCAAGTTGACGACATGGGTCAAGAACGGCTTTGTGCTCTGTTTTACAAGTGATTACGTGCTTGCCTTTCTTCGAGTAAAAGTGCGCTGCACCTTTAATCGCAAGGTTGTCTGATTCTGTCGCACCAGATGTAAATACGATTTCGCGAGGATCTGCATTTAGAAGGTCAGCAATTTGCTCACGAGCAGTATCGACCGCTTCTTCTGCCTGCCAGCCGTAACGGTGCGAACGTGACGCTGGGTTGCCAAATGTGCCATCCATTGTCATGTACTGAACCATTTTTTCAGCAACACGTGGATCAACTGGACATGTAGCGGAATAATCAAGATAAATCGGCAGTTTCATTCTCTACTCCAATGTAAAAAGCTGACCGCTAAGAGCGGACGTTTACACCGATGGGCGCGGCGGTTGTATTTTTGTTTGATAGCCCATGGGTTACCGCCAGATCAATGTCCTGACGATCAGAAATTTCGAGTACTTCATTGTCTGTCATCAACTCACCAAGAGTGATGTTATTCAAAAAGTCACTAATGCGAGAGCTTAGGTCACGCCACAGCGTGTGAGTAAGGCAACGTGTTCCACCTTGGCAATCTCCTTTACCTTGGCATTTGGTTGCATCTACTGACTCATCAACGGCAGCAATCACGGTACCAATAGCGATACTGTGAGCGTCGGCACCAAGTCGGTAACCACCACCAGGACCACGAACGCTGGCAACGAGACCTGCTTTACGCAATTTTGAAAATAGCTGCTCTAAGTAAGAGAGCGAGATCCCTTGACGCTCTGAAATATCAGCCAGAGGTACAGGGTTTTGTTGCGAATGCAGTGCCACATCCAGCATGGCTGTCACCGCATATCTTCCTTTAGATGTAAGTTTCATACCACACCGTATCCACATGGTTTGTAATGGTTAAGATTTTTCCATACCTGAGTAATTTGGTCAAGTATTTATTTGACCATTTTACTCAGGTATTCATCCTCACATCTAAAGTGGTTATTATTCACTCAGAACTTCTTTTCTATCGAAGTCAAAACGCCTCGTAGAATATTAAGTTCTTGGGTTTCTGGTCGAGCACGAGAGAACAAACGGCGCAACTTATTCATCACCTGTCCAGGTTGCTCTTTGTTAATAAACTGGGTCTCAACCATCACCTTTTCAAGATGCTCGAAGAACATTTCGAGTTCTCGATGACGCGGGTATTCTTCCGATTCATTTGGGGAAAACTGGCTTTGCTCTAAGTTCAAGTGTGCAACTCGCACTTCGTAACTGAGAGTTTGTACAGCCATCGCTAGGTTAAGCGAGCTGTACTCAGGATTAGCGGGAATACAAACATGGTAGTGGCACTTTTGTAGCTCTTCGTTTGTCAAACCAGTTCTTTCTCGGCCAAACACGAGCGCAACCGGATGCTTTCGGCCTTCAACTGCAAATTTCTCACCGCATTCACGTGGCTCGAGCATTGGCCATTCTAATGTACGAGAGCGGGCGCTAGAACCCACAACAAGGCCACAATCTTCAACCGCTTCTTCTAATGTGCCGACAATCTTTGCATTTTGAGCAATATCACCAGCACCCGCAGCTAAAGCAAGAGTTTGTTCATCCACTTCACATTGTGGATCGACTAATACTAGTTGGTTTAAACCCATCACTTTCATTGCTCGAGCTGCTGAGCCAATATTGCCTGAATGAGAGGTACCTACGAGTACAATTTTTACTTGATCCAACATCTGTGTTTGCTACCTAAATTAAAACCGCAGAATGTTATCATAGTTTTTTAAGACACCCTAGAGGCAAGCAGACCTCTCTTCTCATTCTTGGTTATTGTTCTCGTCCGCAGTATGATCTGTACACTCAGTCGGCCGCAATTAGAGTAAAAAATAACCACTTCCCTTTTTGATTATCTCTGGTATACTCGCCGCCGCTTTCATTTGTTCTTTAACATCCGTTGGGAAATTCGTATGCATCCAATGCTAAACATTGCTATTCGCGCTGCGCGAAAGGCAGGCAATCATATTGCTAAATCATTAGAAAACACTGATAAAGTAGAATCTACTCTTAAAGGCACTAATGACTTTGTCACTAACGTAGACAAAGAAGCAGAATACATCATCATCGATACTATCAAGCAGTCTTACCCTGAGCACTGTATCGTTGCTGAAGAACAAGGTCTTATCGAAGGTAAAGATAAAGACGTACAATGGATCATCGACCCACTGGATGGCACCACTAACTTTGTAAAAGGTTACCCAACTTTCGCGGTTTCTATCGCTGTTCGTATTAAGGGCAAAACTGAAGTTGCTTGTGTTTACGATCCAATGCAAAACGAGCTATTCACTGCACAACGCGGTGCCGGCGCTCAACTAAACAGTGCACGTATTCGTGTTGCTCAACTAAAAGACCTTCAAGGTACTGTTCTAGCAACAGGCTTCCCATTCAAGCAGAAACAACACGCTGAGTCTTACATCAAGATCGTTGGTGCGCTATTCACTGAATGTGCTGATTTCCGTCGTAGCGGCTCTGCTGCTCTTGACCTTTGTTACGTGGCTGCTGGCCGTGTTGATGGTTACTTCGAGCTAGGCCTAAAACCTTGGGATATGGCAGCAGGTGAGCTTATTGCTCGTGAAGCTGGCGCAATCCTAACAGACTTTGCTGGCGGCACTGACTACATGAAGTCTGGTAACATCGTTGCTTCAAGCGCTCGTGGCGTAAAATCTATCCTTAAGCACATCCGCGAAAACGGTAACAGCGCGATCCTTAAGTAAGATTTGAAAGTCATATATAGCCCGTCACGCTGATGACTTTAGAAAGCCCCGCTCATTGAGCGGGGCTTTTTGATTTCGAACAATCAGCCTGTTTGTAGAAACGGTCGTAGTCAGATAAGTGGTCTATTTTTACGTGCTTAACCTTCCATATTTGTTCCTTCATTAAAAACTGCAGCGAAACCGTGACTGGCTGGTATACATCACCAAAGCCGTTTACAGAAAGACATCCAACTCCTCCATCCTCACTGTACTCTTCAAAGTAAGACAGCTCTGTAACCAAACTTGATGGGATAGATGATAAAAATGGAAATTGATGACCAAATTTTATTGGGTGAGACTTAATACTGTTCAGCTCTTCAATCGATAGATTTGGTCCTGCCATAGCTTCTACCACCTCTATATACTGCATCTTGTATAAATTATTACGTATATCAAGGTAAGTATCGTGGAGTGGACTTGCGATGCAGGGCGTTGAAACACTTAGTAAAACCGGAATAGGTAGAATTCTATTTAGCATAACCAACTAAACCCCAGCTTCACGGAGCGCTTGATCAATTTTACTCGGCTTAAATCTGTACTTACAAAGCCCCCACTCGCACTGCTCTAAAAGCTCACGGACATTTACCTGCCCAGTAACTCCAAAGGAAACAACACCAAAAAGAGAAACACTCCCACTGTATGTCAAAACACCATCACGAGTAGTTTTAAAAGTAACAGAAACGGCTTTTAATTTTATGCCCAGCTCTTCAACCATTTCTTTTGAAACTTCAAACTTAGTAAATCCAAGCTCACCAGATAAAGTTACTTTACCTGACTCATCAACTGCTAACTTGAACCTTTTCCCTCCAGTAACTAGCTTGGTGGTAACACCTTTATTGTGCTTGTAAGAAATCTCTACAAACTTCAGTAACTGTACTTTTATTTCAGCTTGCCTTGACATTATTTCCTCCCGAAATTGTTGAACATACTTCCGATATTCAACTCAATCAAAAAACTACAATTCAAGCTGGAAGTACCTCAAAAAAAAATGAAACTTTCAAATCTATCAGGCATAAAAAAACCGCTGATTGCTCAGCGGTTTTTGTTTTCGGTTCTCAATCTGCCTTATGGCATTTCGTCGAACTCTGCACCTTCTTTTTCTACTTGAGGTGGCATCAAGTGCTCTTTCTGGATACCCAGTTTTAGAGCCAGTGCTGATGCTACGTAGATAGAAGAGTAAGTACCAACAGTGATACCTAGTAGTAGTGCAGTTGCGAAGCCGTGAATCATCGCACCACCCTGCATGAACAGTGCAATTACCACGAACAGCGTCGTACCAGATGTAATCAATGTACGGCTCAACGTTTGAGTGATTGAGGCGTCCATAATGTCTGAAGGTTCACCCTTACGCATCTTACGGAAGTTTTCACGAATCCGGTCAAATACAACTATGGTATCGTTGAGTGAGTAGCCCACAACCGTCAGTAGCGCAGCTACGATGGTCAGGTCAACTTCAATTTGTAGAAACGAGAAGACACCTAGCGTGATAATTATATCGTGAGCCAATGCCATTACCGCACCAGCCGCTAGACGCCATTCAAATCGCATCGATACATAAAGCAGGATACAGATCAGCGATACCAAGATCGCTAGACCACCAGCTTCTGTTAGCTCATCACCAACGTTGGGACCTACGAACTCAATACGACGCATTTCTACGCTTTCGCCAGTACCATCTTTGATAGCACCAATGATTTGGTTACCTAGCGTTTCACCAGAAACGTCATCACGTGGACGAAGACGAACCATGACTTCACGAGCACTACCGAAGTTTTGTACTGTTGCATCGCCAAAGCCTTTTGAATCTAGTGCTGCACGAATCTCTTCAAGGTTTGCTGGCTGTTCAAAACCGACCTCGATAAGCGTACCGCCAGTGAAATCTAGGCCCCAATTAAGCCACTTGGTTGACAAAGTGAAGATGGAAGCAGCAATCATTATAATTGAAAAAACGAATGCTACTTTCGACCAACGCATAAAGCCGATCGTCTTCTCTGCTTTTAGAATTTGAAACATATTAATTCCCAGCCTTAGATCGACAATTTATCAACGCGTTTGCCACCGTAGATCAGGTTCACGATACAACGTGTACCAATAATGGCGGTGAACATTGAAGTTAAGATACCGATAGATAGAGTAACTGCGAAACCTTTCACCGCACCTGTACCGACCGCAAATAGAATGATTGCAGTAATTAGTGTTGTGATGTTCGCATCAGCAATCGTGCTGAATGCATTCGCGTAACCTTGGTGAATCGCTTGTTGTGGACTACGTCCATCACGAATTTCTTCACGGATACGCTCGAAGATCAGTACGTTCGCATCAACCGCCATACCGACTGTTAACACGATACCGGCTATCCCCGGAAGCGTCATGGTAGCGCCTGGAATCATCGACATAACACCAATGATAAGCACCAAGTTTGCCATTAGAGCGATGTTTGCAATCAAACCAAAGCCGCGGTAGTAAAGCAGCGTAAATAGCATTACGGCAACCATACCCCAGATACATGCTTGGATACCCATATCGATGTTTTGCTGGCCCATTGATGGACCAATGGTACGTTCTTCAACGATAGAGATAGGTGCAATCAGTGCACCAGCACGTAGTAGAAGTGCTAGGTTGTGTGCTTCTGCAGCAGAGTCGATACCTGTAATACGGAAGTTACGACCAAGAGCCGATTGAATCGTTGCTTGGTTGATGACTTCTTCATGCTTATCCAGAATAACTTTGCCTTCAGGCGTACGACGGCCACTGTCTTTGTATTCTGCAAACACGGTAGCCATTAGCTTACCAATGTTCTTCTTAGAGAACGCAGACATCTTATTACCACCTTCGCTGTCTAGCGAGATGTTAACTTGTGGACGACCATATTCATCAACACTTGAGCTTGCATCTGTGATGCTTTGACCGCCAAGAATAACGCGCTTCTTAAGCACAACTGGGCGACCATCACGGTCCATCTTGATTTCACTACCTGCTGGCGCACGACCATTTGCCGCTGCCGATAGGTCAGCTTTATCATCAACTTCACGGAATTCAAGCGTTGCCGTAGCTCCGAGAATTTCTTTTGCACGAGCAGTGTCTTGAACACCAGGCAGTTCAACTACAATGCGACTAGCACCTTGACGTTGAACCAATGGTTCCGCAACACCTAGTTCGTTGACACGATTACGTAAAATCGTAATGTTTTGCTCAACAGCATAGTTACGGATCTCTTGTAAACGTTGCTCAGTAAAGGTTGCAGTAAGAGCGTAACGGCCATTTGAATCAGAATCGACAAAAATCATGTCCGGGTGATTCTTTTCTAGCGTTGCTTTCGCTTCTGCTAATTGCTCTTCGTTACGCAACAACACTTCTACCGCTTCTTTTCCAGAAGGGCGGATTGCACGGTAACGAATCTTGGCGTCACGAAGTTCGCTACGGAAAGCTTCTTCTTGTTGACCAACAAGCTTTTCCATCGCTGCATCCATATCCACTTCCATTAAGAAGTGAACACCACCGCGAAGGTCAAGACCTAGCTTCAATGGTGACGCGCCAATCGCTTCTAGCCAATCGGGTGTAGAAGGTGCAAGGTTAAGTGCAACAATTGTGTCTTTGCCTAGCGCTTCGCTGATGACATCACGAGCACTGATTTGTGTGTCAGTGTCGTTAAAACGAACAAGAATTGATCCATCTTCGAGAGCAATGGATTTATGAGAAAGTTGCTCTTTGTTAAGAGCAGTAGTGACAGCATCCAGCGTTGACATATCTACAGAGGCGCCACGCGCCCCTGTAACTTGAATAGCCGGATCTTCACCGTAGATATTTGGAAGTGCGTATAACGCAGCGGTGATGATGGCAAAAAGCACCATCAAGTACTTCCATAATGGATAACGGTTTAGCACAGCGAGGATCCTTTAGCTGTTTTATAGAGACTTAAGCGTACCTTTTGGTAGCACTGCAGTGATGAAGTCTTTCTTGATTACTACTTCATTGTTCGCGTTAAGCTCAATTGAAATGTAGTCATTGTCTTCAGCAATCTTAGTGATTTTACCCACTAGGCCACCGCTAGTTAAAACTTCGTCGCCTTTGCCCATAGAAGCCATTAGGTTTTTGTGTTCTTTTACGCGTTTCGCTTGTGGGCGGTAAATCATGAAGTAAAAGATCACTGCGAACATGCCAAGCATGATTAGCATTTCAAAACCACCGCCTGCTGGCGCGCCTTCTGCTGCTGCGTGAGCCTGAGAAATAAACATTAAAACATCCTCATTATATTTTATTGATAATCAAACAAATTGGGCTTTCGCATTTTAGATTCAAGTCTGAGAGTAACTAATAGAGATCGCTCTCTCAAAAATAACGTGCGTTAGCCTACTTTATTAGCAAAAGCCTCTGGCGACATGCCAAAGGCTTTAATTCTTTTAGTTTTTCAATTACTGCTCTTTTGCTAGTGGTGGCACTTCACGACCACGACGCTCATAGAACTCAGTAACAAATTCATCGAAGCGATCTTCATCAATTGCTTTACGAATGCTTTCCATCAGACGCTGGTAGTAACGCAGGTTATGGATTGTATTCAAGCGAGCGCCTAAGATTTCATTACAACGCTCTAAATGGTGAAGGTACGACTTGCTGTAGTTTTGACAAGTGTAACAGTCACAATGCGGATCCAATGGTGTTGTATCCGTTTTATGTTTCGCATTACGGATCTTGATCACACCACCAGTCACAAATAAGTGACCATTACGTGCGTTACGCGTTGGCATTACACAGTCAAACATGTCGATACCACGACGAACACCTTCAACCAAGTCTTCTGGCTTACCTACGCCCATCAAGTAGCGAGGTTTGTCTTCAGGAAGTTGAGGACAAGTATGCTCAAGAATACGGTGCATGTCTTCTTTAGGCTCACCTACTGCCAAACCACCAACCGCATAACCGTCAAAACCGATTTCCGTTAGACCTTTTACCGACACATCACGTAAATCTTCGTAAACACCACCTTGAACAATACCAAATAGGTTGTTTGGGTTTTCTAGCTTCTCGAAGTGGTCACGTGAACGCTGTGCCCAGCGTAATGACATTTCCATCGATTTCTTCGCTTCATCATGTGTCGCTGGGTATGGCGTGCACTCGTCAAAAATCATAACAATATCAGAGCCCAGGTCTTTTTGAATTTCCATCGACTTTTCTGCGTCCATGAAAATCTTGTCACCGTTTACTGGGTTACGAAAATGTACACCTTCTTCAGTGATCGTACGCATCTTACCAAGGCTGAATACTTGAAAGCCGCCTGAATCAGTAAGAATAGGACCGTGCCAGTTCATAAAATCGTGCAGGTCACCGTGCATTTTCATCACTTCTTGACCAGGACGTAGCCACAGGTGGAACGTATTACCTAGCAGAATTTCTGCACCAGTACCTTTTACTTCTTCTGGTGTCATACCTTTAACGGTACCGTAAGTACCTACTGGCATGAACGCAGGAGTTTGAACAGTGCCGCGTTCGAAAGTCAGTTGACCACGACGTGCATTGCCGTTTTTCTTCTTAAGATCGAATTTTAATTTCACGATGCCTCCGGGTGTCAGAGAAACAGTCTGACTGAGTGTTTAGGGCTCTACCCTACTTTAAGGAGCGGTCGCTTTTCCTTGCGAGAGACAAAGCAATGGATGCTTTATTTCCTAGCTTACTGCTAGCACTCGTAAATCTATTTTTAACTACGCCGTTTTCTTCTTGATGAACATTGAATCGCCATACGAGAAGAAACGGTATTTGTTTTCCACCGCATGTTTGTAAGCATTCATGGTGTTCTCGTATCCAGCAAATGCACTCACCAACATGATCAATGTTGATTCAGGCAAGTGGAAGTTTGTGATCAAGCAATCCACTAGCTGATATTCGTAACCAGGGAAAATAAAGATTTCAGTATCGCCAAAGAATGGGGCCAGCTCAGTCCCTTTTTGCAATGCGTCTTGCGCTGCACTTTCAAGTGAACGCACAGATGTGGTACCAACAGCAATAATTCGTCCGCCACGCGCTTTCGTCGCTTTAATTGCGTCGACGACTTCTTGTGGTACTTCTACGTACTCGGCATGCATGTGGTGATCGTTGATATTTTCCACTTTTACTGGCTGGAATGTACCCGCCCCAACGTGCAAAGTAACGTAAGCAAACTCTGCACCTTTCGCTTTGATTTTCTCCAAGAGAACATCATCAAAGTGAAGGCCCGCCGTCGGTGCCGCAACCGCACCTGGCTTTTGATTATATACCGTTTGGTAACGCTCTTTATCTGCATCTTCGTCTGGACGGTCGATGTAAGGAGGAAGCGGCATATGGCCGATTTCTTCCAGAATTTCTAGTACCGTCTTATCAGAACTAAATTTCAGTTCAAATAAAGCATCATGGCGTGCAACCATTTCTGCTGAATATTCATCATTCTCGCCAACAATAATGGTTGTACCTGGTTTTGGTGATTTAGAGCAACGAACGTGCGCGAGGATGCTTTTCTCATCCAACATGCGCTCCACCAGCACTTCTAATTTACCGCCCGATTCCTTGCGGCCAAAAAGACGAGCAGGAATAACACGAGTATTATTAAACACCACTAAGTCACCGGGTTGAACTTGGCCCAATACATCAGTAAATGTGCCATCAATGAGCTCTCCGGTATTGCCGTCCATTTGCAGCAGTCGGCTAGCGGTACGCTCTGGTTGAGGGTAGCGAGCGATGAGTTCATCTGGAAGGTCGAAATGGAAATCTGATACTTGCATGTTACTTGTCTTATCTATTGGTCAAATCACGTCTAGGCGACGATAAAATTGCGACGAGTTTTTCGCAGCAGACTAGTATATGTTTACATGCTGCAATAGCAAGCAAATCACCAGAATATAGCAGTAAAAGCCATGGTGAAGAGTGTAATAAAACGTGAAAAGCCTCGATTACTTGGCACTATTTTTAATTTGAGCCCAAAAGAGAGAACATGAAAAAAGCAAAGCAGCGTATACCGCTGCTTATTAGTTTGGCATTCCAATCGCCCTATCAAACCTCACGCTTTCGCCACAAGAATAACGGCACGAATAAACCCAATAACCAAAACCCTAGACTGCCACCTTCATCATCTGAGCCTTTGAAATCACAGTTATTGGTCGCAATGCCATCGTGACACTCTTTATTGTCACCACTTTCATTGTTAGCACTTTTGATAAAATTCGGCGCAATGATGTAACGACTTGGTGGCGCATCGGCAGTGATGTAAGACTGTACCCAGTCGTAATAGTGGCTCACCTTGGTGTAGAAACTTGGGATCGTCAAAGAGCCACACGTTGGTAGAATAAGGGGGCCGCCACTAACAATACCAATTTGTTTGCCGGTCGCCACATCGACCAACGGGCCACCACTGTCACCTTTACATGCAGAGTTGCCATATTGAGTATGGCTATCTGGCTCCAATACATGGTTTTGTGTTGGTAGCGTACAAATTTTGGTTTGGTTGTCTCTTGAATCAATGATCCCCGGAAAACTGCTGCCAATTTCTAAACGCTCATAACATTTGTCGATGGGTAAAAATGTGCTAATGGTGGTTTTGAGCGTATTAGAAGGTTCAGAAGCATCCGGCTGAGTAGCCCCCCATCCAAACACTTGCACATTTTCGACACGTTGATTGGTCAGGTAATTATCGTTCCAATCCGCCACCAAACGTGCTTCGATACTCTCCATGTCAACTTTACTCGCTAGGTCAGCAAAGTTCGCGTTTGCCACTGGGCGCGTGAGATACAGCAACGCGATGTCTGAATCTAAACCGGTTTGGATAGGTTTCACGTTGCCATTACTGTCGGTCTCAGCTTTTGAAATCCGGGTGTAATCCGGATGAACCACAACGTGAGACACCGGATAGAAGTTATCAAGCCCTGCAGAATTAAGTTCATACACATTCGCATTCACCGACAGCTCACCCGGCGGGGTCACATAGTAGGTTGCTTCATTGGTTCCTTGTCCCATCACCACACAGTGCGCCGCAGTCAGTACCCATTGCTCTGTCAGCATCGTTCCACCACACAGCGGAAACTCTGCCATATTACTTGCTCGCAAAGTAACGCGGTCAACAGGATCGGTTTGTTCATCTCCTAACACAATCGCCTGTGTTGATGGCACACTGAATGCCGCCACTGCCAGCGCAATAAGTTTGTTACACGTTGTTCGTTTCATCTAGGTTGCTGTCTTCAATTTGGTAAGCCTGGACGTATCTTCTTCGAGAGAAGAATCTTGGAAAATCCAGCGAATAAAAATGTGCGATTCAATTCATTGGATTACCTTGGGGACACATTCAATATCAACTAAAAATGCCAACTGACTCGCACACAAACCGACTTATTCAAATTAATAAAAACACCAATAAAACACAGATTACGCAGCCCATCAGCATTGTGCTATTTAATTGATGAAAAACGAGTTAGCTCCCAGATATACAGAAAAATATTCTCTATATTTAAGAGAAGGACAATGCCGCTGGAGGTCTCTATGATCAAGGTTGAAGACATGATGACTCGTAATCCTCATACATTACTGCGCACGCACACCTTGCGTGATGCAAAAAGCATGATGGATGCGCTTGATATTCGACACATTCCGGTTGTTGATGCCAATAACCACTTACAAGGCTTGGTGACTCAACGCGACATTCTTGCTGCTCAAGAATCGAGCTTGCACCCAGATGAGGCTGAACAATCTTTTACTTTAGACACACCGCTCTACGAAATGATGCACACCAACATCATGACGGCAGAGCCTATCGCGGGGCTCAAAGAGAGCGCTATCTATATGCAAAAGCATAAAGTTGGCTGTCTACCTGTTGTCACCAAAGGTCGATTGGTCGGCATTATTACTGATAGTGACTTCGTGACGATTGCGATTAACTTATTGGAACTGCAAGAAGAAGTGGAACCTGAAGAAATCGAGCAGGAAGAGTAGTACGCAAGCGTATTCTCTTTGTTGTAAGTTTCGTTTTTACACCGGTTAAACGAAAAAAAGAGCGGCAGGGTTGCCGCTCAAAATGCCATTACTGACGCTGATTAAGGAAGTGTTTCTCTGCCAATTAGAATTGGTCTTCTTCGGTCGAACCTGTCAATGCTGTCACTGAAGAGTTACCACCTTGGATAGTATTGGTCATTCTATCGAAGTAACCTGTACCTACTTCTTGTTGGTGCGCAACAAACGTATAGCCTTTTTCAGCTGCTTGGAATTCAGGACGCTGAACTTTCTCAACATAATGACGCATACCTTCACCTTGAGCGTAAGCGTGCGCCAGTTCAAACATGTTGAACCACATGTTGTGAATGCCTGCTAGCGTGATGAATTGGTACTTGTAGCCCATGTCTGCAAGCTCTTGTTGGAACTTAGCAATAGTTTCTGCATCTAGGTTTTTCTCCCAGTTGAATGAAGGCGAGCAGTTGTACGCCAACAATTGATCTGGGTATTCAGCGTGAATTGCTTCTGCAAACTTACGTGCTTCTTCCAAACATGGCGTAGCCGTTTCACACCAAATCAAGTCTGCATATGGTGCGTAAGCCAGGCCGCGAGAGATAGCTTGGTCGATACCCGCGCGAACGCGGTAGAAACCTTCTTGAGTACGCTCACCTTCGATGAAGTCTTTATCATATGGGTCGCAATCTGAAGTAATGAGATCCGCCGCATTCGCATCAGTACGAGCAATAACTAATGTTGTTGTACCCGCTACGTCAGCAGCCAAACGAGCTGCAACGAGCTTTTGTACCGCTTCTTGCGTAGGAACTAATACCTTACCACCCATATGGCCACACTTTTTCACCGATGCTAACTGGTCTTCAAAGTGAACGCCCGCGGCACCGGCTTCGATCATCGATTTCATTAGTTCGTAAGCGTTAAGCACACCACCAAAGCCCGCTTCAGCATCCGCTACGATAGGTAGGAAGTAATCAATACCACCTTCATCTTCAGGCGTCTTACCAGCAGCCCACTGAATTTGGTCTGCACGACGGAATGAGTTGTTGATGCGTTTTACTACTGACGGTACAGAATCTACTGGGTAAAGAGATTGGTCTGGATACATCGTCGAGGCGGTGTTGTTATCCGCCGCTACCTGCCAGCCTGACAAGTAAATCGCTTCAATACCTGCTTTAGCTTGTTGAACCGCTTGACCACCCGTTAGCGCACCAAGACAGTTTACGTAACCTTTTTTCGCACTACCGTTGACCAGTGACCAAAGTTTGTCTGCACCACGTTGTGCAATTGTGTTTGCAGGCACCATAGAGCCACGCAGTTCCACCACTTCCTCGGCAGTGTAAGTACGCTTCACATTTTTCCAGCGTGGGTTAGTTGCCCAGTCTTTTTCCAGAGCTTCAATTTGTTGGCGGCGAGTTAAGTTAGTCATTGGTCTATCCCTCTTTATAATTTGCACTTTATGCGTGTGCGTTGAGTTTCCGTTCTCAGGCAGTACTTCCCTATCTGCCTTGAAAATCCTTCACGTTATTGGTGTTACAGTTATTCTTTATTAATCCAGGTAGTCATAACCAGGAACTGTCAAAAAGTTGGTCAGTTCATCGCTCGTCGTGAGCCTTGCCATTAGGTCTGCTGCTTCTTCAAATCGACCCGCATGGTAGCGCTGCTCGCCAATTTCTTGCTTCACGACTTCAATCTCCTCTTTGAGATAGAGCTCGAACAGCTCTTTAGTGACCTTTAATCCGTTGTCGAGCGACTTGCCGTGTTGAATCCATTGCCAGATCGAAGCTCGGGAGATTTCTGCCGTTGCAGCGTCTTCCATCAGTCCGTAAATCGGCACACAACCATTGCCAGAAATCCAAGCTTCGATGTATTGCAGCGCAACGCGAATATTGTGGCGCATTCCGCCTTCAGTGCGCTCGCCTTCACAAGGCTCAAGCAGTTCAGCTGCTGTAATAGGCGCATCCTCTGCACGGCTCACATCCAACTGGTTGGTGCGTTCACCCAGCACAGCACTAAAGACTTCCATAGCAGTGTCAGCCAAACCTGGATGAGCCACCCAAGTACCGTCGTGGCCGTTGTTAGCTTCTAACGATTTGTCAGTCTGGATCTTGTCTAATACTTTTTGATTCTCTTTCGGGTCTTTAGCTGGGATAAATGCGGCCATTCCTCCCATCGCGAAAGCACCTCGTTTATGGCAAGTACGTACCAATAATCGCGAGTAAGCGTTTAAGAATGGCTTGTCCATCGTTACCACTTGGCGATCTGGCAGTACTCGGTCTGAGTGTTTTTTCAATGTTTTGATGTAGCTAAAGATGTAATCCCAGCGACCACAGTTCAAACCAACGATGTGTTCTTTAAGCGAGAACAGAATCTCGTCCATTTCAAATACCGCTGGTAAGGTTTCAATCAGCACAGTCGCTTTGATCGTGCCTGTATCCAAACCGAAATAGTCTTCCGTGAAATGGAACACTTCGCTCCACCACTTCGCTTCGTGATGCGATTGCAGTTTTGGAAGGTAGAAATAAGGGCCGCTGCCTTTTTGAAGTAACGCTTTGTAGTTGTTATAGAAATACAGAGCGAAATCGAATAGCGCACCTGGAATGATCTGACCGTGCCACGTAACGTGTTTTTCTTTTAAATGAAGGCCGCGAACACGGCAGATCAACACCGCTGGGTCATCTTCCAGCTGATAATATTTGCCATTGCCAGGATTGGTGTAACTGATGGTGCCATTAACAGCATCGCGCAAGTTAATTTGACCATCTAGCACTTTACTCCATGCAGGAGACATTGAATCTTCGAAGTCTGCCATGAACACTTTTACATTCGCATTCAGTGCGTTAATCACCATCTTGCGGTCAGTTGGTCCGGTAATCTCCACACGGCGATCTTGCAGATCTTGTGGGATTCCTAGGATCTTCCAACTTCCTTCACGGATGTCTTGTGTCTCTGGTAGAAAATCTGGTAGCTCACCAGCATCAATACGTGCTTGCTTCTCTTCTCTTGCTTCCAGCAACTGTTCAACACGTCCGGCAAATTTTTCACACAGTAGAGATAAAAAGGTTTGGGCTTCAACAGGGAAAATTGCTTGATGTTCTGGAGCAACGACTCCATTCACCTCAAGCATGCCTTGGGTTTGCTTTAGTTGTTGTGTTTTTTGTTCTGTCTGAGCAAGCATAATCATTCATCCTTAACGTGCTTTATCAATCTTGGGCAGTCAGCGTAAAGCTACATTTGTAAGTTATGAACAACAAATTACATCCTTTAACTTTGTGTTCAACTCGTCTAGCTATGCCGATAGATTGCGTAATGCTACGTGTATTTTCAATCTAGACATAAGTCGTATCGGCCTTTAAATAAGCTATATCAACAAAGGGTTTAGTGAAACCCCTAATATAAACAAAACAGAAAATTCAAAGTTTTATTCCGCAAGGTAAAAACCATCTATCAAGCGCCTTATTTTGTAAGTTATTACGTAATAAAATTACATTAAATTTAAAGTCGCTTTATAATTTCAAACAAGCGTATGAATATTGACAGGTAAACAAACACCTTGTATTCACAAGGGCTGAAGAGATGGATTTAAACAGGGGTCAAACAAGACATGCAGGGCTTTGTGTAAAATTAACATTGTGAAATTTCACTATTTTATGAAAGCTTCATCAAAGAAGAGCTGTAAAATTTTACAAGTCAAAGTTTACCAGCAGAATAAAATACTAGAAAGCGCACTGTTTCCAGTGCGCTTTTAGATAAATAATGGAGAAGTAAGGGCTAATACTAATAGCTAAAGCAGCTCTGAAACGACTTCTGCAAGTTGATTAAATGTTTTCGTTCTTGACGAGCTCGGACGCCAAACTAAGCCGATTTCGCGATAAGCTTGTTTACCTGGAGGATCGATCACGACTAAATTCTGGTTATGCAGCAAGCCATGGTCGATAGCCATTTGAGGAATGAACGTTGTTCCCAAACCATTCGCAACCATTTGCACCAGTGTATGGAGGCTGGTTGCCGTAAACGGATTGATTTTTTCTTTGTCTGTTAATTTACACGCTGATACCGCATGTTCCGTTAAGCAATGTTCTTTCTCTAGTAGAAAGACGGATTCGTCAGGTAAATCCGCGTAACGAATCGGCACAGGGACCGATTGGGCTTGATTAGCGCTTATAACCATTCGAAACGGATCCTTACCCACTACTCGGCTTTCCATGCCATCAATTTCGACTGGTAACGCTAAAATAAGCACATCCAGCTCACCATGTCTGAGCGCTTGAAGTAAGTTTGTCGTCGTGTCTTCTCTTAATAAAAGATTCAGTTGTGGAAAACGGTAGTTCACCTCTTGTACCAAATCACACAGTAAAAACGGAGCAATTGTTGGTATACATCCTACTTTTAGCTGGCCTTGCATATCGTCGCCTTGGCACATACGTCCAAGCTCGACCAAATCTTGCCCTTTTGCTAACAGCTCTCGCCCCTGCTTTACTACCATTTCTCCTGTTTGGGTAAAAACCAGTGGACTTTTCTTGTCTTTCTTTTCATATAATGGACAGCCAATCAACTCCTCTAAGTTTTGAATACCCTTACTTAAAGTCGACTGACTGACAAAACAACGCTCTGCAGCGTCACTAAAATGTCTTGTTTCATGCAGTGTGACTAAATAGTGTAACTGCTTCAAACTGGGCCATTTATTCATAATTGTATTTGTATCTACCGCCGTTCCAGTGATCGAGTTAAGAGTTTTGTTATTATCGTTTTTTTCGATTAACTCAATCTATTTATTTCGCTTTTTTCAATACTACAATCTGTACTATAGTTTGTCTCGTACAAACACGAACCAAACCGACACAACTGAATTCGGTTTGGAGCTAACCATACTTTTTAGGAGCAAAAAAATGGTACTAGTAGGTCGTCAAGCCCCTGATTTTACTGCAGCAGCTGTTCTAGGTAACGGTGAAATCGTTGAAAACTTCAACTTTGCAGAGTTCACTAAAGGTAAGAAAGCAGTAGTATTCTTCTACCCACTAGATTTCACTTTCGTTTGCCCATCTGAGCTAATCGCATTCGACAACCGTCTAGCTGACTTCCAAGCTAAAGGTGTTGAAGTAATCGGTGTTTCTATCGATTCTCAGTTCTCTCACAACGCATGGCGTAACACTGCTATCGAAGATGGCGGTATCGGTCAAGTTAAGTACCCACTAGTTGCTGACGTTAAGCACGAAATCTGTAAAGCTTACGACGTTGAGCACCCAGAAGCAGGCGTTGCTTTCCGTGGTTCTTTCCTAATCGACGAAGAAGGCGTTGTACGTCACCAAGTAGTTAACGACCTACCACTAGGCCGTAACATCGACGAAATGCTACGCATGGTTGACGCTCTTAACTTCCACCAGAAGCACGGCGAAGTATGTCCTGCACAATGGGAAGAAGGTAAAGCAGGTATGGACGCATCTCCAAAAGGTGTTGCAGCGTTCCTATCTGAGCACGCAGCTGACCTAGGCAAAAAATAATAGACCTTCACCCTAGCTCAACGGGTGTGATGGTTGGATGTATATAAAGCAATAAGCTAATGCGGAAAACCGCAAACGCCAATCAGTCTAAGTAAAGTCCTATCAAAGCCCAGAGCCTCTGCTCTGGGCTTTCTTTTTCCTTCAGATAAACCGCCAAAATGAGGTAACGCTTTAGCGTAAACTTTACCTCTATTTATCATCCCCTCCATACAGATTCTGCTTACTGGCCCTGTTAATATCTTAGCCACAACACTTATTTGTAACGTTAGCAGGATGAATGAACGTGGTTACTCACCTAGAAGTCTGTATTGATAATATTGAATCTCTGCACTACGCCATTGCTGGCGGCGCCACTCGGATTGAACTTTGCTCCTCTTTGGCTTTAGGCGGACTAACACCCAGTTATGGCTTTATGCAGCAAGCGGCTAAGCTTTCGAGTGTTCCAGTTTATGCCATGATCCGCCCACGCCAAGGTGACTTCTTCTACAATGAAGAAGAGATCGAAATGATGCGTTGGGATATTGAAGCAGCTCACCAATCAGGCTTGAGCGGTGTCGTGTTCGGCGTGCTCACTCAAGACGGTGATATTCATATGCCTTACGCGGCTGCGCTGTGTGAATTTGCTCAAGCGCTTGGCTTAGGCGTGACCTTCCATCGTTCCTTTGACCAGTGTCGTGACGCTGAAAAAGCTTTGGAAGAAGTGATCAGCTTAGGTTGTGAACGTATTTTAACCTCCGGTCTTGCGCCTTCAGCACCACAAGGGATCGATGTGCTTAGAGCTTTGGTTAAGCAAGCCCAAGGACGCATAGCAATCATGGCGGGTGCTGGCGTTAATGCGAGTAACGTACGTGAGCTAGTAGAAGACACTCAAGTTCCTGAAATCCATCTGTCAGGCAAAACCACACGCCCTAGCCAAATGACCTTTGTTGCTGAACAAAGCAAAATGGGCGCATCCGATGTCGATGATTTTTTAATCCCCATCACAAGTACACAAGCCATTACCGATGTCGTAGCAGCTCTCAAATAGACCACCGTAACCTCACGCGCATAGCTTTTGAGTGCTAACATATTGTTTATCAAGGAGTGAGGAAAGGTGTATGTCTAAATTGAAGAAAAAGGAATACGAAAAGGAGCTCAAAAACCTTCAAGTTGAGCTCGTAAAACTTCAAGAGTGGGTCAAACACAAAGGGTTAAAAGTGGTGGTTCTGTTTGAAGGCCGTGATGCTGCGGGCAAAGGCGGAGTGATAAAGCGAATTACAGAAAAGCTAAACCCGCGTGTTTGTCGCGTAGTGGCTCTGCCTGCACCGACCGAAAAAGAAAAAACGCAATGGTACTTCCAACGTTACGTCGCTCATTTACCATCTGCTGGTGAAATCGTTTTATTTGACCGAAGTTGGTATAACCGAGCAGGTGTCGAAAAAGTCATGGGGTTCTGTACTCCAGACGAATACGAGGAGTTTTTACGCTCTTGCCCTGAATTCGAGAGAATGTTGCAACGCTCTGGGATTATTCTGATTAAGTATTGGTTTTCGGTTTCAGACGAAGAGCAGGAAAAACGTTTTCTAGGTCGAATTAATACGCCGATCAAACGTTGGAAGTTCAGCCCCATGGATTTGGAGTCACGTCATCGCTGGGCGGAGTATTCGGAAGCAAAAGATAAGATGTTTGCCTATACAGACACGAAAAGCTGCCCTTGGTGGGTCGTCCCTTCAGATGACAAAAAGAAAGCGCGCTTGAACTGTATCAGTCATTTACTAAGCCAGATTGATTACAAAGCACTTGAGTACTCACCCATCGAATTACCTGAACTCAATAAAGAAGGTTACGTCAGAGCGCCCATTGATGATCAGACCTTCGTTCCTGATAAATATTGACGTGCTTTCCTTCTCTCTAATAAATAGACCAGCCTAAAAGCTGGTCTATTTATTGAAGTCAGTTACTTCAGTACGTCATCAATACTTTGATCACCTAGATGGCGTACATCTTTCCCTTTCACGAAGTAAATAATGTATTCACAGATGTTCTGGCAGCGGTCCCCCACGCGTTCAATCGCGCGTGCCGACCAC
The DNA here is from genome assembly GCF_033339595.1 of Vibrio sp. 2096. NCBI lineage: Bacteria > Pseudomonadati > Pseudomonadota > Gammaproteobacteria > Vibrionales > Vibrionaceae > Vibrio > Vibrio sp. 2096. Next base: position 212,277 of record NZ_JAWOUX010000008.1, read on the forward strand.
ATCACTTGCAGAATATTAGGGATATTTTTTGGATCTTCCATCATGTATGTCATCAACTGACGAATCACCGCTTCATACTCGGCGTCTAGTTTGTCATCTTGTTTGTGCACCTCTGCTGCCGCTTCTACATCCATGCGGGCAAACGCATCTAAAACCTGATGCAGCATATTAATTGCCTGACGGCAGAGAGGCTCTAACGACACTTGGAATTGTCGTTCTTTTGATGATGGGCTTTCGATGGCAACGTAAGCAATGCGTGTCGCCACATCACCGATGCGTTCTAAATCAGTGATCGTTTTGATGATAGCCATGATTAAGCGCAAGTCTTTTGCCGTTGGCTGACGCTTAGCAATAATGCGTGTACAGGCGTCATCGATCGAGACTTCCATCGCATTCACTTTATGATCGTCACGCACAACCTTACGCGCCAGTTCGATGTCTTCTTTATGCAAGGCTTGAATAGCATACGAAAGCTGCTGTTCTACCAAGCCCCCCATGGTTAATACATGAGTACGAATCGATTCTAGCTCTACGTTAAATTGTCCTGAAATATGACGTCCAAAGTGCATGATGTTCCTTATTCCGTATAGAGTCGCGACTTAACCGTAGCGACCCGTAATGTAATCTTCGGTCTGTTTCTTCATTGGCGAAGTGAAGATCGAGTCCGCGTCAGAGTATTCAATTAACTTACCCATATGAATGAATGCAGTATGATCGCTCACTCTCGCCGCTTGTTGCATGTTATGGGTAACGATAACGACAGTATATTGAGTCTTCAGCTCATTGATAAGCTCTTCAATAGTTAAAGTTGAGATTGGATCCAACGCTGATGTTGGCTCGTCCAATAACAGGACTTCCGGCTCAATCGCCACCGCGCGCGCAATGACCAAGCGCTGTTGCTGACCACCAGATAAGCCAAATGCGTTCTCATGCAAGCGGTCTTTTACCTCATCCCACAACGCCGCCGAGCGCAAGGATCGCTCCACTGCGTCATCTAAACTGCGGCTGTTTTTTACACCTTGTAAGCGTAAGCCATAAACTACGTTTTCATAAATAGACTTAGGAAATGGATTGGGTCTTTGAAACACCATTCCCACTCGGCGTCGAAGTGTCGCAACATCGACATTAGGATGATAAACATTCTTGCCATGGAGACGCACTTTGCCTGTGACTCGACATCCTTCCACTAAGTCGTTCATGCGATTGATGCAACGTAATAACGTCGACTTTCCACACCCTGAAGGACCGATAAAAGCGGTGACTCGCCCTTTGGGAATTCGCATCGAAATATCATGCAGCGCCTGAGTTTGACCATAGAACAGATTAAGGTTCTCGATTGAGATGGCTGTTTGTTCATTCGTTAAATTATGAACGTCCAATGGTGGCTCATAACCTAATGTACTATCAAAATTAAACATACTTAATCTTGTCCTAACGTTCTGTATTTTTCTCGTAAATTATTGCGAATACTGATTGCTGTTAAGTTTAGCCCGACAATCACTGTCACGAGTAAGAAAGAGGTAGCATAAACTAATGGTCGCGCCGCTTCGATGTTGGAGGTTTGAAAGCCAACATCGTAAATGTGAAAACCTAAATGCATGAACTTTCTATCCAAATGCACATAAGGGAATTGCCCGTCAACCGGTAAACTGGATGCCAATTTCACGACCCCCACCAGCATCAGTGGCGCTACTTCGCCAGCTGCACGCGCAATCGCAAGGATCAAACCTGTGATAATAGCTGGCGTCGCCATAGGCAAAACCACGCGCCATAGCGTTTCGAACTGAGTTGCACCAAGTGCCAGAGAGCCATGTCGTACGGAGCTCGGAATTCGAGTTAAACCTTCTTCTGTCGTCACAATCACAACCGGAAGCGTCAGCACGGCAAGAGTTAGTGCTGACCATAACAAACCCGGCGTACCAAAGGTTGGTGCCGGTAGCTTCTCCGCATAGAATACGTTGTCGATAGAGGCACCAATCGTATAAACGAAGAAACCTAAACCAAACACGCCATAAACAATCGATGGAACACCCGCTAGGTTTATAACCGCAATACGAATAACTCTGGTTAGAGCGTTATTCTTAGCGTATTCATGTAGATAGATAGCGGCGATCACCCCAAGTGGCATCACAATGATCGACATAATGAGTACTAAGAATACCGTACCAAATATCGCAGGGAACACGCCTCCTTCGGAGTTAGACTCTCTTGGATCTTCAGATAAAAACTTCCAAACCTGTTTTCCCCAATGCATGACTTTATCAGGCAGTGACATTTGGTTTGGATACCAGTAGTCCAAAATGTCTTCGAGCGGAATCGATACTTGTGACCCGGTCATATCCTCGACAATCAAGGCATAGTCAGAGAGCTGAAGTCGTAAACCATCAAGTTGTAAATCTAACGTCGCAAGCGCTTTTTCTATCTGCTCTTTTTTCGTCTGATTTTCCTTTAAGAAGCTTTCTGTCAGCGTGTCATTCAATTCATGCTTGCGCTTTTCTAATCGCAACTGCTCTAGCTTCCAACCAAGCTCTTTAAGCTGATCGACCACCAAAGAATCAATCTCATGGCGCAGAGTTTCTGCATCATCAAGCTTTTTATTTAGTATCGATTGAATATCACTGGTGTATATATTATCGCCATCTTGAAACGCCACCAGCTTACCAAAGAAATAACCACCGCTACTGCGCTCTATCACCGCCCACTCTTCTGGCGTCGTGGGCTCATCCAACTGCATTTGCAATACGGAGATAAAATCGGCGGGATACAACTCTCGGTTGGCGATTTTGATACTGAGTCGCGTGGCAAAATCTTCATCGTCTTCTAACTGTTGTGCTGCGCTTTCAGGCAAATAACTCTTCGGTACAAAGCTGCGCTCATACACTTGACCAATCAGAATAGTATTTTCATGTAGCACTTCGCCTTGTACAGGTGTCAGCGCTGCAACATTCCACTGATACAAGGGCGCTGGCCAAAAGTAAGTCAGGCCTTTCCAGCCGATAAGGAGTAACAACCCTAATACCGACAACAAACTGATGCTGACTGCACCGCCTGTTAGCCATATCCACGGTGCGCCAGAACGAATCCAATTTAACACGTTATTACTCGCTCTTTATTCAAACCATTATTACAACGCACGGTACTTATCTCTCAGTCTCTGACGAACCCACTCCGCAAGCGCGTTTACTGCAAACGTAAACACAAATAAAATCAATGCAGCTAGGAACAGCAGGCGATAATGCGAACTTCCAACTTCCGACTCTGGCAACTCAACGGCGATGGTCGCCGACAGGCTGCGCAATCCTTCCAAAATATTCCAATCCATTAATGGCGTATTGCCCGTTGCCATTAATACAATCATGGTTTCGCCAACAGCGCGTCCCAGGCCCATCATAATGGCAGAAAAAATACCTGGGCTTGCAGTAAGCAAGACAACATAGATTAAAGTTTGCCAAGGCGTGGCCCCTAATGCCAAAGAGCCATCCGATAAATGCTTCGGTACAGAGAAAATGGCATCTTCGGCAATGGTAAAAATCGTCGGGATAACAGCAAACCCCATCGCTAACCCCACCACCAATGCATTGCGTTGATCGTAACCAATACCATGCTCGGTTAAGAATAAGCGCATATCGCCACCAAAGAACGTCTGCTCAATCGTAGGCGAAATCCACACTCCAAGCCCAATCAGTACCAATATGACAGGCATGAGCACTAAAGCATGCCAACCATTAGGCAGACGATTCCGCAAAGGTTGCGGTATTAATGCCCATAGCCCGCCCATAATCATGGTGCTCAAGGGCAAAACAAACAGCATAACGACGATCGTAATCAAATGATCTTCGACAATAGGCGCGAACCACAATCCCGCGAGGAAACCTATGATCACCGTCGGCAGTGCTTCCATTAGCTCAATCGACGGTTTTACTACACGACGCATGCGTGGCGACATAAAGTAAGCCGTATAAATAGCACCTAGCACTGCGAGCGGTACTGAAAACAGCATCGCAAACATCGCCGCTTTTATCGTTCCAAACGCAATAGGTACTAGGCTGAACTTAGCCTCAAAGTTATCGCTCGCCGAAGTCGATTGCCACACAAATTCAGGCTCAGGATACCCTTCGTACCACACTTCTTGCCATAATGAAGACAATGAAACTTCCGGATAGGCATTGTCCACTTCCGCAACATTTAACGCATTATTTTGCCAAGTGATTAAGTAGCGTTCATTGTTAGACATTGCTGCGATTGCGGGCGCTTGATTGTACGCACGCTTAAACAACACCAGTTTTTCACTGGTTGTATAATGGCTTTGCAACGTGCCGTTGGTGTAAAAGCTATAAAATCCTTTTCGATGAGAATCCGGCAACAAATACTTAAGCTCTGATGCCAATTTAAAATCACGAATATGCGTTAACGTGCGTTTTTCTTCTTGCAGCGTATCAAACCATTGCGACACCCGACCATCGTTGTGCGTCACCAAAAGCGAGTAAGCACCAGCCAATAAGTCTATCGTACGAACGGAATGCTTCTTATCACCTTGAGTGAGATCGACCACCTCTCGCACAGCAAATTTACGTGCGGTTTTCTTTAACACGATCAACTCAGAGCCATCGCGCAAATAAAGCGTTTCACCGTCAGGTGTCAACAACATTTGCTGAGGCGTATTAAAGCCTGAAGAGAACGTAAAATCGATCGTTGTAGGAGACGTACCCAAAGACGAAGCCACTTGCCAGCGAGCTTTCACTTCACCACTTTGCGTCTGCCAAACAACCGTTGGTAAGGGCGTCGAAGCTGCAAATACAAACTGAGTCACAGGATCTTGAGGCGTACTTAGTGTCAGATCCATGCTGGTGTCTAGCTCAATCACTTCCGGAGGACGTGTATTTTCTCTCAATGTAGCATTAAATTCTGGCTTGAAAAGGTTCGCTTTACCCTGCCCATCAACAAATCCATACCAACCTAGCCCAGGAGCAGATTGAGAGAAAGCGACGGGTTTCTGGACGATTTGCTGTTTATACACCGCAGGTTTCGTAGGCTCGTCCATCGACAAATATTGAATCTCACCACTTTGGGTTAGGACGAACGCAAGCTGAGCGTAATCATCCACTGAAATCGCAAGTGGTGTTTCAATATGAGTGGCTCGAATAGCTTGGTTGGTTTTGATCTCCGCATCAGAAAAAAGCGGAATGATCACCATGGCGAGGTAGACAAAGATCAAAATAAGCGCCGCGAGTACGCCGACACCACCGGATGTCACTGCAAGTCGAACTAAACGATCTTTTATCAGTCGTTTCTTATCTTTTTCCTGCAATGAAAACTCGGCTTGTGCCATTTAAATCTCTACCTTTTTTGACTTAGTACTAGAATATGTCGTTAAGATGACAATTATATTACAGATCACATTAAACACCTGAAAAGAATACAACTCTTATGCAATGCGTGGTATGAAATAAATCTGTAATGAAAATCTCATAATGTTCTCACTCATCCATTTTTCCAAGATGAGTACGTAATACTTCACTTTTGGCTAGGTAAGGTTATGAGCGCAGAAAAACTATATATAGAAAAAGAACTGAGTTGGTTGTCTTTCAACGAACGAGTATTACAAGAAGCTGCCGATAAAACCGTCCCTTTGATCGAACGTATTCGCTTTCTTGGGATCTTTTCCAACAATTTAGATGAATTTTACAAAGTACGCTTTGCGGACGTGAAGCGCAGAATCCTAATCAGCCAAGAGCGCGGTGGCAGTGATAGCCCTAAACGACTGTTAACCAAAATGCAGTCGAAAGCACTAAAGCTTAACGAACAATTTGATGAGCTTTACAGCGAGTTGATTCGAGAAATGGCGCGACGTCGCATTTTCTTGGTCAACGAGCAACAACTGGATGAATCGCAACAAAAGTGGATCGCGAAATACTTCCGTAGAGAGGTAATGCCGCATATCACTCCCCTCCTAATGAAAGACGAGATCGATGTTCTGCAATTTCTCAAAGACGAGTACGCTTACATCGCCGTAGAACTGCGTAAAGAAGAACATTACCAGTACGCTCTGATCGAAATTCCGACCGATCACCTTCCCCGCTTTGTGATGGTACCAGAACAGAAAGGAAAGCGTCGAAAAACCATCATCTTACTTGATAATATTATCCGCCACTGTTTGGACGAGCTGTTCAAAGGCTTTTTTGATTATGATGAGCTTAGCGGCTATGCGATGAAAATGACGCGTGACGCTGAATACGATTTACGCAATGAAATCGAGTACAGCTTGCTTGAACAAATGTCAGAGGGTGTCAATCAGCGACTGACAGCAAAGCCCGTTCGCTTCGTCTACGAACGCGATATGCCGCCTCAAATGTTAGAGTTTCTGTGTAACAAACTTAATATCTCTAACTACGATAACCTTATCCCCGGCGGACGCTATCACAACTTTAAAGACTTCATCGGCTTTCCAAATGTTGGACGAGAATATCTTGAAAATAAACCTCTCCCGCCAATGAAATGTGCCGATTTCGAAGGTTATGCCAACAACTTTGACGCGATTAAAGCGAAAGATATTCTGCTCTATTATCCCTACCACACTTTTGACCACATTAGTGAGTTAGTGCGCCAAGCCTCCTTCGATCCCAAAGTACTTAGTATCAAGATTAACATTTATCGCGTCGCGAAAGATTCTCGCTTGATGAACTCTTTAATTGATGCGGTGCACAACGGCAAAAATGTCACTGTGGTCGTCGAACTGCAAGCTCGCTTTGATGAAGAAGCCAATATCGAATGGTCAAAAGTATTAACCGAAGCGGGTGTGCACGTCATCTTTGGTGCGCCTGGTCTTAAGATTCACTCAAAGCTACTGATGATTAGCCGCCGCGAAGGTGAAGAAATTATTCGCTACGCACACATCGGCACAGGCAACTTCCATGAGAAGACGGCACGAATTTATACCGACTTCTCCCTGCTTACGGCAGATCAAGAAATCACTAATGAAGTCCGTAATGTCTTCGGTTACATTGAGAATCCATACCGACCAGTGAAGTTCAATCACCTTATGGTATCTCCTCGTAATTCTCGAACCCAAATCTACCGCTTAATTGATAATGAAATTGCGAATGCCAAGCTAGGGAAAAAAGCCGCTCTTACGATCAAGGTCAATAACCTAGTCGATAAAGGCATCGTCAATAAGCTTTATGGAGCAAGTACTTCCGGTGTAAAAATAAACATGATCATTCGAGGTATGTGCTCATTAGTACCGGGCATTGAGGGGATCAGCGACAATATTCGCATCATCAGTATTGTTGACCGCTTTCTTGAGCACCCTCGCGTGGTGATCACCCACAATGATGGCGATCCGCAAGTTTATATCTCCTCCGCAGACTGGATGACAAGAAATATTGATCACCGTATCGAGGTAGCAGTACCAGTCCGTGATCCACGTTTGAAACAGAGAATTATTGATATAACGAATATCCATTTTACCGATACAGTAAAGGCTCGTTTGATAGATAAAGAAATGAGTAACGCTTACGTACCACGAGGTAATCGCAAAAAAGTTCGCTCTCAAATCGCTATCTATGACTATCTTAAAAATATAGAAAAGCAAACTAGAAAACAAAATTCAGATGCCTCAAATTCTTGAACAAGATACTCGCTACATTGCCGCGATAGACCTCGGCTCAAACAGTTTCCATATGGTGGTGGCCAAAGTTGTCGGCAGTGACCTACAACTGGTTAGTCGTCATAAACAACGTGTTCGCTTAGCATCAGGACTCGACAGTGAATTGAACTTAAGTCACGCCGCAATGGAGCGTGCGCTAGAATGCTTAGCCATGTTCGCTGAGAGGCTGCAAGGGCTTGATGAGTCAAATGTACGTATCGCCGCCACACACACACTAAGACGCGCTAAAAATGCCCACCTTTTCATTGAGCGTGCGAAAGAAGTGATGCCTTTCCCGATAGAAATTATCCCTGGAGAAGAAGAAGCCCGCCTGATTTACTTAGGCGTCGCGCACACTCAAGTAGAATCCAACTCCAAACTAGTCATCGATATCGGAGGCGGCAGTACCGAGATGATTATTGGACAAGAATTTGAGCCTGAGCTTCTCAACAGTAAACAGATGGGATGCGTCAGTTTTACAGAGCAATACTTTAAAAACGGCAAACTGTCAGGAAAAAACTTCAGCAAGGCGATGTTAGCGGCCGAACAAAAACTCGAGTGCATCGCTTCAACATATCGTAAAAAGGGCTGGGATATTGCTCTCGGCTCATCAGGAACCATCAAAGCGATTCAAGAAGTGCTAGTAGGATTAGGTTTTGAAGATGGCCTGATCACAGCGAGTCGACTGGATACACTTATCGAAACTCTGTGTAAATTTGATTCCATTGAAGATATTGAACTGGCGGGTCTAACAGAAGAACGTAAACCCGTATTCGCAGCAGGCGTAGCGATTTTGTCCGCGATTTTCAAAGCGCTTCGCATTGAGCAAATGTTTTTCTCCGATGGTGCTCTACGCGAAGGCCTGTTGTACGAAATGGAAGAGCGTTTTGCGCGCTCCGATATTCGTATGCGCACCACAGAAAATTTAGCCAACAAGCACCGGGTCGACTTAGAGCATGCCGCTCGTGTGAAGGGGCATGCACGTGAGATGTTATGTCAGGTACGCTCTGAACTAGGCATTAAGAAAAAGAGTGAGTTATTTGACTTACTAGAGTGGGCAGCGTTGCTTCATGAAGTCGGATTAAGTATCAACTTGCGTAGTTTCCATCGCCACTCTTTTTATATTCTGTTGCACTCCACCCTACAAGGCTTCAACCGTGAGCAGCAATTAGTGCTCGCAACATTAGCTCGCTTCCAGCGTAAAGCGCTCAAATTGCAAGAACTACCAGATTTCAACCTCTATAAACAGAGTGACGTTATAAGCCTCATCAAAATATTACGACTTTCTATCGTATTAAATGGGCAGCGTAATGAAGATCCATTGCCTGATATCACCTTATCTATCAAAAATGACGAATGGATTCTCACATGCACAGATGAAGCATGGCTAGAAAACAATAAATTACTTCACGCGGATTTACAGGAAGAACAAGAACGTTGGGACAGCGCGAAGTGGACACTCACTTTCTGATCTCGTACAGTCCATACCTAAATAAAAAGTCGGCTTACAGGCCGACTTTTTTTAACTCTTCTTCTGCAAAGTCTGCCGTAATGGGCACATAACCATCTTTCTCAACCAACGCTTGTCCCTGAGCAGAAAAGATAAAGCGAATAAACTCAGCTTCAATTGGTGTTAATGGGTAATCAGGGTGCTTATTCACGTAAACATATAAGTAACGTGATAGTGGGTACTTACCACTAACAATATGTTCTCGCGTTGGAGTCACGTAGTAATTTCCCATTTTAGCCACAGGGACTAAGCGCACGCCTGCCACTCGATAACCGACACCGGAATAACCAATTCCACTGATGGTTGACGCTACAGCTTGCACAACTGACGCGGAGCCTGGCTGCTCGTTAACTCGAGTCTTGAAATCGCCGCCACACAAGGCATTGCTTTTGAAGTAACCATAAGTTCCAGAAACGGAGTTACGACCAAACAACTGTACGTTTCGCTTTGCCCACTGTGATTCAAGACCGAGTTGCTGCCAGTTTGTGACAAATTGACTTTCACCACAGCGCAGAGTTGCAGAAAACAAAGCATCTAACTGACTAAAGTTGAGCCCTTGAATTGGATTGTCTTGATGGACAAAAATACCGATAGCATCGATGGCTACCCTAAGCGCCGTTGGCTTGTAACCATGTTCACGTTCAAACGCTTCAACCTCTCTTAAACGCATAGGACGGCTCATGGGACCAAACTGAGCTGTTTGTTCGGTCAATGCTGGGGGAGCAGTGGAAGAGCCAGACGCTTGGACTTGCGCATTAATATTCGGGTAAATGGATTTAAACTCTTCCACCCAAAGTGTTGTCATGCCTGCAAGTGTATCGGATCCAACAGAGAGCAAATTCCCGACAATCCCAGTCGTTTTATGATAATTCGGCAATGGTTTATCTTGAGCGATAGCCATACCGGAACAAGCAAGAGCCAGGAGACTGAACACTTTTGCGACTCTTAATGCCATTATTTCACCACCAAACGTTCAGGCAATACAAAAGAAAACTTACTGCCCACGCCCACTTCACTGTGAATTTCCAAATGAGAATCATGGTGGCTCAGCGCATGTTTCACAATAGCCAACCCTAACCCACTCCCTCCGGTATCGCGTGATCTTGCTTTATCGACGCGATAAAAACGCTCAGTAAGTCGATGGAGGTGCTGAGGCTCTATACCATCACCACTATCCTCCACCTCTAAGCATGCGCCTTGAGAGGTCTGGAACCAACGAACATTAATGTTCGCGCCAGGCGGTGTGTATTTGACAGCATTATAAACGAGGTTAGAGATAGCACTACGTAACTGGTCATCATCGCCCAGTACGCGTAGGCTAGCATCAACATCAAATTTCAATTTATGTTGATTGTCCCCACTAAGGCTAACTGCCTCTTTTTCTAACACTTCAAGCATCGCAGGCACATTCACGACTTCCTCAAGTTCATGCATAGGTGCCGCTTCAATTTTAGATAGTGTCAGTAGTTGGTTCACCAAACTGTTCATGCGGTTGAGCTGCTCCGTCATGACACCATGAGCTTTGCTCCACATTGGACCCACGACCATATCAGGGTCTTCTGTCATCTCAAGATAACCTTGTAGCACCGTCATTGGTGTACGCAGTTCATGAGATACGTTGGCAAAGAAGTTGCGACGCATTCCCTCAAGTTGTTTTAACTGGCTAACATCACGCACCACCATCAAATGTTCACCTTCGGTATACGGTACGATACGTAGTTCTAGCATGCGTTCGACATTGAGTGGTGAACGCATTTCTAATGGCTCTGAGAAGTCTTTCTTGTTGAGGTACTTGATAAAATCAGGTGTACGAATGAGATTGGAGATAGGTTGACCTGAATCTTCTGGCCAATGGAAGCCCAGTAAGTGCTGAGCCAGCTTGTTGCACCAAACAATATTGCCTTCAGCACGGAATACCACTACCGCATCGGGTAGCGACTCTGCACCATTTCGGAATCGACGAATAAGATTAGTAAGCTCTTTTCGTTTGCGGCGTTGGCGCTGTTGTAAGCGATACAACCCATTGAACAAAGATTCCCAGTTACCGCTACCAGACGGTGGCGTGAGGCGTTTTTCATCCCATAACCAAGAAGATAAACGTACTTGGTTATGCAAATGCCACACAAGCTGCAATGCCGTAGCTGCCAAAAGCAACCACGGCATATAACCGAATATCCAACCTACTATCACCCATGGGGTGTAAAAAAAAGCCAGCTCCCAGGCCAGCTTTTTCCACGTTAATCTTTCAACCACTCATAACTCCAGAAATGGTACCGATAAGCTGCGTGTTAATTTATGCCTTCGTGGAGAAGCGATATCCAGCACCACGAACAGTTTGGATCAGCTTATCATGCCCTGCAGCTTCCAATGCTTTACGCAGGCGGCGAATGTGAACATCGACCGTACGGTCTTCGACATACACGTTAGTGCCCCAAACATTGTTTAATAGCTGCTCACGGCTGTATACGCGTTCTTGATGCGTCATGAAAAAATGAAGCATCTTAAATTCTGTTGGGCCCATGTCTAATGGCGCATCATTAGCCGTAACACGGTGCGATACAGGGTCAAGCTTCAATCCCTGTACATCAATTACATCTTCTAGTGCAGTCGGGGTAACGCGACGAATCACCGCTTTTAAGCGTGCAACCAACTCTTTAGGAGAGAATGGCTTAGTAATATAGTCATCCGCACCGACTTCTAAACCGCGCACTTTATCTTCTTCTTCACCACGAGCGGTAAGCATCACAACTGGAATGTTGCGCGTTAATTCCTCTCGCTTCATATGTTTGATGAAGTTAATGCCACTACCGCCTGGTAACATCCAATCCAGTAAAACTAAATCAGGGAAGGGTTCAGCCAGTTTGGTTACTGCAGTATCATAATCTTCCGCTTCTACCGCTTGGTAACCTTTCTGCTCAAGTACGAAGCACAGCATTTCGCGAATAGGAGCTTCGTCTTCAACAACCAGAATCCTTCTAGACATAATTGAGTAACCTTATGTTCGTTGAGCTAATGAATTTAAGAGACAAAGCGCCTCTCTATGCATAAGCATTATCACTACCAATTATGACACTTTTGTGACCTTTGAAAACAAATTTTCATATAACTTTCTTTTGAGGTTCATTCGGATATTTTTCATTTCTATTAAGACATCAGCACAAAAATTCCCTATGATTAGTCCCTTGTCATCAAGCCTAGAGAAGATTTATGTGGTTTAAAAACTGTCTGGTATACCGCGTTAACCGCGAGGTTACTTTTAACGCCGAACAACTAGAAACTCAGCTGTCTGAATTCCGATTCACCCCGTGTGGCAGTCAAGACAAACAGAAATTTGGCTGGGTCAGTGCAATGGGTAGACATGGCGATATGATGACTCACGTGTCAGAAAACCGCATTCTGATTTGCGCCAAGAAAGAAGAGAAAATGCTACCTGCCTCTGTGATCAAAGAATCATTGAATGCAAAAGTAGAAGCAATGGAAGCGCAAGAAGGTCGTCCTCTGAAGAAGAAAGAGAAAGACAACCTGAAAGATGACATCGTAATGGATTTACTGCCGCGCGCATTCAGCCGCAGCAGCCACACTCACGTGCTCATCATGCCAAAAGAAGGTTTTATCCTTGTTGATGCAAGCAGCTATAAAAAAGCAGAAGATGTATTAGCATTGCTTCGTAAAACCATGGGTAGTCTACCTGTTGTTCCTGCTATTCCAGAAGTGGCGATTGAAACTACGCTAACCGAGTGGGTGAAAAGCGGTGACACACCTCAAGGTATCAGCATGATGGACGAAGCTGAGCTAAAATCCGTACTTGAAGAAGGTGGTGTGATTCGCTGTAAGAAGCAAGAGCTAACCACTGATGAAATCCGCAACCACATCGCTGCGGATAAAGTCGTGACGAAACTTGCGCTTAATTGGCAAGATCGTATTGAGTTCATTATGACGGAAGATGCAGGCATCAAACGTCTAAAATTCTCTGATGAATTGAAAGATCAAAACGATGATATTCCACGTGAAGATCAAGCAGCTCGATTTGATGCAGACTTCTCTCTAATGTGTGGAGAGTTCAGTGCTTTCCTTCCCAACCTATACGATGCGCTAGGCGGCTTACCGAATCCTAACGCTTAATTTTGTATAAAGGTTAACCATAACGCCCTCACTTTTTTTGAGGGCGTTTTTCTATCTGAAGCACAATTACCCTAGTCACAGTTCACATTTTGACGTAAAATTTGCGCCCCATTTCCATTAGGTGGAATTGGCCTGACTTGTGATCAGATAAAAGAGAATTGAGCAATGACAACTGAGAAAGCATTCGTGCCTGAGCTACTATCTCCAGCGGGCAGCCTGAAAAACATGCGTTACGCATTCGCCTACGGGGCAGATGCAGTTTACGCTGGCCAACCTCGCTACAGCCTTCGCGTACGTAACAACGAGTTTAACCACGAGAACCTAAAAATCGGTATCGATGAAGCCCACGCCCTAGGCAAAAAGCTTTATGTGGTATGTAACATTCAACCACACAACTCGAAGCTAAAAACGTTCATCCGTGATCTTAAGCCAATCGTAGAGATGGGTCCTGACGCATTGATCATGTCAGATCCAGGCCTAATTATGATGGTTCGTGAAGCTTTCCCAGAAATGCCAATTCACCTTTCTGTACAAGCGAACGCTGTAAACTGGGCGACCGTTAAGTTCTGGGCAGCGAATGGCGTGGAACGTGTGATCGTTTCTCGCGAGCTATCTCTAGAAGAAATCGAAGAAATTCGTGAGCATTGCCCTGAAACTGAACTTGAAGTATTCGTTCACGGTGCATTATGCATGGCTTATTCTGGTCGTTGCCTACTTTCTGGCTATATCAACAAACGTGACCCTAACCAAGGCACTTGCACTAACGCATGCCGCTGGGAATACAAAGTTGAAGAGGGTAAAGAAAACGACGCTGGTGACATCGTAGAGAAATTCGACCCGACGGAAGCACAGCCTGTCGAAGTACAAGACGAGCGTCCTGAAACCACAATTGGTAGCGGCAAACCAACAGATGAAGTCGTTCTACTTTCTGAAGCACACCGTCCAGAAGAAAAAATGGCAGCTTACGAAGACGAGCATGGTACTTACATCATGAACTCTAAAGACCTACGAGCGGTTCAGCACGTTGAACGCTTAACTAAGATGGGTGTTCACTCATTGAAAATTGAAGGTCGTACTAAATCGTTCTACTACTGCGCACGTACCGCTCAAGTTTATCGTAAAGCAATTGATGATGCTGTAGCAGGTCGACCATTCGATGAAAGCCTAATGGGTACACTAGAAAGCCTAGCTCACCGTGGCTACACTGAAGGCTTCCTACGCCGTCATACACACGATACTTACCAAAACTACGATTACGGTTACTCAGTCTCTGATGCTCAACAGTTTGTTGGTGAATTCACTGGCAAACGTCGTGGTGACATGGCTGAAGTAGAAGTAAAAAATAAGTTTCTTGTCGGTGATAGCCTTGAACTAATGACGCCAAAAGGCAATATTGTTTTCACGCTAGAGGCAATGGAAAACCGCAAGTCAGAGTCTATTGAAGACGCGAAAGGAAACGGTCACTTTGTATTCATTCCAGTACCAGCAGAGCTAGATTTAGAATATGGCCTATTAATGCGTAATCTAAACTCAGGGCAGGACACCCGTAACCCGACTGGTAAGTAACCATGGCCTTGCTCATTACTGATAAATGCATTAACTGCGACATGTGTGATCCCGAATGCCCCAATGGGGCAATCAGTATGGGAGAGAGCATTTTCGAAATTGATCCAGCGCTATGTACAGAGTGTAAGGGGCATTACGAAAAGCCGACCTGTCAGTCAGTGTGTCCAATTACAAAATGCATAATCACTGATCCGAACCATGTCGAAACTGAAGAGCAGTTGCTTGAAAAATTCGTGATTATTCAAGGGTTAGCATAAGAGCAATTAGGTTCAACTTTGGCATCAAAGTTGAACCTTTTCTCAACCTGATTTTTCAATAGGGATAATATTGCAGAACAGCTCTTTTTCAAAATGATACTCTAGTCTCTCACGCCAATTTTCCGCTTGAGAAACAGGTATTAAATAAAAGTTTTCTCGGCTCGTATCAGTAACGAAAGCCATCCCATATTGCATCAGCTCATAATGCACATCATTAACAAAACCCGGATCAAGGCGTTGACGCCCAGTCAGGTGATTCACATCCTCTCGAGTCAAAGAGACTCCTTTAGTATCACTGCTAAATCTGTGTCTTAACCACTCTGCAAATTCTTTTGCACAAATCATAGTCATGGTTTTGTCCTTGATTTACTCTTCTAACAGGAAAAGGGCATATCCCTGCCTAACACACTTGTCTGCGTTGTTATCGCTTTTTAGCCAACTGACAGACATATTGCTAAGAAACCAGAGTATCGTGACGAAAGATCTTTTTCTAAACAAAGAAGTTACAACTTACCCATACTACAACTCTTTGTTTAATTTAGATTTCTATAATATGTCCCCAAAACTAATTGGGTTAGTTTTTGTATTGGTATTATTCAATGTAGACAAAAGTATGATGTTTCTCCAGTTTCATAAAAGAGATCACCAAGTACAGATAAACCTGGAGAGTAACACTAATTAGGATTGATAAGCGGCAAGCATTGAGGTGGAACGACTTTTTTTCGTTTGGGCTTAGAGGTTGTTTTTACCCGTGGAGGGGTATCAATAGGTTTCGCTTTCGGGGCCCAACTTGCGAGCTCAACACCGCAGCCATCGCCTACTGGAGGTGGTGCTTGATCAACACAATAGTCGCTCGAATCAGGACAAGACAACCTGACGTGAAAGTGGTAATGATGCCCCCACCATGGACGTACTTTACGTAACCAAGAACGATTTTTGCCGTTTTCTTGCAAGCAAAGTTGCTCCTTAATAACAGGATGTACAAAAATTCGTGCAACATCCTTACTTTTTGAAGCGTACCGAATTAGCTTAAAGTGCCGTTCTTCCCAGCGATGATTAAGTATGGAATAACCTTTTAAATCCACCACACTCATGGGCTTAGGAAGTTGTAATTCGTTATAAGAAAGCGGTTGGTCAGCAAGCCTTAACCAGATATCGATATCTAACCCGGTTTGATGACTAGAATGACCAGAGGAGAACCTTCCACCTCTAGGTAAAGACAAATCACCAATCAACAGAGTGGTGTTGAGATTTTGATGAGCTTTAAGCGCCAGATTTTCAATAAACTCTATCGTTTTAGGGTGCCCATAGTAGCGCTTCGTTTTACTACGTAAGACTTGATAACCAACGCCATCGAGAGGCAAGGGTAATGCACCATCTAAACAACCGTTAGCATAACTACCAATAGAGGAGGAAGAGTTTCGGGTAGGATTAACCGCAGACTCCCAAGGAGTAGAACATACTGAAGCTGAGAAACATAAACCCAAAGTTACAATGAAACTCAGCCTCATAGCCTTTAACCTTTAGTAGTGTTCGCCATTATCGTAATAAGCTTTAGGAGATAAGGCGGAAAAGATAACTGCAACATCAATATCGGCACCAGCGATAGCGCGCACTTGTTGCGTAATAAGCTTGGCAACTTCATCTTGCACTACCTGGCCACGGTCGAACCAAAGCACTTCGACAAAAGGATATGCAGCACTCACCTCACCCTCATTGAAAAACGTAGTGTAGATATACTCAAAAGTAAAATCCTCACGCGGACAGTCCATTAGAGGCTGAAGTTCATCCGTAAGGGGTTTTGATAATGCCTGAACAGCTTGTGGCTCTACAGCACGGAATCGAAAATGTGGCATAAACTTACTTCCTAATTATTAGCATCAATGCATGATGATAACAGGAACCAAGTCAGTAATCATCCAAGCCAATGTAACCACTGACCTTTCAATAGATTGTGAATCAGATGTGCTCGATAACGAAGAAAAAGCGTTATGAAAATTCGAAGGTAAAACAGAAAGAGCAAAGCGATACATCAACATTTAATAATTACATTACTAGAAAATAAAACTATCTGAAGCAAAGGTATGCAATATTCGTTGGATAAACATACACCTGACGTCGAAACTATACGTTAGGAATAAAAGAGCCCCTGACCTAAGCCAGAGCTTATGAACATGGGGGATAGGTGAAGTGGACCAATATCCCGGAGATATGAGCTTTCAATCCCCCCGATACTTTGGTACCAGAGGAATCGACAACTCTTCCAACTAGTCAGCTTCTCTTTTCTTCAGATGCAAAAAAGCCCCAGCATTACTGCTGAGGCTTTAGAGTATGGCAGGGGTGGAGAGATTCGAACTCCCAACACGCGGATTTGGAATCCGCTGCTCTGCCAATTGGAGCTACACCCCTGTAATTCGTGTTTATTGAGACGACGCTCAAATAAGTGGCGGAGTGGACGGGACTCGAACCCGCGACCCCCGGCGTGACAGGCCGGTATTCTAACCAACTGAACTACCACTCCGCAGTGGTATCACTCGCTTTAATAAGCAAGCGTCCGCTTTTGTCTTCACTTTTCGAAAAAGTGAAAATAAAACTAAAGCCTGGCGATGTCCTACTCTCACATGGGGAAGCCCCACACTACCATCGGCGCTATTTCGTTTCACTTCTGAGT
>NZ_JAWOUX010000009.1:0-164348 GCF_033339595.1 Vibrio sp. 2096
GAAAGGTGTAAAGACGAGCGCGAAAACAGATAAACACCAAAACTTATGACCTTTGACGTCAAACCCGTACTAACGCCGCATTAAGGTGTGAGCAACGCTACCACGAAACTTAACCAAACCGCCGTAAACACGAAACCCAACGATGGAATGAGGAATGCCAAGCGTTGGGAATCACTCTTAAATGCTTTGTTAGAACAATTAAATGATGGATAATTCTTCATGCTTAGGGCTAATTTTTGGATCAATATAAAACTCGCTCCCATTCATCAATATCACTGCATGTCTTACAATACCAGGTGCTAATAAACCAATTTCGTTATGAGAAATAGTTCCCTCTTTATCTGCTCCTGCCACCGTAAACAAGTCACCTCTTTGATAAACATAGCTATCATCTGGTATTGAAGTTTGTTTAGATGTTATTGAATCCACAAGTTTTAGAGGTGCTTGTTCAGTTGAGTATGAGCCAATTGGTATTTTTAGTTGGAACCAATCGTCTCCTCCTAAATTAAGCGCATATTTAGCATTAGCTTCAAATTTTATACAATGATTTAGATGCGATTGATTGTGTTCATTGCGAACGTATGTTGGTTGATAACAAATTACACAATCTATTTCTTCTGAATCTATTAGTTCCTTTATTGGTTGCTCCATATGTTTATAGTTAGCCCCTTCATGCATACGCATAAATACAACTTTCACTTGATTACTTTTAGTTTCTACGTTTTTATTTAAATTATTTACAGCTTGCCTTATTTTCTTTACATATCTCAATTTTTCACTTTCCGCTGGCATACTCATAATTTGAATGGTATGGGATACTTTTTGCCTTGAATAGGCATATTCCGTTGATGGAAGAGATGTAAAATTAAGTAAGATAGATTTATCTAATTGATAAGACTGATTTGATTTAAAACGACCTTTGCTAAGAAATTTAGTTATTTTATCAAAATCTGGTTTGGTTAAGATTTTATCTGATATTATCTGTAAGCTTAATCCATACCCTTTACGGGCTAGTGCTTTAACAAATGTACTTCTCACTAAGTCACTTTGTGACTTAAAAAAAGCATAAGAATCTGAAGCATCGATATTTTTAATGGAAACAACTTGGCTGTTTCCATTAACAAGATCTATGGAAAAATCATACCCTGGATTCTTACCAGGAGCTGGGTGAATTTTTGACTCAAACAGACTAAAAACACCAAAAAAGAATATTTCAGTGAAAAAACCAAGTGTGTTTCTAGGGTTCTCTTTTTTTATTTTCCGTATTGTAGATTTCAGCCACTTTTGGTTTTCTTCACTAAATTGCTGTAAACACTTACCTAAAGTATAAAGTTCTACCGTGGCCAAGCGATCCGGTCGATTCCATAATGTTGGTAATGTGTGGTTAGAGTTTGACTCTAAGTAATCTATTCCGAAGTATTCAATAATTGAAGTCAGAGCTTCTTCACCATCATTATCATAACTAAGCTTGTCTAAAGCTCTTCCTTTAATCATAAGTACCTCATCTCATATGCCTGACAATTGTTCTAACGCCGCATTAAGGGGTGAACAACGCCACCACCAAACCAAAACCATTGTGCCGTAAACACTAAAGTTAGTTCAAACCAAAACTGCCAAGCGTTGTGAATCCCTCTTGAATGCTTTGTTAGTTGCCAAGCCTAAAGCTTTGATTTGAAGCCAATGACTGCTTTGCCAACACTGTTTTTATGTGTTTTGAAAACTAAAATCAGGCGTAGTTTCAAAGCGACTGTCACTGAAACCACTTGGAACTCAAAGCGCCGCAGAAAACGAACCAACAACACCAAAAAGCTCTTTTAGACAGACAATGTCACCGAGCTGACTTTCAACAAATAAATCGGTTTCTGAAACAGAAAATTCAACCTCAAAAGAAACCTGAGAACGATTTTCACGCCCCCCCCGAACGATTCAAAATTTATGTACGAAACGCCACCAAAAACACACTGATTTTAATTCTAAACATTCTGCTTTAGCTGCGTTTTCCTCGTAGGCAACTAACGCCTTGTTAAGGGGTGAAGCACGCAACACCGATGCTACCACATACCGCCTTAATCACTAAAACCAACGCATAGTAAAAATACCACGCGTGCTGAATCCCTCTTGAACAATTTGTTATACGCGTTCTAGCGGTTGTACTTAACCTTGTTCAAAACTTCTTTTAGTTCATGCGTTTTCTCAAGGTTTACACCGTGAATATTGGCTAAAGCACAAACATAATACAAGACGTCATATAACTCTTCTGCGATTGAACCTTTAAGTTCATCTAGCGTTGGTTGCCCACTTTTACCTTTGCGAATAGATTCCGATAATTCGCCAACTTCTTCGATTAGTTTTAAAAAATAGTGTCCAGATTGCTCTGGCGCATAATCGAATTCTTTTATATGACTTTGTAACTCAGATAACTTCATAACGTCCTTTTTGTATCATTTTCTATTAAGCGTATAACGCCCTGTTAAGGTGTGAGCAACGCAATACCGATGCTTCCGCATGCCACCTTAAACACTAAACGCAACGCATAGCAAAAATGCCAAGCGTTGCGAATCACTCTTAAACAGTTTGTTAGGTTAAACTATCACTGTGCTTATATCTTTCTCTCATTACGTCACTGCTAAAAGGGAAGTAAGTTTCCTCGTTAAAGTAATCTTTAACATTCGACGCAGGCAACTTTCCTTTAGCCGCTTTAATAATCTGGTATGTAACTTCTTGGCACCACAAACAGAACTCTCTATTTTCGAGTAACTCTATCCAACTGGTTGCCTTGTTGGGTGCTTCAATTATCTTTTTCTGGAGGAGGTTATTTAGAAATTTGGGGTATCCAGACAATTTTCCAGTATCATTACAAATGATGACTTCTTCTGGTTTTAAATGCACCAACTCATTTCTAATTCGCTTTAACTCCTTGAGCTGCTGATACCATTTTTCTGACTCTTCCCACTCACCGATAATCGAAAGTTTATATAGAATATCTTTGCGTTCAGCAGCCTTTAGCCTATCTAACATTTCGCGCTCAACATCTGAAAGATAATAATCAGCTGGATGACCGTTTTCACCAACACGAACTGGCGTAGAACCAAAAAAGCTATACATCGCAATAACATCATTAATGAATGTTTCAACAACCGTGTAGCAAATAATTGCGCAAGCCACTCCTTCTCCACGTTTTGTTGGCTTATGAGTACGATCAAAAATAGCCAGATGATGATATGGAATAAACTTGCTGTTATTTTCTACTTCTGTTTCTTTTTTACGTGTAAAAATTGACACCTTATCTCCTTTTAACCTAACGCCGCATTAAGGGGTGAACAACGCCACCACCCAACCTAAGCTATTGTGCCGTAAACACTAAAGTTGATTCAAACCAAAACTGCCAAGCGTTGTGAATCCCTCTTGAATGCTTTGTTATGTGTAAGTTCCCACCAGTACTAGGATACTGACCAAACCGAATAGCACCCAAGACAAATGCTTACCTTTAGAGCCAAATAAAGCAATGACAAAGTGTGTACCAAACGTAATTGAAACTATTTGTCCAACCATAAATTTGTTTAATTCAGGCTGAGCTAACGCGGCAACAATACCCGCAAACCCAACCCATGTTATTGACGTTAAATGCCAAGCAAAACGCAATGTCCGTTTCGTAAAGTCGTCGCTACCAAAGAGCTTTGGTAAATTATCTCGTTTGAACAATCTAGAGAGAATATAACGCTCGCCAAGGTAAGAGTGAGCGAAAGAAACTGCAATTAATAAAAACACAGCAATATATAATATGAACTCCATTTCTCCTCCTTACACATAACGCCGCATTAAGGTGTGAGCGGCGCTTGGCTATACTTGAGCGAAGCGAAACTGCCAAGCGTTGCGAGTCACTCTTAAATGCTTTGTTAGGCGTATTTACGGAACATAAATCATATCAACATTAACAACAAAACTATTCTCTGATTCAGTAACTTGTGCACTCAGTACTAAATCACTCCTGCCTTCTGACTCAGTCCACAAATCAATTAAAACATCCCAATGGTTACCCATCCACATACAAATAGACGATTCCCAAGTTTCATCAGGAAGCTCTATCAACAACTCGCCGTAATCATCAATGAACTCTTCAATTTGAGTTGAGGTTTCACTTGTAACAGGAGCTAGACCTTCTAAGCCACTACTTATTGTGTAATCACGCTCTACAAATGATTTTACAATACTGCAAAACATTGGACGCCAAATCGAAGGGATGGGTTGTTGATTATCCTCATCTTTTGTAACTTCAAATTCAGGCATAGAACTCCTATAAATAGCGGAAAAATGATTTACGCCTAACGCTTTCTATACGGCGACTTGCCGTCTTTCTGGCAGGCTACCGCCTTCTTTCTTATCAAAAGCGCTATCAATCGTAGCACTTATCTGTATGAAACAAATAGAAAAACAGTATGAATATGTGTGGTGGCGCGCGCAATTAGGCGGCGCACAGCACGCTAATTTCAAAAGTGGTGATACATTAACGGAACTGTGTAAATAAACAGGTTAATTTATCATGAAAAGTCAGTTTTTACTTAGTGTAAAAGAGCACATGCTTACTCGTCATTATGCGAATAAAACTATCGAAAGTTATCTATTTTGGATAAAACGTTTTATCACTTTTCACCAGCTCGCCCACCCATCAACACTAGCAGAAGATGATGTCATTCAATTTCTGAGTTACTTAGCGGTAGAAGAAAAAGTTGCGGTAAAAACGCAAGCTTTGGCGCTGAACTCAATATCATTTTTATATCGTGATTATTTTAAAACCCCACTATCACTTGATATGAGATTTCAGAAATCCTTGACCGAAAAGAAACTTCCCGTTGTGTTAACCAGGGAGGAGATCCGAAGATTCGTTCAGCATATCGACCCGAGGTATAGACTCCATATTCAGCTACTTTACGGCTCCGGGCTTCGAGTTATGGAATGTTTACGCTTAAGAGTTCAAGACATCGATTATGATTATGGTGCAGTTCGCGTTTGGCAAGGAAAAGGAGGTAAAAATCGTACAGTCACATTAGCCAAAGAACTACATGAACCACTCAAAGCTCAAGTTAATTTAGCAAGAAACTACTACTTTAAAGATAGGCACATGCCTGGTTATGCGGGCGTATACATCTCTGAAGGTTTACGACGTAAATACCCAAAAGCGGAGCTAGATTTTAACTGGCACTTTTTGTTTCCATCAACAAAGTTAAGCGCAGATCGAGACACTGGTGAATTGAGAAGGCATCATATCAATGAAAGCGCAATACAAAGAGCAGTAAAGCGCGCGGCAAGCGACGCAAGCATTGAGAAAACTGTAACTTGCCACACACTAAGACACAGTTTTGCCACGCACTTATTGGAATCTGGCGCAGACATTAGAACTGTTCAGGAACAATTAGGGCATACTGATGTAAAAACCACGCAGATCTATACTCACGTTATCGAGCGCGGGGCTGGTGGTGTGTTGAGTCCATTATCCAGCCTTTAGAAAAACAAAGCCACCTCGAAAGGTGGCTTTGTTTTATAACTCTTTATTGACGAACACCGAGTTTCACATTGCCTTTTGAATCAAACCAAAGTGCTTGCGAACGGCGACGTCCTATTAGTATCGGACCATCGTCATAAAAGAGAAAGTTCTTCCAGTGCTTTTTAAAAATAGACCATTTCGTTTCGATGACATTGTACTTCTCGTAGCAAAAGTAAACGGTTACATCGTCTTGCCAATCGATATGTGCCTCAGCTTCCGCTGGCATGTCAGGATCATCCGACTCCCACGCAGCCATCCAATCCACAGTTTCAGACCAATTCGCCTCGTTCATTGGCCAGTCTTGGGAACTTAGTCTATCCATATCAGGGCTTTGAGCACTGATATTTTCTTTCCAAAATTGTGCTGAGCGGGCTTGGCTCATCGGCTTAATAAAAGCCAAATCTTCTTCTGGCACAGGCATCGACTGATGCGTAAAAATCCATTTTCTTTGGTATTCGTCCAAAGGCAAATAAGACATTCAGTCTCCTTTATTACGATTTCAGCCAACCTTTCTCTGTGGCTTCTTCAATCAACTCTTTCGCTTTGTCCCATAAGGTAACAGAGCCAAATTCAATTCGTTTATTAATGGTAAGTGCTTGTTCGCGTGAGACACCATGTTCCTTCCAACTCTGACCATTATTATGGTAGTTCAAGAGCATTGGAATTAACCGATCGAGTGCTTTTGCATACTTAGCATCATCGGTCTGCGCGGCTTCAAATTCATGCCAAAGCGCCAATAGCTCTTGCTCCTGATCGCTGGGTAACATACCAAACAAGCGCTCTGCAGCTCTAATTTCTTTTTCTGCTTGCTCTTGAGACGCAGCAGTATCATAAACAAAGGTATCGCCCGCGTCGATCTCTACTACGTCATGTATCAATAACATTTTCATCACTCGGCAAATATCAACAGGTGCATTCGCATGCTCTTCCATCAATATTGCCATCAGTGCGACATGCCAACTATGCTCACCACTATTTTCGAGGCGCCCTTCAGCACTTTTAACTCGAGTTCGGCGCAAAATGCTTTTGAGTTTATCGAGCTCGATTACAAGTGCTAACTGCTTTTCCAGTCGTTCCATACTATCGCCCTTCTGGCTGCCAATTCGGATTAATAAGCGACGTTAGAACGTGGTCTTGCCACTCACCATTAATCAAAAGGTAATCTTTTGCATACCCTTCTCGGTTGAAACCTACATGCTCTAGCACAGCTTCACTGCGTTTATTGTGAGGCATGTAGCCAGCTTGAATACGATGCAGTTTCTGAACGTTAAACATGTAGTCGCAAGCCATGGTTAATCCACGACGCATATAACCATGCCCTTGCGCTTTTTCAGCGAGAGAATATCCGACGTTACAAGAATAAAAAGGAAAACGACTCAAACTACTAAAGGATATCGTACCTAGCATTTCACCCGAAGAGGCTCTGACTAAAAGGCAATAATACCCCAATCCCATTCGATGCAGCTCATTGAGCTTGATAAGCTTTTGCAACCAACCGTTCACTGAGAAAAAAGCCTCTTCACGTTTCGGTTCAAACGGTTTCAGGTATTCTCGGTTGGCTTGAAAATATTCGGCAATCATATCTGCGTCACCGATTTCAGCGGTACGAAGAAGCAAGTCACCGTCCAACTTATGAACGGCGATAGATGAGCTGTTATCTTCCATTACAAATGATTAATTCCGTCTTTTCGTTCAATTCGATTAATTCTTACGTATACCGTAATCACGCAGTTTATTAGCGATTGAGGTATGCGATACATTCAAGCGCTTAGCAAGCTTGCGGCTTGATGGGAATGACTGATACAAACGTTCCAGAACTTGAGATTCATAATCACGCATGATCTCATCCAAAGAACCGTCGATGTTAAGCGTTGCACTACCAGCGCCGACTGACTGAGGCTGAGGTAAATTGAAGTGATCCGCGTTTAGTATATCACCATCCATTTCCGTGAGCGCTCGAAGAACCATGTTATCCAGCTGGCGCATGTTTCCTGGCCACTGATAATTTGCAAGGGCATCAACTAGACCATCATCAAACTCTGGCTTATCAATCCCAAGCTGTTGAGCATGTTTCGCCACAAACAACTCAAGCAATGGTGCAACGTCGTTTGAGCGCTTACGTAACGGAGGAATGCTGAGCGTAAGTACGTTGAGACGATAATACAAATCTTCACGGAACATTCCTGCTTCAGAAAGCTCGGCAAGGTTATGTTTTGTTGAAGCGATGATACGAACATCGACATGCATCTCATCTTCTGCACCGACACGACGGAAATTACCATCCTGTAGAAAACGTAACAGCTTGATTTGAAGGTGCGAACTCATTTCACCGATTTCATCAAGAAATACCGTGCCGCCATTTGCTTGCTCAAAGATGCCTTTGTGGCCTTGTTCATGATTGAATGAACCCGGCGCATGACCAAAAAGTTCGGTTTCTGCTACATCGTCAGGCATAGAAGCACAACTCAAAACTAGGAATGGCTTGCTCGCGCGGCTAGAACGGCTGTGGCAAGCTTTAGCAAGCATTTCTTTACCAGTCCCCGTTTCGCCCTCAATCAACAATGGTTGGTCAAGCACAGACAGCTTCTTAGCTTGGTTCATTAGTGCTTTATGACGGTTCGATATACCAACAAAGTGCTCAAAACCCAGAGGATTATGCAGCGGTAGTGCTTCTTCAATTCTGGCAACTTGCTGACTAGAGCGAATCGTCATTAGAGTACTCGCTAGAGTCGAGTTTTGCGCTTCGTCTCGGATATAAACGGGCATCAACTCTAGAACATAGTCCAAGCCATCAATCACAAGGTTTTCCCGCGTTCGACCATTAACACCTTCAGACCAACGAGAGAAACGAACACTTGGTAACAAAGCACCGATTTGAGTACCAATCACTTCTTGCTTGTGAAGGCCAAGCAATGAAAGTGCAGACATGTTTGCCATGTCTACGGCACCTTTAAGATCAATGGCAAAAACCGGATCGGGCAAGTTATCAACTAACGAGAGCAGCTCCGTATTGTGGCGCTCCATCGGCATAAACTGGATTTTACGTACGTCTTTCACCCCCGGAATACGGCGGATTTCAGCCATCAGCTCACTAAACGTATCAAAATCAATATCCGGGCAATTCAAATAGATAATACCGCTAATATCGATTTCGATACCACGCAAGTCGATGCTTTTAGACGCTAAAATATCGAGCAGTTCTCGGGTCAAGCCGAGTCGATCTTCACATAAGACTTCAAGACGCACTTAAAATATCCCAATTCACAACTGTCAGGAAAAGTTGACAGTAGTTTCTATCATGCTTGGAATGGCGTCAAGCAATCCTATCCATCAAAGTTGATATTCGTTACGGTTTCATCGTAATTGATGCAACTTTCGCCGCCACTGCCTTGCGTATGGTGCCCAACTTAACCTGACGGTCAGGATACCAGGGTAGTGGACGCAATAAGGTCATCGCTTTCAAGCCCAAACGTGCCGTTAGAATACCAACACCTAGTCCCTGCCCTGCACGAGCAGAAACTTTGCCAGCAAGATCCATCGACATCAAATCCATACTGGCATCAATAGCGAGCTCACTGGCTCCAGCCGCCGCCATATTGACAAATACCGCTCTTAGTAACTTGATGCGAGAGGCATAACCTAGCTCTACCCCATATACTTTGGAGAGGTTGTCGATCATTTTGAAATTTCGCCACGCCACCAGCAACATATCAGCGGCAGCCAGAGGGCTCACGGCGACTAGGGCCGCACACTCGGTTGCGTGCTGTGATACGATTTTCGTTGCCAACTTGTCTTGTTGGCTCACCACCATCGAGTCATACATATCAAGAATTTCAGCGTCACTATGAGCAGGGTTAATACTGTTCTGCCAACGATCAAAGCCCGGATTCTCTGCCATCACACCACTTTGTTCTGCTACGGTTTCGCAAAAGGCTTTCCCTTTCCCAACGCTCTCACTATTAACAAGTGCTTCTGCTTCTTCTTGAACACTAAAATGATTTCGTAGTTTTCGCAGTTTCCAAAGCTCTTTACCCATAGCTCCTAAACCAAGCGAAGCGATCGCAGCAATAAACCCCGTCCAGCTTAAGGCCAGCCAATCAGAAGCCTGAATTGCGGTTATAACCGAGTCCACCGCTTGCCAGCCAACCAAACCAGCAAAAGTTGCAAATGCGCCAGTCGCGAGCCATTTTCTGCCCGATTTTGGACGAATGACATGCTCGAGTTGCAATTCCTGTTCGGTCTCCTGGTGCGCTTCTTTAACTTCAACAGGTACAAATGTTTCTTTTTCGCCGAATGTTTGCTGCGCCGTCAACTCCGGTTGATTCGATTGCTGCTCTTTTTCCATTACCTTTTCAGAGAAAACTTGTTTTTGCTTCAACTCACTCATTTCAATTTATCTCCAATCAGGTAATCCAGTGCTTTGTCTAAGCGTATGTGCTTCACTGGCTCATCATTCGGTGAGGGCATCGGACGAAACGACGTAAAATCAAACCCGTTGTTTTGCCAATAAGCTGCATTTGGTAGCTTTTTCGGCACCTCTCCGGGAAACATAGTCATCGGCTCACCACCCAATGTTGTTCCTTGTAACGCCGGGATGGTCTTATCTCCAGAGGAAATAAACCCCGTCGTGGTTGCTTGGATGGAAGCGATACTCATGCAGCTCATCTCAATATTCTCGTAGGCTGCCGTTTGCCATGCTGGATGCACCATTTGTTGGAGCAGAGACACCAAATTTGGGTGCTGATCGGGCGTGATATGATCCGCTTTTGTAGCAGCAAACAACACTTTGTCGATTTTTGGTGAGAACAAACGACGCAAAAAGCTACTACGACCATAACGGAAGCTATGCATGATCTGTTCTAGCGCTTGGCGCATGTCGTAAAACGCTTCATCACCAGCATTGAGAGGCTGCAAACAATCCACCAGTACAATCTGGCGATCGAAGGTCGCAAAATGATGCTTATAAAACGCTTTCACTACTTTCTGTTGGTATTCCTGAAAACGGGCTTCTAGCATCGCTAAGTTACTGCCCTTGGACGCTTTGCTTTCCGAATCAACGCGACACGGGAAAAACTGTAGTACCGGCGCACCTGCTAGTTCACCAGGTAATACAAAGCGGCCAGGCTGAACCCAATGAAGGCCAACGTCTTTACAAGCATGAAGGTACTCGGTGTATGTGTGTGCAACTTTCTCAAGTAGTTTCTCATTCACTTCTGCAAAGAGATCCACTTTCTCCAGTTCAGAAAGCCAAGCTTTGGCTAAATCGCCACGCTGGCCTTTAAGTGCATCAAACTGAGTTTGCGACCACGTTGCAAAGTCCATGTCCAATAAAGGCAGGTCGAGCAACCACTCTCCTGGATAGTCGATAATATCAACATTTAAAATTGCGGTTTTACTCAACAGCTTTTTCGTAGTTTTATTTGGTTTGTACTTGAGCGCTAAGCGAATCTCACTCACATCACGTGTCGGTACTGGCCACTGAGGTGGAGTGGCATGAATTTGGCTCATCGCCTCATCGTAAGCAAAGCGTGGCACCATCATATTCGATTGAGGCTCACGCTTCGCCCCAATAAGGCGCTTATCTCTAGCCGCAGTCAAAAGAGGCAAATTGTCATGGGTTGCAGTATGAAGAAGCTGATTCACTAATGACGTGATGAATGCCGTCTTACCGGCACGAGAAAGTCCGGTGACAGCAATTCGAACATTAGAGTCCATACCTCTGTTGATAAAGTCATTAACTTCTTTCTTTATTCTTTTCATTGCGCTTCTTTATCTTACTCCACTTTAAAACAACGTTGTCAGCGACTTCGAATTTCGATCTATGAATACTGTTCTATCCCGAATTCTATGAGTTTAACTTTATATACCTTAATAAAAGATGAACAAAACATCCGGCTTGATGCTGTATTAAAAAAAGAAAAGCCCCTGAGTGGTTCAGAGGCTTACTTAATCTACAGCATTAGTAACTCTATATGCGCTGATTACTATGTTAAACAGGAACCCGCTTTCTTTAAGCCTAGTCGTCTTCGATCAACTTATAGATAACAAATAGAGCGATTTCCAAAATCAACCACAACACACATGTGATGGTTACGTACTTTTCATCAAAGATGCTGATACCGTGAAGAATCAAGTCATAGCCAACAAAGCCACCTATCACTACAGCAAGAATAATTTGTAGAATCTGAATAAAACGAGGCATGCCGTCTCCTAATTATTGTTCGCATAACGTTTGATTGCTATGCCTAAAGGTTTATATCCTTAATTATATAGACAAAAAGTGCAGGTTTCGCTGCACTTTTGTCAATTGTTTGCTAGGTAAATCAGCACCTTGTCACATTCTCTCTACTGAGACGCAGCAAGATTGCCCTTTGCCTTATGCTTCCATCTCTTGAATTTTCACTTTCCAAGTGTCTGGACCGATTTGGTGCGCGTTAACACCATTTGAGTCGACAGCCACTGTTACTGGCATATCTTCAACTTCAAATTCGTAAATCGCTTCCATGCCTAAATCTTCAAATGCGACAACGCGAGCTTTCTTGATCGCTTTCGCCACCAAGTATGCAGCGCCACCTACAGCCATTAGGTAAACCGCTTTGTGATTCTTGATAGATTCAACCGTTGCAGGGCCACGCTCAGCTTTACCGATCATGCCCATGATGCCGGTCTTTTCTAGCATCATGTCGGTGAATTTATCCATACGCGTAGATGTTGTTGGGCCAGCAGGACCAACGACTTCATCACCAACTGCATCGACAGGGCCTACGTAGTAAATGAACTTACCGTTGAGATCTACGCCTTCAGGTAGACCTTCACCGTTATCTAGCATGCCTTGAATACGTTTATGCGCAGCATCACGACCAGTCAGAATTTTACCTGATAGAAGAACCGTTTCGCCTGTCTTCCACTCTTGTACTTCTTCTTTAGTAATTGTGTCTAAGTTTACGCGACGCGTATTTTCGCCCGCTTCCCAAGTGATATCTGGCCAATCTTCTAGTTTAGGTGGTGTTAGCTCTGCTGGGCCGCTACCATCAAGCGTGAAGTGTACGTGACGAGTCGCCGCACAGTTCGGGATCAAACAAACAGGCTTAGAAGCCGCGTGCGTTGGCGCAGTTTTGATTTTAACGTCGACAACAGTCGTCAAACCGCCAAGACCTTGCGCACCGATACCAAGTTTGTTCACGCGATTGAAGATATCCAAACGAAGCTCTTCTTCTGCGTTTTGTGGGCCACGGTCAATAAGCTCTTGAATATCGATGTGTTCCATTAGAGATTCTTTTGCCAATACCGCTGCTTTTTCAGCCGTACCGCCGATACCAATGCCAAGCATGCCAGGAGGACACCAGCCAGCCCCCATTGTTGGTAGCGTTTTTTCTACCCACTCAGCAATATCGTCAGATGGGTTTAGCATCACCATCTTAGTTTTGTTTTCGCTACCGCCGCCCTTCGCAGCGATCTGAATTTCAACTTTATCGCCCGGAACCATGTTGATATGTACGACGGCAGGCGTGTTGTCTTTGGTATTAATACGTTTACCAGCAGGGTCCATAAGTACTGACGCACGCAACGGGTTATCAGGGTTCGTGTACGCTTGTCGAACACCTTCATCTACCATCTGCTGAACCGTCATGTCGGTCGAATCCCATTGCACGCCCATACCGATGTTGACGAAACACGTCACAATACCAGTATCCTGACAAATTGGACGGTGACCTTCTGCGGACATTCGGGAGTTAATTAAGATCTGAGCAATCGCGTCTTTAGCGGCTTGGCTCTCTTCGCGGTGATAGGCTTTTTCAAGAGCTTGAACAAAGTCTAGCGGGTGGTAGTAAGAAATATACTGTAGCGCATCAGCGACACTGCTGATCACATCCTGCTTGCGTATTACCGTCATTACATGCCTCGTTATAGTTATGCTTCCATTATTGGCTTAGCTTCAATCGTGTTTGTTGAGCTTATTGCTCTTTTGAGGTTCGTTTTTTATAAACAATTGTCGAACGGCTGATATCGACACACGAAATGCTGAAGTTGCCTACTTGTAAACCATCTCAAAACCCTATGAATAGAGGGAGTTTGGCTATACAGAGGAATATGATACTCTTGCTGCCCATGACATGCCATGCAGTGAACGATCTCTTTGTCACAAATTACACAAATGAACAACATGGACAATCAATTCATTGATTTTAAAGCGTTGGAATACGCACCAGAGTTTGCTCTTCACCTTTTTTCTCGCATTCAACACCTACCTTGGGCGATGTTGCTGCGTTCTGCATCAAAAACGCATATCGATAGCCGCTTCGATGTATTGGTTGCCAACCCAATTGCAACGTTAGAAACCACTGCCGACAACACACAAGTTGAAACGCCATCGAATGCCTATTCAACTCAAGATGACCCATTTGCGCTGCTTCATCAGATGCAAGAACAGTGGCTTCCTCACGTAGAGTTAAATAAAGAATTGGATTTGCCTTTTGTCGGCGGTGCGCTAGGTTACTTCAGTTACGATTTAGGTCGCCGCGTAGAAACGATGCCAGAAGTGGCAGAAAAAGATCTCAACACGCCGGATATGGCGGTAGGTCTGTATGAATGGGCCGTCGTTGTTGACCACAAGCTTAAAAAAGCATGCTTAGTCGGTCAGAACATCGAGCAAGCTTGGCAATGGTTAAACGAGCAAAAAGCAGAACAAACCGTTGACTTCGCTTTGTCTGGTGCTTGGCAGTCAAACATGACAAAAGAGAGCTACGCCACTCGCTTTGACAAGGTGCAAGAATACTTGTTGAGCGGTGACTGTTATCAGATCAATTTGGCGCAACGCTTTAACGCACCGTATCAAGGCAGTGAGTGGCAAGCGTATCTAAAATTAGAGTCCGCCAACCAAGCGCCATTTTCCGCTTTTATCCGTATGCCTGAGTCTTCGATTTTGAGTATCTCTCCAGAGCGCTTTTTAGAGCTCAAAGATCGCGTCATTGAAACAAAACCAATCAAAGGTACTCGCCCACGCAGCGAAGATCCAAAGAAAGATAACGCTAATGCCCATGACTTGCAGACAGCGGAAAAAGATCAGGCAGAAAACCTGATGATTGTCGATTTGCTGCGTAATGATATTGGTCGGGTTGCATCACCGGGTAGCGTTCACGTGCCAAAGTTGTTCGATATTGAAAGCTTCCCTGCCGTGCATCATTTGGTGAGCACCATTCGTGCAAATTTGGATGAACAATACGCTCCTGCGGATTTGCTGCGAGCGTGTTTTCCAGGCGGTTCAATTACGGGAGCACCTAAAGTTCGCGCAATGCAGATTATTGAAGAACTGGAGCCGCATCGACGCAGCGCGTATTGCGGCAGTATTGGCTACATTTCACGCCATGGTCGTATGGACACCAGCATTACTATCCGAACTCTTGTAGCGGAAAAAAACAAACTTTACGCTTGGGCTGGCGGCGGCGTCGTGGCAGATAGCGATTGCGCCTCTGAGTATCAAGAAACGTTGGATAAGCTTTCAAAGATTTTGCCAGCGCTGCAATCGTAGGTTTCAACAGCACACAACGCCGCTTTAATGCTATTGACGAAAACAATCTAAAACGCCTCCAGAACGGATAATGCCGCTCATTTAACAGCGAGTGGCATATTTCTGTATCTCATCACCCTGCACAGCGACGAAAGAGCGTGATACAGGTTCTTCTATTCAAGCACTTTGTGGTCAAATTTGTTTCATTATCCGCTCGGCGTGCTGCTACTAGATTCTTAGTCTCGCCAAGGCTCGCTAGAATGACCCAAAAAACATCGTTAAATGATCGGCATTATCCAGTGTGGTGCGTTTTTTTGTGTGTTTTATTTGCATGTACTTTAGCTTTTAGCCGTTGGCCAACAAACATACTTTTTAAGAGGCAGCGTCTACTGCTCAAGCCACTTACACATAATCTGTTCGATATCGGTTGCGGTGTACGGCTTAGTGAGGATGTCGTCCATGCCTGAATCAATGCACTTTTGACGCTCTTCGATGGTAGTGCCAGCGGTTAATGCAATAATAGGATGAGTAAAGCCACGCTCTCTCAGATACATCGTCGCCTCATAACCATCCATTTCTGGCATTCGGCAGTCCATGAATATCAGTTCGTAGTCTTTACTTTTCACCGCTTCTAATGCTTCTTTGCCGTTGGCTTTTAAATCAGGTGTAATGTCGAGTTTTTTCAGCATTTGAGTAACAATGACTTGATTCATTCTGATGTCATCAACCACTAATATTGACCGTCCTGCTAAATCGCTTCGCTCTATGGTGACCAATTCCCCCTCTGCTGTGCCTTGTGCTTGCCCTTCCTCAAGAGGAATAGCAACTTTAAAAGTTGTCCCTTTGCGCTCTTCACTCTCAAAGCTAATTTGACCTTGCATCAAATCCACGAGATTTTTACAAATCGCGAGACCTAAACCTGAGCCTTCAAAGCTGCGTTTCGCCGAGCGATCAACTTGGACAAATGGATCAAAGAGTGACGGCTGTGCTTTTATTGGGATGCCAATACCAGTGTCTTCAACCTCAAAATAAGCCGTGCCGTTAAGCCATTCCACCCGTAACACGACACCACCCAAGTGAGTAAACTTAATCGCGTTTCCCACCAAGTTAACCAAAATTTGTGTAATGCGCTCTAAGTCACCGACTAAAAACTCTGGAATCCCCAGCTTTTTGTCGATAGAGAAATGGATGCGTTTTTCCGCAGCCTTAGCTGCAAATACACCCATTATGGCTTTTTCAAGCTCCTCCCAGGCAAAAACTTTATGTATGATTTCCATCATACCGGCATTCATCTTACTGAAATCAAGAAGATCATTAATGATAACTCTCAATAAGTCCCCTGATTGAGTCAAATTGCTCAAGTATTGACGCTGCTCTTCTTCTAATTGGGTTCGACTCAATAACTCCGCACTACCCAATACGCCATTGAGAGGAGTTCGCAGCTCATGGTTAATCATGGCGACAAACTCCTTCGTCGCTTTTTCTGATTCCTCAGCCCGCTTTCTCAGCTCGACCTCTCGCTCTAAACTTAAGTGTCGACCAATAACACCATGAACTAAGTCAGACACGAGCTCCATCTGTTTGGAAATAAAAGACTGATCGATTTGATCTTGCAACACAGAGAAAATCAACTCCCCAACCGTTTCCCCATCAATGATAACTGGCAAATGCAAATTCTCTCCCTGCCAATTAGGAGAGGTTAAAATCTCGTTGTTATGACGAAGCTGTAAGTGACCAAAGTGATGACGACGCAATGAGCTCAGCTTTGTAGCGTCAAGAAACAAGTAAGCCGCAGAAATGATCGAGTTAGAAGTGAGCTGCTCAATAAAGCTCGCTATCATTGCTTCATCGAACGTGCTCGATAAAAAAGTACGACCGAACTTAATCAACGTGGCATCAATTTGCTCTTCAAACTCAAACTTACGAAGATCCTTTTTAGATTTCAGCTCTAGCTTTTTCAATGCAACACTGAGTTGCTGGTTGGATTCATATAACTCTAAGCTTTTCTGTTCCAACAGCTGCTCAGCTGCTTTTCTTGATGCAACTTCTCGTTTGAGTTTCCTTTCTAATGAGGAACTTCCCGTCATATCGTTCTTATTGAGCCTCTAACCAAAAACGTACTTTGCTGCCATCTTCTGACTGGTTTTGATGTTTGATATGAACTACCTCACCAAAATGTGCAGCACAACCTTTTATCAATCCTAAGCATACGTGAGACATACATCTTGCGCTGTGGTAGTCAAATACCAATTGGGATTGGTTTTCACTAATGAAATCAAATTGCGGAGGGTTAGCATCAGGATAGAGCTTCTTAACTTCGACATGAATAAAGTCTTCAACATGGCGAACAAATTGAAACGTCGTTTCACACTGTTGCAAACTGGCGTGACTAGGAATGGAGCGAAGTAAATTCAAAAAGACGCACTCTCCAAACACTTCTTGCAGTTGCTCGGGGGGAACACCAGATACTTTACTGAGATTCACGATCAACTTAACCAAGTCTTTGTGATCGTAACTACCAACAGCGGTGTAAACACCTTCATCGTTAGAAAGATCGAGAACTTGGTCTAACACATCAAGACCGAATTTCTCTTCTACTAACTCCATGAACTCGGTGAAAATAATCCCTTTCATTGGCCAATACTTGTCCTATAGTGACGTCCTAAAATAAAGAATGGTGTATAACCTTATAAGTTTCAAATTAATATGTTCAAGCAGAGTGAGACACACAACACAAAGAGGGAAAGTGCTGGCGAGTGCTTTAATGCGAATGTTTTATTTGGTAACCAGTAACGATAACGCCATACGCTTTGCCGTCTTTGAGTATAATAAATAATGGTTAGGCACGATAAATAAGGACTCAGTTTGGTTATCGACAAAACTCATTTACTACAGAACTTTCAATTTCGGCTTCCAACGGGCTACCACAAAGAGTCCCTTGCACGACTGAAATGGATGAAAGAAAAGTCCCTGAGAGATGCGGCAGTCTTAATCGGTTTTGTGGAACGCGATGACGGGTTACAAGTCATTCTGACTAAGCGTGCAGCCCACTTACGCCATCATCCGGGACAAATCAGCTTTCCCGGTGGCAAATATGAGCAGGAAGATATTCAGCTCGTGAATACCGCTTTAAGGGAAACCAAAGAAGAAGTTGGGATAGAAGATGAGCATATTCATGTGTTTGGTCAACTGCCTACACTACCAACGATTAGTCAGTTTAATGTGACGCCTTTTTTGGCTTTTGTTTCTCCAGAATATAAAACGCATATTGACCCAAATGAAGTAGAGTCAGTTTTTGAGGTTCCTGCCAACCATATTCTGAACCCCAAAAAATTGTATAGCACCAAATTTGACCTAAAAAGAAGCAGTCATCGTGTATTTGCTATCCCATATAAACAGCATTTCATCTGGGGCATGACGGCACAAATTATCGAATCAATGCAAAAACATATTATTTCACATTAAACAGTTGTTGATATCGGTGCTTTTATAGGCGCGATCATTATGCGCATCAATATTAATAAAACGTTGCTTCATAAACATTCATTCACATTAGATTAATTTTCCATTTTCACCGCAAACGCTTGCGGTGAAATAAATTTATACAAACAGCCCTATTGATAAGTTTTTCTAATTTTACTCATTAGCAGAAATCACGAGTAGCACATCATTTTCGTGATAAAAAGCAGGTTTTTGACATATCATTCAATAAGCGTAAGCAATAAATGATTTAGATCTAATTTTCCTAGTGTAAAATCTTGCAAAATTACTCCCGACTTATTTCCTGTTCCCAAAATGAGTAACTAAAAAATGAATACAACTACTTCTGCGGTTTCTACCGCACAATCGTCTAGTAAGTTTTCTTACAAAGACTTTACCTGGTGTCTGTCCCTTTTTGGTACGGCAGTAGGTGCAGGTGTACTGTTCCTTCCTATTAAAGCAGGTGCAGGTGGCTTCTGGCCATTAGTAATCCTAGCCCTAATCGCAGCACCAATGACTTGGTTCGCACACAAATCTTTAGCTCGTTTCGTTCTTTCTGCAAAAAAACCTGAAGCAGACATCACCGACACAGTAGAAGAGCACTTTGGTAAGACTGGCGCAAACCTTATTACGTTCGCTTACTTCTTCGCTATCTACCCAATCGTACTTATCTACGGTGTTGGTATCACAAACACAGTTGACTCTTTCCTAGTTAACCAAATAGGCATGGAATCTATTCCTCGCTGGCTACTTTCTGGTGCGCTTATTGCTGCAATGACAGCAGGTGTAGTATTCGGTAAAGAGCTTATGCTGAAAGCAACTTCAGCAATGGTTTACCCTCTCGTGTTCATCCTACTAGCATTGTCTGTATACCTAATTCCTGGTTGGAACACTTCAATGATGGAAGTGTCGCCTGACTGGGGTGCAATGCCAGCTATCGTATGGCTAGCAATCCCTGTTATTGTGTTCTCTTTCAACCACAGCCCAATCATTTCTCAGTTCTCTAAAGAGCAACGTCGTGTATACGGTGATGACGCAGTTAAGAAAACTGACGCTATCACTGGTGGCGCAGCAATGATGCTGATGGGCTTTGTTATGTTCTTCGTTTTCTCTGTTGTACTTTCTCTGTCTCCAGAGCAACTAGCAACAGCGCAAGAGCAAAACATCTCTGTTCTTTCTTACCTAGCAAACGTGCATGAATCTCCACTGATCTCTTACATGGGTCCTTTGGTTGCTTTCGCAGCGATCACCTCTAGCTACTTTGGCCACTTCTTAGGTGCGCACGAAGGTCTAGTTGGTCTAGTGAAATCTCGTTCAAAATCACCAGTAAGCAAGATCGAGAAGATGTCTCTAATCTTCATTGTAATCACAACTTGGATCGTTGCTATCGTTAACCCAAGCATCCTAGGTATGATTGAAACAATGGGTGCACCGATGATTGCGGCAATCCTATTCTTGATGCCAATCTTCGCAATGCAAAAAGTTCCTGCGATGGCTAAGTACAAAACTTCAGCACCTGTGCAAATTTTCACAGCAATCTGTGGTCTTGCTGCAATTAGTTCTGTAATCTACGGCGCTCTTTAATCATCTCTGCCCAGTGCAGTATGATTAATCCAAAAATATAACGATAAAATTAAGCCTCCCAACTCCCCTTGGGAGGCTTTCTTCTGAGGTAATCGATATGATTAGTGTTTTTGATATCTATAAAATCGGTGTTGGACCTTCAAGCTCACACACTGTAGGCCCAATGAAAGCGGGTAAAGAGTTTATTGATGATCTTCGTGCAATGGGAAAACTGCGCGACATCACTAAAATCACCGTTGACGTTTATGGATCACTATCACTGACAGGGAAAGGTCACCACACAGATATTGCTATCATCATGGGTCTTGCAGGCAACACTCCTGAGAAAGTTGATATCGATTCTATCCCGGGCTTTATCGCTCGTGTAGAAGAAACTGAACGCCTTCCTGTTGGCATGCACTGTCACACAGTATCGTTCCCACGTGAAGGTGGAATGAACTTCCACAAAACAAACCTAGAGCTACACGAAAACGGCATGCAGATCCACGCTTGGATTGATGACGAAAAAGCGTACTCAAAAACTTACTACTCTATCGGCGGTGGTTTCATCGTTGATGAAGAAAATTTCGGTAAAGAAGCTGAGAACCCAGTAAAAGTACCTTACCCGTTTACAACGGCAGAGGAACTGGTTAACCAATGCCACGAAAGTGGATTGTCCATCAGCGCACTAACCATGAAGAATGAGCATGCGCTTCATTCAGATGAAGAAACTCGTACTTATTTCGCGAACATCTGGCGCACAATGCGCGAGTGTATGGATCGCGGTATGAATGAAGAAGGTATTTTGCCTGGTCCACTACGCGTGCCTCGTCGTGCAGCAGCACTTCGCCAGCAGCTACTTACTTCAGAAAAGACGACAAACGACCCAATGTCTGTTGTTGATTGGGTAAACATGTTTGCTTTCGCAGTAAACGAAGAGAACGCAGCAGGTGGCCGCGTTGTTACAGCACCAACTAACGGTGCGTGTGGCATCATCCCTGCGGTACTGGCTTACTACGATAAGTTCATCCAAACTGTGACTGAAAAAGATTACATTCGTTACTTTGCAGCTTCTGGCGCAATCGGTGGTCTTTACAAGCGTAACGCGTCGATCTCTGGTGCAGAGGTTGGCTGTCAGGGTGAAGTTGGCGTGGCATGTTCTATGGCAGCAGCAGGCCTTGCTGAGCTTATGGGTGGTAGCCCAGAGCAAGTATGTATGGCAGCAGAAATCGCAATGGAGCACAACTTAGGTCTAACGTGTGACCCAGTTGCAGGTCAGGTTCAGGTTCCATGTATCGAGCGTAACGGTATTGCGGCAGTAAAAGCAATCAACTCTACTCGTATGGCACTACGTCGCTCTTCAGCTCCAACTGTTTCTCTAGATAAGGTTATCGAAACCATGCTAGAAACAGGTAAAGACATGAACGCGAAATACCGCGAAACATCTCAAGGTGGTCTAGCAATCAAAGTGATTTGCTAACACGCCTTTCTGAATACCAATCAAAACCCGAGTTTATGCTCGGGTTTTTTTATACCCCAAAAACCCAGGAGAATGCGTTATCAGGACAAAAAAAAACCTAAAACGTTGAATATATCCAAATATTATGGATATCTCAGTAAAAAATCACATCTCTTCCCTAGCTTTATTGATAACGTAGCCAAAAATTAAACTTGGAGCACATCAACACATGATTAGGTTTGAAATTGGAAACCAAATCTGCGTTTGCTTGTCCGAAAACGAAATATCTCTAGAGCTCAATCAGTCACTCCACCACTCCATTCCTGTCAACCCAAATGAGTACGCCATTCTGTCAACTATCGCCACATACGGCAGTTTAAATACGCCGATTAGTCAGCGGTTAATAGAAAGCAAAATCACTCAACAATACAAAATGACACTGCCTGAAAATGGCTTTAAAAACGCGGTGGCCGCTCTAAGAAAGAAATTTCGCAAGCTCACGGAAGAACATTTAACCACTAACAAAAACATTATCGAAAACATTCACCGGACCGGATACTTCATCCCTTTTACTATGCAAAACAACCATCAGAATGGCATCGAACATCAACAGAAGATCAATCAATACACAACCAATAGTCTTCGCAAAGCGCTTCGTATTTGCCTGCGTAATAAAAAGATCTATTCAGAAGCAATGTGGGTTGTGTTGATCACTGCGATCATTTTCTTTGCTATCTGTTACTACGCGATAAACAGCATCGTTAAACATAATTATCTGGATAACGCCTTCGAAATTGCAGAGAACCTTTCCCGCAGGAGTTGCTTTGCTAATGAAAGCGAACTGAAGTCACTATTTGATAATGTGAAGTTGGTGGAATCGAGCATGATGCTAGATCGTTTCAATATTCGATGCTTAGTCACTCCAGAAACCGTTGTCCCTGTCAGCAAAAAAGCGTTTGAAGAGTGGAGTAACAATAGCAATTACACTACCCAATCATTTGACTTAAATAACGCAACTGTTTTGGTTCGTGTTAAAAACATTAACTTATCCGACAATGTTGAAAATCATATTTCACGTTTTTTTCTTTCCGGTATGAAGCTATCAACGAATACCGGAACATCGTTAGAGATTGGTAACACCAATGAACGCTTCTTCAATTATCACGTAAAGAATAGTGGCTATAAAGAGGTGTATTACATCTCTGGACCGTTTCAAAGTATCATTCTACTGAGCTTACTTTTTCTCATTATACTGCGTCACCGCTCCCTACAAGCCTTTATGGCTTACTTGTGCGCAATTCGACAATTCAAAATAAAACTGGAACCGATTTATAACACTTCGGCACAAAAGATTGTGCACTACGAAGCCCTCTCCCGGTTTAAGGTAAAAAATACGCAACGGTTTATTGAAACACTGATCCGCAATGGATTGCTGCTAACTCATACCTTACTGGTGATTGATTCCATCTACACCAAACAAAAAGCGTTGCCCATCCCTATCAGCATTAACGTTTGTCCTTCTTTGCTGCGAGGGCGTAACTTTTCAATCCTATATAGAGAGCTATCTAATCGGGATTGCCGTTTGCTGACAATCGAAATCACAGAAAATGCATCGATGTACTATACCTCTGAGATTTATGGCAATGTCGCGAAACTAAAAGCTCTGGAATGTAAAATCAGTATTGATGACTTTGGCACCGGCAATAATAATGTGGCGCTTATCAGCAAGCTGAATCCGGACTACCTCAAAATCGACCGAGAATTTGTTATTGGCCTAAAATCTGATGATAAAAAGATAGAAACCTTGCGTCAGTTAATTGCTATGGGCAATACGTATCGCTGCACGGTCATTGTTGAAGGCGTAGAAACGGCAGACAGTGCTCACTTACTCACAACATTGGGCGCCTATATTCACCAAGGTTATTATTACCCTCTTCATTGCTAGCTTTTCTTCACTCGGTTAGTTACTTAAAATAGATCTAATACTCTATAAAAACTCGTGGTGGCATAACG
Organism: Vibrio sp. 2096; assembly: GCF_033339595.1. Classification (NCBI taxonomy): domain Bacteria; kingdom Pseudomonadati; phylum Pseudomonadota; class Gammaproteobacteria; order Vibrionales; family Vibrionaceae; genus Vibrio; species Vibrio sp. 2096. The sequence goes on from NZ_JAWOUX010000009.1 coordinate 23,566, forward strand.
GTATGCCGCCAATTTGTGATTAAGCGATGATTGCGATTAAACCCACCAAACTGAAAGATTTTTCAAGTTTGATGCAATTGGATGTGCAAGAAGAGCAAAAAGGATTTTTTACACCGTTTGAAATGGCTTATCAAAAACGTAGTAAGTCAGAGGCGTTCTTTACGATTTATTCTGATGATCTATTAGTAGGCTATCTTGTTATCGATAAAGGTTTCTCCCAACATGCGCCGTTTGCTAAACGATACGAACTGGAGCTTAAGTACTTGATGATTGATCAACGTTTCCAACGTCAAGGGGTTGGGAGTGAGGCATTGCGTAAACTGTTCCTTTATGCGTATACCATTAACCCTAAAAGCACCTCTCTTTGCGCCACTGTTCCACAAAGCCAGCAATACGCTATCAGTTTTTTTGATGCGTGCGGATTCATTAATACAGAGGAAACAACATTGGGTGATAATGAAAAAGAATGGATTCTACGACACCCACTAAGCTAGCTGGTGAAGCATAATCAAAATTGGGCCATTCAGATACAACAAAGGCAAGCTTCTCGCTTGCCTTGTTTAATGCTCAATAGAAAGTGACTTATTCGCCTTTGTAAATACAACCCGCTGTGCACGTTTCTTTGATTTCTACTTTACTTAGCAGTGGTAAGCTTGGCTTAAGCTGCTGCCAAATCCATTTTGCTAACACTTCGCTAGTTGGGTTCTCTAACCCTTCAATGTCGTTTAGGTAGTAATGGTCTAAGCGATTGTAAATTGGTTTAAATGCAGCTTTGATCTCTGCAAAATCCACTACCCAACCTGTATGTGGATCAACTTCACCTTCTACATAAAGACGAACAAGGAAAGAGTGTCCGTGCAAACGACCACACTTGTGACCTTCTGGTACGTGTGGCAAATGGTGTGCTGCTTCGAACATAAACTCTTTGTATATTTCAGATGTATAAGATGACAACTTAGTAAACCTCTGTTTTAAATGACTTTTCACACCGCGATTTGAGTATTAATACGTCTCGATAGAAACACTCACATACACGCTGTATTTCTCATACTCCTCGATGTACAAAAAATCCTAATGATGGAGCAGAGAGCGATAAATAACGACACGGTTATTATCCTTAGCACAGAACCAACGTGCAAGCTTTCTAAAAGTAAGTTCATGACAAAAAGAACTCTCAATGCAACCCATTTAGTAGATACTAGTTATTCTTTCTTCATATCACCAGTCATACTCAAGGACGATAACTGGCTATTGGCATCGTGCTTACATTGAACACTTTAGAACGTCTCATTGTATTCAAAAGTACCCATACGAGTTTTTCTATATGCAATCAGACAACTTCAGCTTAAAATTATCGTAGGTTACCAACGGCTAACAAATACACCCAGTCGATCACGCGAGTTGATTAGTGTTAATAAATTAGTCCTAGTTCGTAAAGAACGCCGACAAACCAGAAGCTATCGAAAAAATATAAATTAAAAAGAAAATTATATGAAACATGCTGTCGAGATATTAATTAATAAAAATTATAACATCTCTATTCTTATTGAGCGTATTTTATAGCTTCAATAACTGTATCGTCTAAGTTTTTATTATATAAATGTTTCTTACATCCGATTTTAACCTGAAGCTCTAAATTAGATATGTTTTTGTACAAATCATGGTATAGATTATTAAAATCCATAGTGTTTATATCATGAACCAATATAGTAAAGATGCTATCATTTAGTCTGGCTATATAATTATCACCTCTTTGAAAATTTTTTAAAATTTCACATAAATTGTATAAATTACTCTTATAAGAATCTCCACTCTCATCCAATATACCCAGTGCATCAATAGCAATTATATATAATGGAACACCAACGGTTCTGACATCGCTCTGCTCTTTTTCTAAAAATATAGACCAACCTAATCTATTAAAAAAACCAGTCTCAGCGTCCTTAAACTGACTTGGGAGGTGATACATTTGTCTACTCGCCGCGGTATTTCTCTCTATTTCCATACACAGCATGCTAGACAAAAGCTTTGAAATAAGCTCTACCGTGGCTTGCCCATCAGATGGAATAGATTTATGAACTGCAGTATCTATAGCACACAATGTTCCAAACAACTCCCCATCAGGGTAACAGATAGGGATTCCAACATAAGAGCAAATACTTAGCTGTTGGTTTATAGGTGCACATTTGTAATTTTCAATAGCTTGCACAGAAGGAGCCCACCTAGGCCCGTTACCTTGTACCATTCGGCTACAAATCGAATCGCTCCAAACCAACGTCGATAGCTCCTTAATATTGTACTTGTCGCTTTCTACCTGCAAAATGATCCAATCTTCTTCATTTTTTCTTGTTAACATCCAGGCGCCAAATCCATACTTTTTATGAAGATACTTCAGTGTAAAGCGACTAGCTTCTTCGAAGGAGTCGAAAGGAGCTTGATCTATCGTATTTGAGTTAAACATCCATATCTCCTAAAGGAACGCTAAATTATATTCTCTTGCATTAACTGGCTCTCAACCTGTTTAATGAGCTGCTTTATCTCTCTCATAAGAGAGTCAACTTTCCTAGCATTGACGTAGTTTTCTTCTAACCTTTTGAATAAAAACCCTAATGACAATACCCCACTTGATGTAGCCGCGCCCTTAGCTCCATGAGCAAGGTTTCTCACTAGTTCAAGGTTAGCCTCTTTAATGGCAGCTTCTAGCTTCTCTATGTCTCGAACAATATTATCCCAAAACATTGAGAGCACTGCTTTCTGCATCTCCACATTGTCAGACCCGATAACGGCAGATAGATGATCATAATCGATCAATTTAGAGAAATTAGCCTTCTCAATTGAATTCATATGCGATGTTTCAATCAGCTTTGTATCACTCTTGTTTCTTAATGTTTTTCCCCTTAAGCGTAACGACAGCACTTTATTCAACGTTTTTAACTCCACAGGTTTAGTTATGTAGTCATCCATACCGGCTTCTAAACAATGCTCAGCCTCACCTAACATTGCATTAGCGGTAAGGGCGATAATTAGTGTTCTCCCCTCGCCCCTCATTTCCTCTACTCGCCTTATTTCTGATGTCAACTCAAATCCATCCATCCTTGGCATATGACAATCTGTTAATACTAAGTCATAATCTCCCTCTGACCATCGTTCAAAAGCTTCTTTTCCATCAGAAGCCATATCATAACTGAAACCAAGATGGTCCAGCTGTTGAGATAGAACTAACTGGTTAGTCGGTTGATCTTCAGCACAAAGTATAGTGATGCCACTTTTATCCTTATCATTCGAATCAAACTGACAATTATCTTTACCATAAAGGCACTCAGACCAATCAAAGTCAGGGCTTTCTTTTCCAGATAACACCGCAAGGGCCGCAATAAAATCACTGGGTTTGAAAGGATGTGTACCAATCACATACTTATTAGGTTTAATATAACCTTTAATTGCTGTTGGATTATCTATGACTTCTAAAACACGGAATTTACTATTTTCATCTAATTGGTTTGCTTGGTCACCAATATAAATAATGCTCGACTCACTCTGATTCGTTAATTTTTCAATCTCATCAAAAATATCTGCCACTTTGAGGTCCAAAAGCATTTTTCTGACAATATGAGATAAGTTTTCATCATCGATTTTTAATACAACTTTAAAACTCGATAGTTCATAACTGTAGAGTGCTGGCGAGGATTCATTAGGCTCTGCGGGAATGGAGAATGAAAAACAGCTTCCGTAACCAAGCTTGCTTGAAACTTCTATTTGTCCTCCCATAAGCTCAACAAAGGATCTGCTAATACTAAGCCCTAAACCTGTACCTCCAAATTTTCGTGTAGTTGAGCTGTCCGCTTGAACGAAAGGAGTAAAGAGTCGAGACACTTGCTCTGGGCTCATTCCTACTCCGTTATCGTCAACTGAAATTCTTAAACTATTGTTTTGATAACTTACACATAATTTGATAACTCCTTTTTTCTCTTCGCTACTTGTAAATTTGATAGCGTTACCTAACAAATTTAGAAGGACTTGACGAATTCTAACGGTGTCTAGCAGTAGTTCTTGAGGAATTGTATTTTCGAAATAAAGATACAAACCGATACCTTTCTGATGAGCATTAACCCATAAGGCATCTAGGGTTTTTTCAATTAAACTAAGAATATTTACAGTGGTAAGGTCAAGCTCGATTTTTCCTGACTCTATTTTTGAAAAGTCTAATATGTCGTTTATTATCTCTAGCAAAGAAAACGATGAATCACGTATTGTACGAACCATACTGTGCTGGTCTGTACTCAGATTTGTTTCTTTAAGTAAATCAACCATACCGATTACACCATTCATAGGCGTACGTATTTCATGACTCATGGTAGCGAGAAAACGAGACTTCGCAGCATTAGCCTGTTTTGCCGATAAGGTTTCACGCTCTAAAGCAGCTTGAGCATCCTTCTCATCAGTGATATCCACGTTAACTCCAAAAACCATCTCATCACCAGATTCTTTGTCGAAGACAACATCTCCAGCCGCTTTTATCCACCGAATTTGATCTGTATCTTGATTAATTATTCTAAACTCAGCGTTGAATACTTCCTTGGTTTCTAGAGATTTAGTAAAGGCATTTGTTGCTTGTTCGTAATCGTCTGGATGTATTGCTCCTTCCCAATCTTTTACTGAAAGCTTAGTGCCTTTTTGGACGCCATAAAGCTCATACATCTTATCGTCCCACTTAAAAACTCCTGATTCCGTGTTCAGCACCCAATTGCTAATTCCTCCTGCATCTGAAGCTAGGCGCATACCCCTTAATAACTCATCTCTAGATCTTTTCGCCGATCGAAGCTCTTTCTCAATTTTCTTCCGATTAGATATATCTTCTATTACTGATATAAAATATTTAGGTTGATTATCATCGTCTAAAACAGCCGATACAGAAACCGTAGCCCAAAATATTCCTTTTTCTTTACTAAGATATCGCTTGTCTATTGAAAAACTACGCTTTTTACCTTCAATTAATAAAGACATCATTGCTCGACTTTTGTTGAGGTCGTCGAGATGAGTAACCTCTTCTACTGACATACAAAGTAATTGCTTTTCACTGTAGCCAAATATGTCACACATTTTATCGTTAACTTCGATGAAACTTCCCTCTAAACTAACACGACAAATTCCTACAGCGGCTTGGCTAAAAGCGGCTCTGTAGATAACTTCTCGTTCACGTAGTTCGTTTTGAAGCATTAATTCTCGTTGCTTTGTATCCTCTTGACTAGTTATATCTTTTATAATCCCAACAAACACTTGAGAGTCATCAACCTTAGTTTCTCCTACAGATATCTCTATTGGAAAAACACGTCCTGACTTATGCAAACCTTTAACTTTTCTTGGAGTTCCAATTAACTTCTTATCACCAGTAAACAAAAACTTACGAATATATTCATCATGTTCATGAGCATAACTCGATGGCATAAGTATAGAAACATTCTCTCCGATTAGTTCTTCTCTAACACGTCCAAATATAAGTTCAGTTGATCGATTAATATCTAATACAATTCCATTTTTGTCGATAACAACGGTGCCATCTAAAGCGGTATCAAATACCGTTCTTAATCGAGTCTCAGACTCTCTAGCTTCTTTTGTTCTAGTTTGTATTTCTCTTTCCAGCTTAATCTTTGTCTCTTCTTCACGTCTTTTTATCTCTGTTATATCAGTAATGATACCAATGAAATGTGTGATTTTATTTTCATCATCAAAAACTGGGTCAATTCTTAAATTATTGTAGAATAATGTTCCATCTTTACGGTAGTTCCGCAAAATAACAGATATAGATGAGTTGTTTTTTAGAGCCTCACGTATCGCCTCCAAACCATCTTGTTCTTTATCGTCACCTTGATCGTCACCTTGTAAAAATCGACAGTTTCTACCAAGAACTTCCTCTTTAGAATAACCTGTAAGAATTTCAAAAGCTCTATTTGCAAAAATAATTGGATAATCTTCCCGATTAATATCAGTAACAATTATTCCTGATGCTGTAGAGTCTATTGCTTTACTCTGAATATCTAACAAAAACTTTTGTTCATCCGTTTCTTTCGTCAGCCTTTCTCTTTCGATAACAATTTCTTTTAAATTATTAAGCTCTGCTACCATAACCGCTAGTTCATTTTTACCGTAAATAGCAGGAAGCTCTATATTCTTCTCTCCACTTGCTAATCGCTTAATACTCAGCGCTAAGGCACTTAGCGGACGAGCAATCTGTTTGCCCAAATAGAATGATACTAGTAAAATCAAACCCAAAATTAGTATTGAAAGAAGCAATGTATTTTTAAAAAGGGAGTCAGACTCGTAAAATGCTTCATCAACACCAACACGAATCATTGCAGACCAACCCAGACCAGGGTAATCATAAGCACCACTGGTATGTGCGTAACCTGTAACTTGTTGCACTTGTTTTCGAAAATGTCTTGAAATATTAGACCCACTGAGCCCTGCGACCGCCAGTCTTGCTCCCTCGACACCATTATTTGCTAGATTCAAACGACTTAAGACACTAAAATCTCGTGTATATCTTGACTTACTCTGTCCAACAGGATCATAGTCCACGATAATTCTTCCTTGATCATCAAGGATGGTTAGCTCTGCACTTTGCAGCCCTCGGCTTGAAAGTAGCTCATATGTTTCCTCAACTATCTTTTCGACCGCGCTAAAATCGACGACATTTACCCAAAGTCCTATACTTTGACCATTAGCGTTGCGAATAACTGATGCAAAAAGCATATCGAAAGAGTTAGAGTCATTATCAATCAAATATCGATTCGGACCCGTTACATAACTGCTTTCTGGTTGCTCTGGCTCAAGCGTAAGACCATTCATAGCCTCTTGAAACCAGATGCTATCACGTATTTTACTAGGGCTTATATCAAGATCTATGAGTTCCTTTCCAAAAGGATTTTCAGAGTTGCTAGCTAAAACATTTCCATTAGAATCAAATATTATTACTCGTCTATACACCTTATAATTTCTTACAAAATCATTTAGGTTATCTATAACTTTAGGACTGAGAGCGTTTTTGTCTAAATAATTCACTTCAAATTGACCTAAAGAAAGTTTAAAAGCCTGTACATCGTGATATCGTTCAAATAAATTTCTCTCTATTAGTCTAATTAATAAAGTGGCTTCCCTTTCTATATTTGTTAAAGTGGTATCCTGAAGAATATCTTTACCTTTCCAAGAAACAAATGTAACCGCACTTAGCATAACCAAACTTAATATAAAAAATAATAAAGGTAACTTAATAGAAAACTTCATTAACGACTCTCACTATTAAAGTTAAATTCATTAATTACATTTATTATTTCACTAGACTTAGTTGGTCTGTAATAAAAATATCCCTGTCCTATTTCACAACCCTTACTAATTAGAAACTCCTCCACCTCAATGCTTTCAATACCTTCTGCAACAACTGACATTCCTAGCGCTTTTCCCATTGCTATACTTTGCTCAACAATCGCAGCAGACTTAATGTTAGTGAGACAGTTAAAAACAAACTCTTTATCTATTTTTATTTCATTAAATGCGATCGTATGTAACTTAGCTATTGATGAGTACCCAGTACCAAAGTCATCGATAGATAACTTAAATTTCATAATTCTCAACCTGAGCATTTGAGTATCGACAATAGTCGGGCTGGAGCTTATTGCTGTTTCAGTTAACTCACAAATAATGTTTTCATGTGGAATACCATACTTATCAACTGTTCTACAGAGCCAATTGGGAAAGTCATTATTTTCTAAAACTTTCCCTGATATATTAAACGCATATGTTAGATCACAAAAAGAGTCATAGTTTTCTGATATTTCTTTCAAGGCCTTATCAATAACATTCTTCGTAAGATCAAGTATGATAGAAGGAGACCTTTCTGCTGTGGGAATAAAACTATCCGGTGGGATCAATGAACCTTGGTCATCACTAATTCGTGCTAAAATTTCTACACCTTTCATCTTTCTTGACGCCAGATCTACTTGAGGTTGAAAGTAAGCTTCAATTTTCTGTGCTTCTAGGTATTTAACTAGTTCATCTTCAGGCAGTTCGAAAAGTTGTGTTTCTGTACGTTTAAGAGTGGGTAACGCTTCAATTCCCTCTATGATATTTTGAACCACTTTAAACGTTATAGGTTTTTCTACACACCCTATAATGTTCAAGTCATAAAAGCGCGCTAAGTTAGATGTAGATGCTAAGATTTCTTGTTCTTCACTACTAATGATTATGACAGCACCTGGAAACTTCATGGTACCTAAAAACATCAGGACCTCGAAGCCATCCTCTACTGGCATATTCAAGTCACAAAAAATTACGTCGAATTCGTCAAACGCCACAAGCTCCTTTGCTTTCTTGCCATTTTCAGCTTCTAAAACTTTCTTTATACCTAAGTTATTCAAACAGATCGTTAATGTTTTCCTGACCACTGGCTGATCGTCAACTACGAGTATCTTATATTCTGAAGTCTTCACGCTATCCTCCCCTTCAGAAAGATGTGAGCCACTAACTACAAGTACTTCACTTCTATCAATTTTCAGTGTAGATGCGAGCAACGGTTTATGCCAAAATTACGCGTGATTACATGTGCTGCTCTCAAAAATGACGTATGTTTTGGTTCAACTTTACTAAATACAAACGCAACAAAACGTGGAGGGCTCTCAGCGCAAGTAATCAAAACTTTTGTCTCGGCGTCGTATTTTTGTCACGCGCCAAACATTTGATTACACAGCACTCACATCACAATTACATATCCCCAACATGTGTGGGGTCACAATCATTCATTTCGTTGTTCGCAGTGCGCATTTGTGCACATTAATATTGTGCAGTTCGTTCCAATTACACTTATAAATTTATGCGCTCAACTATCACTTTTAAGCTCTTACTGGCGTTAATTGCTGTCTTCAGCTGCGTTCTAGCTGCCTCTACGGCTTACCAATACCATCAACAAAAAACCTTAATCAATGATGTTCTTAGTGAACAACTCCATGATAAGGCTAGTAATTATTTCGATAGCCTAAATATGATGATGCTTACGGGCACCATGTCGCAAAAAGAGACCTTACGTCAAAAAGCCCTGGCCCAAGAAGGCATTGAAGCAGTTCGCGTGTTGCGAGCTGATACTGTGACCAAACTTTACGGACCTGGGCAACAAAACCAGCAGCCTGTCGATGATATTGATCAACGAGCGTTGAATGGTGAACTGGTGATTGAACCAATCTCAGCCGATTGGGGCAAAGGGTTAGTAGTCGCGCTACCAATGAAATCGAGCGAAAATTACCGTGGCACCAACTGCGTTTCTTGCCACGTTGCACCAGCAGGAGAAGTGTTGGGCGCGATTCGCTTGGAATACAACATGAATCATGTCAATTCAATGATCAGTAAACAGGCAATGTTTGCGATGGGAATAATGGCCGTAATCGCATTTGTGGGCTTCATCATAACGATGAGTTTGATTCAGAAAATCATTGTACGACCAATTCAAAGAACGTCGAAATTCATGTCGAATGTGAGCCATAGCAAAGATCTATCTCAACGACTTATGCATCACCAACAGGATGAAGTGGGCCAACTTTCTACAGCCATCAGTTCATTCATGGATACGGTCTCCGAAAGCTTAGAACGTGTGCAAGACACCTCTCACTCACTTGCCGACTCCGCGAGTAAACTAACTGCTGTCGCGCAGTCCACAGATAAAGCGGCCAATAACCAACAGCTAGAGACCAACGAAGTACAAAGTAATATCACCGATATGTTGCAGCAACAAACTGCTGTTGAGGACTCGACTAACAACGCTACTGTTTTGGTCAATCACACCGTTGATGTCGCCACTCATAGTGCAAGCCAAGCACACAACGTCAGTGAAGACATCAAACAACTAGTAAGTAACATTGATACCGTACGGGAAAAAATCAGCTCTCTAAATCAAAGAACCGAAGAAGTGTCGTCCATTCTTGTGGTTATTAAGGGTATTGCAGAACAAACCAATCTGCTCGCGTTGAATGCTGCTATTGAAGCCGCCCGAGCCGGAGAGCAAGGGCGCGGTTTTGCGGTCGTCGCGGAAGAAGTGCGTAACCTGGCTTCTAGGACGGCTGAGGCCACTGGTAATATTGAACATATCATTTCTCAATTCCAGCAAGGAAGTGAAGAGTCATTAACTTCTGTTGATACCGTCTGCCAGTTTGCTCATCAACGCTCTGTCGATGTCGAGGCACTATCAGCCACAATGCATAACGTTGTTGACGAAATGCGCCAAGTGCTCAGACATGCAGAAGATATCCAAAACCAGACGCAAACCACATCTGATGTAAGTCAGCATATTCAATCTAAAATAGATGTGATCACACTGCATGCTAACGACACATCGCAATCAGCATCGCACACGCGTGATATTAGTGTTGATTTAGAGCATCTATCCGAACGTTTAGAGCAATTACTAAACCAATTCACACTTTCAGAGCACAAAAGAGTGAATAAATAGAGAGATTCTCCCCATCAAAACGAATATAAAGGTTGATGCGAGCGAATTGACAGGTAATATGTCTCGTTGAATCTGTAAAATGTTACCCAACTCAGCGCTTAGCTTGTTTTTTGAACAAAAATGTTATTAGACAAGTACTTTAAGTAAGCGTTGAGTTGAATTTTTACCTCAATGGAGAATATTGAAAACATGACTTACGCGCCTGTATCAGACGTATTGAAAGGTCAGCTAGCAGTAGACAGCGAAGTGACTGTTCGTGGCTGGATCCGTTCACGTCGTGATTCCAAAGCTGGAATCTCTTTCCTTGCCATATATGACGGCTCTTGTTTCGACCCGATTCAGGCCGTGGTCCCAAATAATCTTAATAATTACGAAGACGAAGTATTAAAGCTAACGACTGGCTGCTCTGTTGAAGTAACTGGTAAGATTGTTGAATCTCCTGCAAAGGGTCAAGACTTCGAACTTGCTGCCACTGGCGTTAAAGTGGTTGGTTGGGTTGAAGATGCTGAAACTTACCCAATGGCAAAAACTCGTCACTCAATCGAGTACCTACGTGAAGTTGCGCATCTACGTCCGCGCACAAACGTAATCGGTGCAGTAGCACGTGTACGTAACTGCCTATCTCAAGCAATCCACCGCTTCTACCACGAGCAAGGTTACTTCTGGGTATCTGCGCCGTTGATCACGGCTTCAGATGCTGAAGGCGCTGGTGAAATGTTCCGCGTATCTACGCTAGACATGGAAAACCTTCCTCGCACTGACGCTGGTAAAGTGGACTACAACGAAGACTTCTTCGGTAAAGAGACGTTCCTAACCGTATCTGGTCAGCTAAACGCAGAAGCTTACGCTTGTGCGCTAAGCAAAGTTTACACTTTCGGCCCTACTTTCCGTGCTGAAAACTCAAACACAAGCCGCCACCTAGCAGAATTCTGGATGGTTGAGCCTGAAGTTGCGTTCGCAGAACTGGATGATGTAGCGAAACTGGCTGAAGACATGCTCAAGTACGTGTTTAAAGCAGTGCTTGCAGAGTGTCGCGATGACCTTGAGTTCTTCGCTCAACGCATCGACAAAGAAGCAATCACTCGTCTAGAGCAGTTCGTTTCTTCTGACTTCGCGCAAGTTGACTACACTGACGCAATCCAGATCCTTCTTGATTCAGGTCGTGAGTTCGAATTCCCAGTTGAATGGGGTATCGATATGTCTTCTGAGCACGAGCGTTTCCTTGCTGAAGAACACTTCAAAGCACCTGTAATCGTTAAGAACTACCCGAAAGACATTAAAGCATTCTACATGCGTGCTAACGATGACGGTAAAACAGTTGCAGCGATGGACGTTCTAGCACCGGGCATCGGCGAAATCATCGGTGGCTCTCAGCGTGAAGAGCGCCTAGACATTCTAGATGCACGTATGCGTGAAGTGGGTATCGATCCTGAACATATGAGCTGGTACCGCGACCTACGTAAATACGGTACAGTGCCACACGCAGGCTTCGGTCTAGGCTTCGAGCGCCTAGTATCTTACGTAACTGGTATGGGCAACGTTCGTGACGTGATCCCATTCCCACGTACTCCTCGCTCTGCGAACTTCTAATCACTTTTTAGTGATATTGAATTAAAAAGACCTCCCATGTGGAGGTCTTTTATTTGTACGAATGATTTTCTAGCAACCGGTGTATGCACTCTAGTTGTTATTTTCGTCGTCATCCTCATCTGCTCGCGCTGCGTATTTTACTCCAACCACACACAAGCCAAACATCACAAATGGGATAACGGCAGCAGTGTATTCCGTCCAAACCATATGAGAAAAAGATTTCGCCAATATCAAGTGTGCAAACACCAACAAAAATGCGCTAAAAATAGCAACACCCATCAACCTAAGTTCATGCTTTACCAACTGCTTTTTCATTACGGCTCCTAACCTAAATGGTTGTCTGCCCATGATTGAAACACAGCTTCGGTATCGTCCACTGATACAGTTTGAGCAAAAAACAGGTAAACAGTTGGCTAATGAAGTAATTCTCCGACCGTCTTCACGGCTTGTTCTAATTCATCATTTACAGGTAACGATGTATTAAGCCTCAGGTAGTTCTCATAATTTGGAGTGACAGAAAACAACTGACCAAATGCTACAGTGATGTTCGCTTCCAATAACTTCTGATAAATCGCTTTTCCGCACTTTGTTTTCGGCAGTTCTATCCAAAGAAAATAGCCGCCTTCCGGTTGCGTGTAACGAATCGATTGGGGAAAGTACTTATCAACCAGTTCAATAAACGCCAATTGCCGCTGCTCAAGATTCTTTCGCAGTTTTCTAAGATGGCTATCATAACTATCGTTTTGCAAGTAATGCGCGATACCCTGCTGGATTGGCGCGCTGCCTGACAACGTCGAGATAAGTTGCAGCTTTTGAAGTTGCTCATTGAAGCGTTTGTTTACCACCCAACCCAGCCTATAGCCAGGGCAAAGGCTTTTTGAAAATGATCCACAATGCAACACGCGCTCTTGTGTATCAAAAGCTTTAAGTGAGCTTGGCTTTTTTTCAGAAAAATAAAGCTCTGAATACACATCATCTTCGATCAAGTACACATCGTATTTGTCAGCCAGTTCGACGATACGTTGCTTCTGCCCGTCACTTAATAAAGTTCCTGTTGGATTGTGAAAGTTAGTCATTAACCAACATGCGCGAACATCATTGCCGGCAAAAGTCGCTTCAATTTGATCCACTGAATGTCCAGTTAACGGATCCACCGTTATTTCTATCGCCTTTAGACCTAAACGTTCAATCGCTTGAAGTGCGCCATAAAACGTCGGTGATTCAACTACAACAGTATCTCCAGGCTGGGTCACGGCCTGAAGGCTCAAATTCAACGCTTCTAATGCGCCAGAAGTAACGACAATATCATCATGGGTAAACACCATACCTTGTTGGATGTACCGTTGAGCAATCAAACGGCGTAGAGACTCACAGCCCGGCGGCAAGTTATCCAATAACGTCTCTACCCCCATCTTCCTGCCTGAGCTGGCTAGGTTGCGGTTTAGCGCCTCTAATGGGAACAATGCTGGGTCTGGAAACGCGGAGCCAAACTTCACCGCATTCGATGAAGCCTGATTTTTGAGGTAGTCGTAAAGTTCATCGTTGATGCTGGAGCGATAAACGGAAGTGGCTGGAGAACTCGGTTCGAAGCGGTCCAACTCCGCAGTCACAAAGTATCCAGACTGAGGTTTCGCTGCGACCCAACCTTGTGCTTCGAGCAGCTGATAAGCTTGTAATACCGTACCTGCGCTGACAGAATGGTTTCGGCTTGTTACACGCACTGATGGCAGCTTTTCCCCTGCTCTCCAAGTATTTTGCTGAATCTGCGTTTTGAACAGCTCAGCCAGTTGACGGTATCGGTTCATGTTTCCCTCATTTCACTTACAGCCGCACCATAGCATACTTCGCGCCAGCATTCTGATATGGGAGTATTCAATTTAGCAACGTAATTTATCAAGCTTATAATAGATATTTCAGCCACGAAGTGAGCGTTTATATCCCATACTTTGACCGTTACACACATATTGCCTCACATCTTTGCAATACCTAAAAGCCAAGGTTTTACGTTGGACTGAGTTCGTTAAACTCACTTCGAGCTACGGTCTTTAAATCAGGAGGAAGCGATGAAAGTTTTTACAATGGACGATCTCTCGTATCGCGGAAAACATAAAGGTGTACATAGTTGGAACCATCCTGGCAGTACCACCCCTTATTATTGGCATCCTGATTGGCTGCATATCGCTGAAGATGCTTTGGGTGAACACAAAAAGGCTGACCTTGAAGTCCCTGATGGAGGAACAGCGACAGAAGAGCATGCAAAAGCGGCGATTCTCAAACACTTGAATGACGAGTAGTTTAGGCTCTATCACCGTTCAAGAATAGCACTAGGTAGGCGAATCCATCGTTGTATGCTTTAAACACAAATAAAGCTAAAACCTGCCAAATAGTAAATTCTTCTGAATGAGAAGTACGCATCTTCTATAGCGTTCAAAGGGCAAAATAAGTCGATTGTTATCACATTAATTTTCATTACATCTGTTACATTTAAATAGTAATGGTGATGCACACCTCAACTCATGGATTATGAGAGAAAACAATAATGGCGAAATACAACGAAGAAGATATTAAATACAAAGGTGAATCCAACGGCGTACATTCTTGGAGCTCTCCTTCCGGCCAACCTTATTACTGGCATCCAGATTGGTTACACGTTGCAGAAGATGCGACGGGTACGCACCCGAAGCAAAAACTTGAAGTTGAAAAGACAGAAGTACCAACCGAAAAGCACGCGTTAAAAGCGATCTTAAAGCATGTGAATGACTGGGCGACTGAAAAGCTTTCTTCTAACCCTGACATCGAAACCAATGCGGTTGAGTCGGAAATCAATCTGAAGAAATAACCCCAACCGATATCCATACTTCTAACAGTAAACGCTCCACCTTTGGTGGGGCGTTTTTGTCTCAACAAATCCTCACTAGACAACTATAAACGCGTTAACGCAAAGCACTGAATTGAAACGATTGGGATGTGTGCAAAACTTCTCCAACCATGGCATAAATGCCCTTCAAACTCTGTGCCTACCAAACGTTTTCATGGCAAAAACTTTAGTTATGTTAGAATTCTGTTTCAAATCGCAACTTTTTTAGGTTTTCTTTTCAGTAACGGTTGTAACCAATATTGCTGAAAGGTATAAATGTTAGCACACCCCTTCGATTAACATGGATGAAGATTATGTTTGAAAAAGTAGTTGCCGCTCCGGCTGACCCTATTCTTGGCCTTACTGAAGAGTTTAAAAAAGATGCTCGCGCAGACAAAATTAACCTTGGCGTAGGTATTTACAAAAACGAGCAAGGCGAAACTCCCGTTCTTGCGACAGTAAAGAAAGCTGAAGCAGCACTTGTTGAAACTGAAAAAACCAAATCTTACCTAACCATCGAAGGCACAGCAGAGTACGGCATTGCAGTGCAAAAACTGCTTTTCGGCTCTGATGCAGAAATTGTAAACGAAAAACGCGCTAAAACAGCTCAAGCTCCGGGTGGTACTGGTGCACTACGTGTTGCCGGCGAGTTCATTAAACGTCAACTAGGCGATGTAAAGATCTGGATCAGCAACCCTACATGGGCAAACCACAACGGCGTATTTACTGCTGCTGGTATCGAAACGGCACAATACAGCTACTACAATGCTGAAACAAAAGACAAAGACTTCGATGCGATGCTAAATGATCTGCAATCTGCATCTGAAGGCGACATCGTGCTTCTACACGGCTGCTGTCACAACCCTACAGGGATCGATCCTACGGCTGAAGAGTGGGAAACATTGGCGAAACTTATCGCAGAGAAGAAATTGCTTCCTCTGTTCGACTTCGCCTACCAAGGCTTTGCTAAAGGTGTGGAAGAAGATGCTGCAGGTCTTCGTACTTTTGCTAAGTACAACAAAGAAATCCTAGTCGCGAGCTCTTTCTCGAAAAACTTTGGCCTATACAATGAACGCGTAGGTGCCTTCACGTTAGTAGCAGAGTCAGAAGAAGTCGCAACAACCGCATTTTCTCAAGTTAAAGCCATTATTCGCTCTATCTACTCTAACCCACCTGCACACGGCAGCGCTGTCGTGACTCACATTCTTGGCAACGCCGAAATGCGTGCGGAATGGGAAGCTGAAGTAGCAGAAATGCGTGACCGTATTCAAGAAATGCGTGAACTGTTTGTAGCGACACTAAAAGCAGAGGGTGTGGACGCAGACTTTAGTTTCATCGAACGTCAAAATGGTATGTTCTCTTTCTCTGGTCTTTCTAAAGAGCAAGTTAACCGCCTTAAAGAAGAGTTCGGTATTTACATTGTCGGTTCTGGCCGAATCAGTGTTGCTGGTATGACGAAGTCAAATATGGGCCCTCTGTGTAAAGGCATTGCAGCGGTTTTATAATCGACTGTCGCATACTTCATTAAAAGGAAAGGTCAGCATAAGCTGACCTTTTTTGTTTTAACTTAACGCCAAAAACGAACCCGTCCGATCTAGTAGACAAACTTCAAACTCAGCCCAACTTCATTGACGTAATCTGAGCTTTCACCGCTGTAATCAGTATCTCTAAACTGATAAAAAAGACCAGTGCCGATGACTTTATGCCATTGGTAGTTAAGACCGATCTTAAAATTGTTCTCATCAACGATATCACTACTGTTCAACTCCACTTCAGCTGTCGCAATAAGCTTTTCACTGAGCAAGTAATTCACCCCAACAGTTACAGCTTGAATCAATTCGCTATCGGAAGACAACGTATTATCCGTTTTGTCGTCCGTCGCTTTCGCTTTGATTGCGCCTATTCCATATAGCCCGTAGATATCGAATTGCTCTGTAACTCCATAACGGTAACCACCACCAAACAAAAGGCGGTCAATGCGAAGAGTAAAATCATCCGGATGGAAAAACTGCGCTGAGTAATCAACATTAAACAACCAGTTCTCAGTAAACAAATAGTTACCACCGAGTCCAACTGTGGTCGCATTAGAGTTATCTAACCATTCTTCGTTTGTCGTTCCGGCACCAACATCCAAATGAATGTGTTCGTACCCAAATTTTTCTGCTTGGTCCATGACCGCTGCGCTTGATATCGCCGGCAAAGCAGCTAAAGAAACAAGCAATAAATTTCTCACCATTCGACTTCCTTTCATGAGAATTATCTAAACACTGTATTCCATCGCCTGAGCTACTTGGCTCAAGAAGAATAGCTTAATCTAAAGACGTGATAACGATCTGAAACAGCCAAAGAGCTAATCAGTCATCACGAAGAAAACATATCGACGACGTCTTTTTCAATTGAGGTGACCATATAGTAGTAAAAATGAAGCTCCCTTATCGTGCGATATGTCAGAATCTTATGACTGAGCACGAAAATCGCGGTTCAGATAAGACTCTGTTTTAAAACTAAGTTAAGATTACTTTATTATTTGCGAACTAAAAGGCGCCTTCGATGGATGCAGAACTTCTCGAGATTTACAACTTTCTCGCCAAGTATCCCCCGTTCAATGAACTCCCTGAAGAAACACTAAACAAGGTGACAGAGAGTGTCGAAATCTCGTACTACCGAGAAGATACCCCCATCATCCATTTTGGAGACTATATCCAAGATTTATACGTGGTGCGAAGCGGTGTTGTTGAAGTTTATCGACGCAAAGGTGAGCTGTATAACCGCCTTGACGAAGGTGACCTATTTGGCCAGATGGGCATGCTCACCAATAACAAAGTCCGCTTTCCGGTAAAAGCCATTGAGGATACCCTGCTCTACTGTATTCCTGGTGACATTTTCCAAGAAATTTACGATAACTTTGATTCCTTTGCGGATTTTGTTGAAGTTGAAAATAGCGCTCGTTTACGCCAAGCCATTTCAGAAAACAAAGACGCCAATGACCTGACGACGTCGAAAGTGAAAACCTTGCTGACTGGCGATGCTCATACGATTGATCGTGGTCAGACAATCCAGCAAGCCGCGCAGCAAATGGCGAATGACAACGTATCGGCTTTACTTATCGTCGACCCAGATTTCGTTCGTGACGAAGACGATCCACAGTCCCCAGTACTTGGTATCATTACTGACCGTGACTTGTGTACCCGTGTGTTAGCTGAAGGTTTGTCCCCACAGGACGATGTGTCCAGTGTGATGACCACGGAGGTCATGTCTCTTGACCACAACGCTTACATCTATGAAGCAATGTTAACGATGCTGCGTTACAACGTACATCACCTACCAGTGGTAAAAAACCAATTACCAATCGGTATTATCGAAACAACCGACATTGTTCGTTATGAATCTCAGAATTCGTTGTTGTTGGTGAGTAGTATTTTCCAACAACAGACTATCGAAGATTTAGCCGTTGTTGCCGAAGAAGTGAAAAGCAGCTTCGTGCGTCTGGTCAATGAAGATGCCAACTCTCACATGGTGGGTAGCGCGATGTCGGTCATTGGCCGAAGCTTCAAACAGCGTCTGCTAGAAATGGCAGAAGAAGAGCTTGGCCCACCGCCAATTCCTTATTGTTTCCTTGCACTTGGCTCAATGGGGCGAGATGAGCAACTGTTGGTGACTGACCAAGATAACGCCATCATTCTAGATGAGACCTATCAAGAAGAGAAACATGGTAAATACTTCGAAGCCCTAGCAAAATACGTCAGCGATGGGTTAGATGCCTGTGGCTACAAATATTGCACAGGTGATATTATGGCAACCAACCCACTATGGCGCATGACTCGTTCAGAGTGGGAAGAGTGTTTTGCTGACTGGATTGATAACCCGAACCCGAAAGCACTACTCAACGCCTCCATCTTTTTCGACTTGGATGGTGTCTATGGCCGCTTAAAATGGGCAGAACAGTTAACTAGCTTTATTGTTCGTCGCGCTCGAAAGAACAACCGCTTCTTAGCGTGTTTGGCTCGTAACGCACTAAACAGAACACCACCTCTAGGCTTCTTTAAAGACTTCGTGATGGAAAAAGATGGCAGACACAACAACTCCATCAACCTCAAACGTCGCGGTACTGCTCCTCTGGTCGACTTAATTCGTGTTCACTCTCTGGCAGTTGGCTCACGTGCACAGAACTCGTTTGAGCGTCTCGACGACATCATTGACGCTGGCATTTTGCCAAAAGGTCGAGCACAAGACTTAAAAGACGCGTTAGAGTTTATTTCCATGGTGCGTATTCGTCACCAAGCGACGGATGTGGAACTAGGCATTGATCCTGATAACAATATCGAACCAGAAAACCTCTCTGAGTTTGAACGTCGCAACCTAAAGGATGCATTCCAGATCCTAAGCAATGGTCAAAATTTCCTTAAGTTCCGCTACCAAGCGAACAAGAGCTTTAAGTGAGGTTTAGCATGATTAAAAAGCTCTTTCAGAAGCCAACCATTCAGTGGCCAACGAAGTTTGAACAAAAGCTGGAGATGGCGAAGGATGAGAATTTAATTGCGTTTTATAGCAACAAGCCGCCTGCTCCAGAAACACCGTTATCTGAGGTGGAGTTCGTGGCGTTAGATTTCGAAACGACGGGTTTGAATCCTGAAAAACATGACATAATTACTATTGGTTTAGTGCCGTTTAACCTGAAGCGAATTTTCCTACGTAACTCGCGTCATTGGAAGGTACGTCCACAGCGTGCACTCGATGAAGACTCAGTCATTATACACGGTATTACTCACAGCGAATTGATCGATGCGCCTGACTTAGGCGATATCTTAAGCGAGCTGCTACCATGCTTAAGCGGGAAAATCATTGTTGTTCATTACCGTCGTATCGAGAGAGAGTTTCTGGATAAAGCGCTCAAAAGCCGTTTAGGGGAAGGTATTGAGTTTCCTGTTTTAGATACGCTGCACCTTGAAGAAACGATTCAACAGAAACGTTCAGGCTCTCTCTGGGAGCGTTTAAAAGGGAAAAAACCAGAATCGGTTCGGCTAGCGCAATCTCGACGCCGTTATGGGCTGCCAGACTATACGCCTCACCATGCATTAACCGATGCAATTGCTACCGCAGAGCTACTGCAAGCGCAAATCGCCCATCATTACAGTGAAGAGCAACCCATCAGTGAGTTCTGGCTGTAATATACTTCACGCTTAATAGCGATCAAAAAAGGAGCCAGATGGCTCCTTTTTTACTTAGGTTGAGACAAGATTACAGCTTAAAGCGTTGAATCTCTTGTTCAAGTTCGTGTGATAGCTCAGACAGGTGAGCAGCTTGTTCTGCTGCTTGATGAGCTTCGACTGACAGCTCGTTAGACACATCACGAATACCTTCAGTGTTACGAGTGATCTCAGTGGTTACCGATGCTTGCTCTTCTGCTGCTGAAGCAATCTGCGTTGCCATATCACTGATACGCTCAACAGCAGTGTGGATTTGCGTCAAGCTCGCTGCAGCCGCATTGGCATCATCAACACTGGTGTCAGCTAGACGACGACTGTCACCCATAATACCGACCGCCTTGGCTGTTGTGCCTTGTAGCATCTCGATAGTTTCTTGAATCTCTTGCGTTGAAGCATGAGTACGTTGGCTCAATACGCGGACTTCATCTGCAACCACAGCAAAACCACGGCCTTGCTCACCTGCACGTGCCGCTTCGATCGCCGCGTTAAGTGCAAGTAGGTTCGTTTGCTCTGCAATGCCTTGAATCGTTGATAGAATCGTATTGATGCTATTTCCGTGCGCTTCTAGCTCTTGAATCACATCAGTAGCAACTTGAACTTCTTGCGCTAAGTTCTGAATAGAACCTTGCGTTTGAGTTACTTGGCTTGAACCGTGTGAACAAGCTTGAACCGCTTCTTCTGAGTTACTTGCCGTGCTATCAGCATTACCTGCAATTTCTTGTGTCGCTGCTGCCATTTCATTCACAGCCGTCGCCACCATGTTGATTTCATCTTGCTGGTAAGAGATACGCTGACTACGCTCCTCAGCTTGCTGTGCTGTCGTGCGTGCTTGCTCTGAAAGCGCAGAAGATACGTGGCTAAGCTTAGTAACCATTGTGTGCATGTTGCCAACAAAACGGTTGAAGTTTTCCGCCAGTTTACCTACTTCATCATCACTGCGTGGTTCTAGGCGTTGCGTTAAGTCACCTTCGCCAGATGCAATTTCTTCCAGTGCATTTGATACGCGGTTCAAGTCACGGAACAAGAAACCAACTAGCCAAGAAACTGCAAGAATAACCACAATCGTGATCGCCACAGCAGTGAACAATAGATCTCGTAGCAATACCGCATGACCTGCTTCTTCTGTTGCGCGATCCATTTCAATCGCAAACATCCAATGCGTACCAGGAACTTTATTGAAGTAGTAAAGCTTCTCTTTTCCTTTGATTACCGTATCTTCGATACGACCTTCATCGGCGGCGCGCTCAATTGCCTCTTCTGAAAAATCTTTTAGAACACTGGTGATAGGCTTAAGCGTCAAGCTTTTATCTGGATGCGCTAAGAAGGTGCCTTCATTCATGTCGATTAGCATCGCATGCGCGTTTTCACCTGCATCTAAGTTAATCACATCGCTGATAAGCTGATCGATCAGTACGTCCGCACCAACAACACCAACAAACTGACCATTTTTCATTACTGGCTCAGCAATGGTCACAAGTAGTGCATTCGTGATTGCGTCTTGATATGCGGCTGTGATGATTTGCTTACCTGCGGCATCAGCATCCTTGTACCAAGGACGTGTGCGAGGGTCATAATCAGCACGGTTACGCTCCGGATGAGAGCGGTACATATCACCGTTTGGTGTACCAAGGAAGATGTCATCGAAGCCACCAGCCTTGCGAGCTTGTTGTAGGAAAGGAACAACGTCTTGCTCGGTCGAGTAATCGTTGAACGCAGTGGCAATATCTTTACGGATATTGACCCAATCAGAAATTCCCTCTGACGCAGTAGTACTAAGACTTTGCGCACGTGAATAGACACCTGAACGAGTCTGATCAAATAATTGACCAGCCGACAACCAAGTAAGTGCTGTTGCCATCACAACAACAGCAGAAAGGCTTGCGCCTATAAGCTTTTGTTTTAATGATAATTTCATATTTATAGTTTTTTGAGTTGGGAGAACAGTTAAGGTGCATGAATATTACACACTTTTTTACGACTATTCACTAATTTTTAAAAAACAAAATAGCACATTAACTCTTTGTAAAGTATGAACTTTCATGTGTCATTTTTTTGTCTCGAGCGTCATAAAAACCGCACAAAAAAAGCCAGCAAATTGCTGGCCTTTTGATTAATTGTTAGTCAGACGGTTTTATAAAATGCCGAATTACTGACGCTCAGTTCGCATACCCATCAATAAGCTCACACACATTGCAAGCAGAATGAAGGTAAATGGCAGTGCTGTAGAAATGGCACCGGCCTGAAGAGCTTGAACCGCCTCGGAGCCACCAATCCATAGCAGAGCAACCGCAATTGCACCTTCCATGAATGCCCAGAAGACACGTTGAAGTACAGGTGCATCGACTTTACCACCTGCCGTGATACTGTCGATAACAAGTGAACCAGAGTCAGAAGACGTAATGAAGAACACAAGTACCAGCACAACAGCGATGATAGAAAGCATGCTACCAAATGGAAGAACATCAAACATTTGGAACATAGCAAGTGATACGTCAGTCAAGCCATTTGTGCCCAGCTCACCTACTTTATCAACAACTTGCTCGATCGCCAGGCCACCAAATACAGACATCCAAACAACGGTAACCGCAGTTGGAACCAGTAGAACTGCTGTGATGAACTCGCGAACGGTACGACCACGAGAAACACGCGCGATGAACATGCCTACGAATGGCGACCATGAAATCCACCAAGCCCAGTAGAACACTGTCCAGCCTTGGAACCAAGCTTCGTCCGTACGACCAAACGGGTTACTTAGTGGGATGATATTCTCTACATATGCCATAAGTGTGGTTGGAATCGAACCTAGGCTCGCCGCCCAACCGATAAGACCAACAAGGAGAAGTAGCAAGAACGCCACAACCATGTTGATGTTACTAATGACTTTAACACCACCATCGATGCCGCGTACGACTGAAACAACAGCAAGTAAAGTCACCACGGTAATAACGACGATTTGCAGACCTAGGCCTGGCTCAACACCAAATACGTGATGAATACCACTTGCTGCTTGCTGCGCACCTAGACCTAGGGATGTAGCAAGACCAAATAAAGTCGCAAGCACAGCCAGAATGTCCACAATGTGGCCAGCCCAACCCCATGCACGATCACCCAGAAGTGGGTAGAAGATCGAACGCATAGATAGCGGTAAACCTTTGTTGTAGGCAAAGAATGCTAAAGAAAGTGCTACAACACCGTAAATTGCCCATGGGTGAAGGCCCCAGTGGAACATAGTTGCACCCAGTGCCAATCTCGCGGCTTCTGGTGTATTTGCCTCAACACCAAGTGGCGTTTCATACCAACCGGTGAAGTAAGCGACAGGTTCTGCAACACTCCAGAACATTAAACCGATACCCATACCAGCTGCAAATAGCATTGCAAGCCATGACATAAACGAGTAATCGGCAACAGCGTCTTTACCACCTAGTCGGATCTTACCCATTGGTGAGACGATAAGCGCCAAACAGAAAATAACGAAAATGTTACCTGCAATAATGAACAACCAATCGAATGAACCAATAATTTTCCACTTCAGCCCATCAAGTGCCGTCTTTGCGGTATGTGCATCTAGAACTAATGCAGCGACAAGAAACAGCGCAATTAAACCTGCACTAATACCAAAAACTGGGTTATGAACATCAAAACCCCATTTTTGAACGTTGTCCTGACCTACCGTATAGTCGGTACTATCGATACTGTACTTATCTATACCCTTTGTCATCGTTCCTCTCTATTTTTGTAGTGTTTTTACGTACCAAACAAAAAAATCTTTCGAACACGATACGTTTTGCATTCCGTGAAGGCGCAAGATCCTATCATTTGACACGTTTTTGTCTATCTTTTTGCTATTAAAAAATCCAATAACTTACTTTTCACTGTGTGATTACGGCCTTTGATAGAACAAATCACTACTACAATAGTTAGACCACAAACATTTATTGCTATAATAATTTTAGCTCTTCTTATTTTGTCGAAAAGGCGCGACAAAATGGTATTGAGGACACGGCGTAAAATTGTAGAGGTAATTTTTGATTTCCCCCCTTTAAATAAGGGCGCATTTAAGTTAGTGTCGCCTCGATAAATGTTCCCTACAGACTGGATGAATAAATTGGAAAAGTACGAAGAAGTATTGGTCTCGATTCGTCAGATCATCCGCGCTATTGATTTACATTCTAAAAAGCTGAGCAAAGAGTCTGGATTGACTGCTCCACAGTTGATTTTGATGCGCGCTATCAATGACTTAGATAACGTGACGATTAAACAGTTGTCTAGCCACACTAACATGAGCCAAGCGACCGCAACGACCATTCTAGATAGACTAGAACGAGGCCAGTTTGTTGAGCGTCAGCGCAGTGTTCAAGACAAGCGTAAAGTGCATGCTGTACTTACGAGCAAGGGCCAAGAAGCCTTAAAACAAGCACCAACGCCGCTGCAAGAGCACTTCATTAATCGATTCCAAAAATTGGAAGAATGGGAGCAATCCCTTCTACTATCTTCCGTTCAACGCATCTCGACGATGATGAATGCAGAGGACATCGATGTTGCTCCAATGCTAGAGCTTGGTAGCATTACCAAAGCCGATTAGTTTCGCTCCCACGTGCTCGCTTTTTGCGGGCACTACTCTCCTACTCAGTCAAGCCAGTTTCAAACGCATATTTTGCTAACTCTGCCGTCGAATGTAAGTCCAACTTGTGCTTAATGTTATGGCGATGCGTCTCTACCGTTCGATAACTAATATTGAGTAAAGTGGCGATTTTTTTGCTGCTGTTTCCTTGAGCAACTAATTTAAGTACCGCTTCTTCCCTGCGGCTGAGAGGATTCGTTTTTTGCGTGGCAGGCACCACTTCTTGGGTAAAGAGTGTTTGTGTGACGGATTCACAGAAATACGTCGAGCCTTGGTTCACCGTTTTTATTGCTTGCACCATTTTCTCGGCCGAGATTTCCTTGAGCATATATCCTACGGCACCAGCTTGCATGACCTTCATGATGTACTCGCGATTATCGTGCATGGTCAACATAAGTATTTTGCTCTCTGGGCGCGCTTCTTTAATTACACCAGTCGCTTCAATACCGTTCATTATAGGCATGCTGATATCCATCAATATGACATCCGGTTGCAAGTGCTTTGCGACCTCTATCGCTTCCAAACCATTACTTGCTGTACCCACCACTTCGATGTCAGGCTCTAACTCCAAACGAGCCATGAAGCCATCCAACACCACTTGATGATCATCGACAATCACTACACTAATCGGTTTATCCATAAACTATTTCATCCAAATTAAGCAGCACAGTAATCTCTGTTCCCAAGCCAAGCTCACTCATTAGCTCAAATTCACCACCGATGAACTCTACACGCTCTTGCATGTTCCTTAACCCAATCCCTTGTTGGTGCACTGCATGGTTAACCACAAATCCAACCCCATCGTCACGTATGAGTAATTGCAGCATATTGCCCATTTTTTGCAAAGTAACCGTTACTTTTTTCGCTCGCGCATGTTTTTCAATGTTATTCAAAGACTCCTGAGCGACGCGATATAGCGTCGTTGCGACTTCCGAAGTCAGTTTATGCTGCTGAGTATCGAAATTGCTCTCGATATCAATCCCGGAATGGGAATGAAAGTCCTGTAGCAAGGTCGTCAGTGCTGCTTCTAAACCGATATCATCGAGGGCGCTTGGACGGAGCTGATGAGAAATATGCCGCACCTCATTTATCGCGGTGACGAGCGATCGTTGTGATTTATCTAAGTGGGATTTGAGTTTTTCGTCTTCCAGTCTATGACTCATTAAGTCTAAATGACATTTACTGGAGACTAACAACTGATTGATTCCATCGTGCAGTTCTCGCGCTAAATGCTTTTTCTCATCTTCTTGGAACATCACGGTTTTATGTGCCAATTCTTTCAGGTTCTTATCAGCGAGGCGATGCTCGTGCAGATTGATCGCCAGAGTGAGAACAATGATTACAGCAACGGTCACCGCTAAGATCACGACGACTGAGAAAAATGTCGTTTCGATATTTTTGTTCACTGCCGCGCGCATATTGGCGACTTCTCGGCTGACATCCTCAATATACAGCCCAGTCCCTATCATCCACTCCCACTTATCGAGCCATGCAGCGTAACTAAGCTTAGGGACGACTTCACCCGTAGATGGCTTTTGCCACAGGTACTGATGAAATCCACCACCTGATTGCGCTTGATACAATAAAGCTTCGATTAAGCGATCGCCATTTTCGTCTTCAAGATAGAGTAAGTTTTCCCCGACAAGCTCCGGAAGAACTGGGTGTACAAGGTTGGTACCATATTTATCATAAGCAAAAAAATAGCCGTCCGACCCATAACTCAAACGATTTAAAATCGCTTTCACACGCGTTTTGGCAACACTCTCTTCTAAAGTCGGATCGTTGTAGATGTAAGAAATGGAGTCAAAAGCGACGTCGACCGTATCTTTCAGCGCCGCTTCTTTTGATTGGATCAGGTTTTGATGAAAGATCTCCACCTCCCTTTTGCCAAGGGTCTTAGTTTGATAGATAGAGATCCAGCTGATACTCGCTGACACCAATACCACGGGTATCAGTGTCAGCAGAATTAACTTTGCTTTGAGAGGCATCCCTTCCCTCCATGAAACGCTGCCTTTACAGCTTACTATCTTAGCAGTACAAACGAATCGATTGTGTCTGCATAGACATAATTAACAGCTTAACAACTTGTCTCAAAAGGTAAAAACTCTCAGTTCACAAAATCTCTTTATTATCGAGTGATTAACTCATACCGTAAAAACCTGGGAAAAACAGCAAAGACGCCAACACAACAATCTGAATCGCGATGAATGGCATCACACCTTTGTAGATATCTCGCGTAGTAACCCCTGCTGGAGCGACACCTTTTAGATAGAACAAACTAAAGCCAAATGGCGGTGTGAGGAACGACGTCTGCAAGTTCATCGCAATAAGAATCGCAAACCACGTCATATTAATGCCCATCAATTCAGCGACTGGCGCAATAATTGGCACGATGATAAAACAGATTTCAACGAAGTCGATAAAGAAACCTAAAATCAGAATCACCACCATGGTAATAATAAGGAATCCCCACTTTTCACCCGGCAGTTCTAACATCCACTCTTCAACTAAATAATCACCACCGGTGTAGGTAAATGCCATTGAGAAGGCGGTCGCACCAAGTAAGATCGCAAAGACCATTGCGGTTACCTTAACTGTCTCTTTTGATGCATCATAAATCATCGACCAACTAAACTGTTTATACAATAGCGATAAAATAATCGCACCTGCACCGCCCAGTGCCGCTGACTCTGTTGGTGTTGCAATCCCTGCAAAGATGGAGCCCAATACCACGATGATCAATGCTAAAGGTGGCAATACAGCTTTCAGTGCGGTGAGCACTTCTTGTTTACGACTGATCGACTCATCACGCTCTATCGCCTGTGCGGCTTGAGGGTTCAACTTCGCGTAGATGAGAATGTAGATCACATAGGCGCCAACAAGTGTAATACCGGGCCAGATCGCAGCTTGAAATAGGTCCCCTACCGGTACGCCAAGTACATCACCCAACAAGATCAACACGATAGAAGGTGGGATAATTTGGCCCAACGTGCCAGACGCACAAATAGTCCCACACGCTAAACCTTTGTCGTAATTGTACTTGAGCATCACAGGAAGAGATATTAAGCCCATCGCAACAACTGATGCGCCTACCACACCCGTTGAAGCTGCAAGCAATGCGCCAACTAACACGGTAGAAATAGCGATACCACCGCGAACGCCACCGAACAAACGCCCCATTGATTCTAGTAGCTGTTCAGCAAGCTTCGTTTTCTGTAGCACTAGCCCCATAAAAACGAACAGCGGTACGGCCATTAACACCGTATTTTCCATAATGGACTGAATTCGATACGGCATAAAAGCAAACATCTCGATGCCTTCAGCCCAAACACCAAAAATCAGCGCGATACCACCAAAAGTAAAGGCAACGGGAAATCCCAATAGAAGCGCAAAGAGCGCAACAAAAAACATCACTATACCGATCATAATGACTTCCTTTTACGACTTACCGTTATTACCGGCATAGATGAGATGAGGGTTGACAATTTTGTTGATTGAATGAAGTAACAATCCAATACCACTCACCGCCATAAAGAAAAATGACAGCGGAATCATCGCTTTGATAATCCAACGATATGGTAAGCCACCTGGGTCACCAGACGTCTCGCCTAACGCGTAACTCTCCTTGGCGAAATCAATACCAAACCAAGCTACCAGTAGGCAAAAAGGGAATAAGAAAAATAGTGTGCCTATGATGTCGATGATGGATTGTGCTTTGTAAGATAAGCGTTCATAAAAAATGTCGACGCGAACATGGCCACCGGACTTAATTGCGTAAGGCACACCAAGCAAGAACACGGCAGAGAATAGATGCCATTCCATTTCTTGGAATGCGATAGACACATCATTAAACACGTAACGCATGACAACGTCGTACACAACGTTTGCTAACAACAAAATAAACAGGATGCTGGATAACCATCCGAGGAAATCGCTAAAGCGGTTAAATAATCGCTCAATATAAATAAGACTTCTCATTCCGAACTCCGTGGAACGTTTAGATGCGCTCCGCTATAGTGCGGAGCATTCATTATGAAGTTTTCTTGGGCTTCGATAGCAGGCTAAACCTCTTGGCATCGCCTGCTTCATAACGTTATTGTTGAGCTTGACTGTTTAAGTACGCTCGGTGCGAAATATCTGACCATGGTCGAACTTGATTCATATAGTTCGCTTGTGACTCTTGAATCTCTTTCGCCAAAGCATCTTTTTCTGCATGTTCTTTCAACAAACGATCGTTTGCTTCTCGCAACGCAGCTACGACTTCAGGTGGGAAATCTTTTACTTCAACATTTGGGTATTCAGACTTAATAGATGCCCAGTTTTTGCCGCTTTCGTGTTTCGATTGCGTGTACATATCGTAAGCGGCCGTTTTCATGGCTACTTGCAAAATCGCTTTTAGATCATCAGGTAGACGGTTCCAGGTGCGCTTGTTAACGAGGAACTGAAGCTCAGTCGCTGGCTCATGCCAACCTGTGTAGTAGTAAGGCGCGATTTTGTGGAAGCCCATACGTAGATCCAGCGATGGACCAACCCATTCCAAGGCATCAATTGTGCGACGCTCTAGAGAAGTATATAGCTCACCAGGGGCGATATTCGTTGGCTTGGCACCTAACTCAGCCAAAATCTCACCAGCAAACCCTGGGATACGCATTTTCAAACCCTGTAAGTCCTCGACGGACTTGATCTCTTTTTGGAACCACCCGCCCATCTGAGTATCGGTATTACCGCCAGGGAAAGACATCAAGTTATGTGGAGAGTACACTTTTTCCATCAGCTCCATACCACCGCCGTAGTAAAACCATGCATACTGCTCAGTTGGCAACATACCGAAGGGCATAGAAGTGAAGTAAAGTGTGTTTGGAACCTTACCCTTCCAGTAATAAGACGCTGAGTGGCCCATGTCATACTGACCCGACTTAACCATATCAAACACCCCAAAAGGCGCTTTATGCTTGTTTGCGGAATCAATGCGGATTTGCAAACGTCCGTTGGACATCTCTTCCGCCATTTTGGCCATGTTTTTTGTGGTATCACCAAAAATTGGGAAATTAGGCCCCCAAGTTTCAGCAAGCTTTAAACGATAGACTTTTTCAGCAGCGTTTACAGAAGTCGCTGCGAGTGCCATCGCGGCAGCGACAGCGGTTGTTTTGAGCACTCGTTTTAAAGATTTTTGGATTAGACTCATCGTTCACGTCCTTTATCACCAAGGTTATTGTTGTCATCCATTTCATTAGGATTGGCTGTATTCGGTATAAAAGATGTAACAATGTTGTCTAATGCGAAATGGGCATGAACACGGAAGCGAGTAATTCATCAATAAGGCATTAGCCTAAGGTATTACGTACAAGTACGTAGGACAACCGTCATGACAAAAGACTGTTAATAGCAAAATCAATAAATTATATTTTTATCTATGAATAAAAATAAAAGACAATACGTACGTATTTTTCTGCCAAAAAATTTACATAGTATTTAAGAAAATGTGACAAACCACTTATTGGTAGTGTTAAAGTCAGTACTTAATGCATTATTTCCAATACCAAGATAAAAAAATACCTCGGCATCGGCCGAGGTATTCAATCCAGAACGGTAGCGGTAATTAAACTGCTTTGTAGATAACTTTGTTACCTGCTAACTGCTCTTTTTGAACTAGGTTTTCTTCAAGAAGCTTCTTTAGTGCGCCAGTAGCCCATGATGCCGCTTTAGTATCTTCTTGACCTGCAGCTAGACCGATGCCTTTAGGGTTAATACCTTCAGCATTCGCCATAACGATGTCTAATACTTGTTGTTGCTTAGGAGTAAGGGCAACATCAACTGTTTTCACTGCAGCTACTTTTTTATCAGCTACTACTTTCTCCGCAACAGCTTTTTCAGCAACAGAAGGTGCTACTGCTTTTTCCGCAACAGGCTTCACTGCTTTAGGTGCTGCAGCTAAGTTTGCTACTGTCGCTTTAATGCGTTTTTGCAGTTTCATCTGCACTTTACGCTTATGAGCAAGTCTCATTGAATATTTCTCCAGTTCACTGCATCTCAGCAGGGATGAAAATTTGAAGCGCGTTTTATACCAAAATTCACAAGCAATTTGTAGGTTTTAGCGGCGAAACGCGATGAAAAATGCGCTCAAAGCATAGAACGTCTACTATTTAATCAGATATTTTATGAACGGATTTATTGAATACTGGGTATAAAAACAGAGGTTTGTTTTATTTTAAATGCAAATCAATGCACATAAAGCTACCCACTTATTTTTGGACAAGTATTCGATGAGGTTATAAGCATGGAAACGCTGCACCTAACAAATTCACATTTCAAACCCGACTCCCCTATCAACAGAATACTTTTGTTGCTCGTTGCACTCATCACTTTGTTTTTGGTTGCCATTTCTCCGGGATGGAAGCAAGCCATGTTGTCGGTCATTTTGATGTCTGCAATCGTTGGTTTCGCCATCTTGATGATTAAGAAAAGCCAAGTCACTTTTACGCTGACAGCTTCTCACTTTCAGCAACACCTTTTTAAAGGAGGTTGGGTCGTCCGATGGCGAAATATTGAGTCAATCGGTATTTGTAGCTACCAACAGGAAGGGTGGCACCAACCGCTACCTTGGATCGGTATTCGTCTAAAACACTACTCACCCTACTTAAATTCAATCTGCCCTCGTATAGCGACAGAAATTCTCCTCAGCCAGCGAGCACTGCTTTACTTAGGCGCGAAACAAAATCAGTGTGAAGATAAGTTTGAGGATATGGTGCTTGACCCTAAACCGTATATAAACAGAGATGGGATTGAGTACAAAGGTTTGTTAGCGATGCTCGCCAACCGGATGAAGTATCAGAGAGGTTTCTACGGCTACGATCTATTTATATCAGCAAGTGATCTAGATCGTGAGGCTGAGGATTTTGTGGGACTGACTCGGCGATACTTAGCTGCCGCCGAGCCAGAATAATGCTTAGTACACGCACTTTTAGTAAAGCGGCATCTCGTCAGCAACAAACGGGTTAGTTTTACGCTCATGACCGAAAGTCGATTGAGGGCCGTGACCAGGGACAAACGTGACATCATTGCCTAAAGGCCACAATTTCTCTTTGATAGAGCTAATCAACGTATTGAAATCACCTTGTGGGAAGTCAGTTCGACCAATGCTACCGTTAAACAAAACGTCACCCACAAACGCTAAACGCGCTTCTTCACTGTAAAGCACAACGTGACCAGGTGTATGACCAGGTGTGTGGAATACGTTCAGCACTTGATTACCGAAAGTGACAGTGTCACCCTCATTTAGCCATTGGTGCGGTTCAAACGCTTCTGTCAGCGGGAAACCAAACATTTGGCTCTGACCTTCCAAACCTTGCAACCAGAAGTTATCTGCCTTGTGAGGACCAACAATCTCTGTACCGCCAAGCAGTGCAGACAGCGGCTCCGTGCCACCTACGTGGTCCAAGTGGCCGTGTGTTAGCACTAGGTTTACCACGTCAACACCCAGCTCTTTGATAAGCATAGCGAGCTGCTTTTCATCGCCGCCTGGGTCAACCACAATACCTTTCATGGTTTCGTCACACCAGACAATAGAACAGTTTTGAGAGAAAGATGTTACTGGAACAACTTGGTATTTCAGAGCCATAGATAACCTATACCGAATAAATTTGCATGAAAACTGCCGCAACTATGACACTAAGGCCTAGCGACTTCAAGCTTTGAACTGTGGGTAATCGACGACGTTCTGAGACTAGAAACCTTGTCTCAACTAGCACTACCAGGAACGAACAGCTCCCGTATCGATATGAACAAAGTTACTACCTGGATAATAACCCACGCCACCGGCTTTTAGGCTTAATGCAGCATCACGAACCGTTGAAAGCTTCACGCCGTCTAAACGAAAATCAATGGCCTTTCCTTCCATGTGCATGCTCTTTTTCGCTACACGAGAAGACCCGTTGCGCAGCGAGGCATTAGTGGCAGGAGAACGGTAACCTGAAATGACGATCACCTCTGCTTCTGTACCAATTAACTTTTGAATTTGGCTTATTTGATCGAACAAGCGTCGATCCATCGGATGAACCTCATTTCGTCGATGGTCTCGACAAAACTCATTCAGCCTTTGCAGTTCATCATTAATGTATCGTTTTCCATCGAAATAGCATGTTTCGAGGATCTCTCCAGTATTAAGGTTGTTCATCGCCAGCGCACGTGGCTCGTCAGGGAGTGAAGCCCAAGAAAATGATGGCAGGGCAGACACCAACACCACACCACCAGCGGTCATTTTAAGGAAATCTCGGCGGGAAAAGTTACGACTTACCATTTCAAAATACAGTGCTCAACAACTAGACAAGTCGTGGACATTAACCAAACACATTTGTCACGTCAAATGCATAAAACACTCCATCTTGATTTTCAGATGCAGTAATTATTGATTAATTATTGAACGAAAAGAGAATTCTTCGTTTTGTAAATTTTCCTTAAAGATTTCAACTGCGGTGATCGTACTTATAGATATCATCACGGTAGTAAAGCGTTCCCTCTTCCAACCATGCTGTTTGATAAATGATGTGTACTTGAATGCGCTCTCCCAAAGGAACTGACGTGTTAGACCGACGAGAACTTTCTCGCTTTTTCGCTAAACGTTCTTCCAACCCCTGAGTTTTGAACAGAAGTTCTGCTAACTGGTCTGCATGTTCGACACGGACACATCCTGAGCTGAATGCGCGTCTGTCCTGTTCAAACAAGTTCTTACTTGGCGTGTCATGCAAATAAATAGCTTGTGGGTTAGGCATATTGAACTTGTACAATCCCAGTGCATTTTGTAAGCCCGACGCCTGTCGCATACGATAAGGAAATGTTCTCGGATTCACCGTTGCCCAATTGATGGTTGTAGGGTCAATAATTTCGTTCGAAGTCCAAGACCGAATGATTTGAATGTTATGGTTAATCAAATACATCGGATTACGTTTTACTTTAGGAATAATGTCTTTAACCATGATAGTCCAAGGCACGTTCCAAGTTGGGTTGAGAATAACTGAATCCAGTGCTACCGACATGATGGGCGTTTTTCTTGATGCTCTCCCTACCACGACTTTAGACTCAAACAAGGGTTGACCGTCATGCCAATACGTGACTTCGTATCCAGGCACGTTAACAAAGACAACATTATCCCTTTCTTTCGACCAAATTCTTGAACGCTCAGAATTCAACGCCAGCAGATGCAATCTCTCTTGAGGAGAAAAGTTGATCCATCGAATGGTATTCGGGCCGATAACGCCATCTTCTTTCAAACCATGAATACGCTGGAACTCTTTTATCGCAAGCTCTAATTGTTCGTCATATTCTTCAGTGACTAAATCCAAGTAAGAAACATCTACGCCTACGATCTCCATTCGCTCAATCAATAGGGGTCTGTTTTCTAATATATCGCCAACACGTGCTAGCCCAGTTTGTTGATAGGCAGGATATTGGTACTGAGAATGTTCCGATAGCGAAGAATAGGCGGAGTAGAAAGCATCATCTGTTTGTAATGGAGACCGGAGACTTGCCAAAAACTGACCAAGTTTGCCAACCGTAATCTCATTACTCAGAACCGATAAAGTATCGATGCTAGGAGCGGGTAACGTAACATGGGCTTTGTCTGTAAATAGCCAATTAATCCCTTCTTCGGGGAGTTGCTCAAGATAACTAAGGTACATCAAGAGTGAGTCTGTCATCACTAAATCGAAGTCGAGATTATCTCCCTGCCACCTTACTTGGTTTATCCGGTGAAGTTGATTTTCGAATTCATCGGTGACATCCGCAAGTGCAACCAGGTTTACTTGAAAAAGAAACTGCTCAATATCACTTTCATTTTCCCAGTTCAAACGGTAATTGGTGCTTTGATACAGTTGATCAATCACCTCTGGATAATGGATCATTTTTTCTACAGACAGCTTTTGTACCGCTCCCTCTTGCTCGACTTGCGCTGAAGCTTCGAGAGAAACGACGGTGGAAAAGCTGCAAAACGGCACCAGAAGTGCCGTCATGATTAAAACCCTAGCAAACACTGAAATGATCCTTGCGCTACTTGCCATAATAAAAAGTATGGCAAATATCTCACAGCTTGCAGGTTTAAAATTAAGAATCTGATGCCGAAAACGACAACAAAACTCTCTATAAGTAATTACTCAATGATCTTTCTAGATAATTCTCGACCAATGGTTATCCCATTGCACACCGCTTGCGAAGGTACTTTTTGACTCTTCAGGCCTTTGCTCTACCACTTTTCCCGCCCCAGAGCTGACTCGGAACTCATCGCCATAGACCACAACACCAGAGGCATCTGGTAACGCACTTAGCTCGACCAATTTGCCCGTAGATTTAGACCATATACCATAACAACTGCCCGGAGGCGAAGTGGCTAAGATCCATTCATCGGTTGCTGCAATACTCGCAACGTAGTGATTGAAACGCGCCCACTCTTCAGGCTCAGCTTGAAGATCTTGCATTTCACCACCACGCGTGTGCATGGCGATCAAGGCTGGATACTCGTCCGGCTCACCACGATATTGCTGACCACAAAGCACGGTTTCCGCACCATCATGAGCTAAATGGCGAATACTCAACTTATGATCCGGTAAAGACACTTGATCCAGTAGCTCACCCTTCTGTGAAAGGTAACTCAGGCTGGGTTTCATGCTATCAAGATTGAGAGGTTCACGACCGTTAGTGTGTACGCCACCGACGCCAATCGCCAATACACCATCAGGCATCATGATCACTTCATGAGGACCAAGGCCAAAACCCGTTAACTCATCAATCTTTTGATATTGCTTCTGCACATCATAAACACCAATGATCCCGCGGCTTGTCCCCCTCTCCCCTTCTGTGGCAAATAGCAACGTGCCGTCATGGGAGTAAACACCATGTCCGTAAAAATGACGATTTGGCGTTGCTAGTTGCAGTTTGATCATCTGCTCTGAGCGATAATCAAACACCATGAAGAAAGTACCTGGTCGACGACCAAAAACTACGGCGTGGCCTTGTTGGTTGGTTGCTACACCGTGACCACGCTCAGGAATCGGCAATGAAGATAGCGGCATACCATGCTCATCCGCCACCACCGCTGCGAATTTATCTCGACCAATGATAGAACAGCCGATCAACGCAGGTTCACGTGAGCTTGTTGAAGCACAACCAAATGGCATCATAGGTATAGCCGCCCCGAATAGAGCGGCTTTCAGCAAGGTTCGGCGGGTTTGATCAGTCACCATCGGTTGCATTAAATCCTATAACTACGCCAAGCTCGATCGCCACTTCTTCGTGAATCAGGTACTTCAATTGCTCTAGCTTATTGTATTGAGAGAGCACCATGCGATAGCCTTCTTTTGTTTGTAGTGCAGCAAACAAGCTCTTATCTTCTGGCCAAGTTTCTAACGCCATTTCAAACTGATGAACGACACGGTCTGCGAGATCTGCATGGCCTTGCTCTCTAAGTAGCGCATCTAAACCATTCCCGTTAGCAAAGTACAACGCTTCCATCCCTTGAAGGTTGGCTTTTAAGTTTGAAAGCGAGGTCTCGGAACGCCACGATTCTGAGAAATACGGGCGAGGCTTACCAATCTTCGCTAGCGGTCGGCTCAACTTCTTCATGCTGTATTCAAGCTGATTCGAGAGCAGTGAAATGTACTCAGATTCCCATTCCGTCATCTCTAGCGATTTCCAAGGGTTCTCTGCCCAAGAATCCGCGATGATCTGCGCTTTGTCATCAAGGTTTTCAGCAATCGAAACGCCTGTCGCACAAGTATTGCCGTTGCTAGATAAGGTCGACGCTTTATCGTAAAGCAGCCATTCCAATGCACCTAAACCTTGCACGGTGACACTTTGGGTGGAGATATCTTCTGCACTCCAAGCTTGATCAGATTTCGTCAGTACAGACATTTTACGACCAGTGGTATTCTTTTTATCTGGCCAAAACTGAACATTCCAGCTTTGCTCCAACGCCGTAGCAGGGCCACGTTCTTGACCTTGTAATGCCATCCACGCAAGCATCGTTTGATGCCATTGCTGTTTTACTTGTGCATCATCTTTCGACTCTGATGCGCAGTAATCCGCGAAGCGCTGTTCAAGTTCTGTGGTTTGCGCTAAAAACGTCTGAGCTGATTGAAACTCAACCTCGTACACGCTTTGAGAAATATGACTTGTACTCTCAGGCTTGGCTGAGCTCGAACCGATGGTCGATTGGCAACCAACCAAACTTAACGTTGCGGCAATCGCACTCACTAACAGTGTTTTTTTCATGGTTGCTTCCTTATAGAGAGTTCAGAAACGCAATGAGAGCATCACGTTCTTTTTTGTTCAGAGCTAAAACATTTTGTTTCGCCGTTTCAGCTTCGCCGCCGTGCCACAACACTGCTTCCATCAGGTTACGAGCGCGACCATCATGTAAGAAGTAAGTATGTCCGTTTACTTCTTCGGTATAACCAATGCCCCATAGCGGTGCTGTTCGCCACTCGCGGCCGTTTGCTTGATATTCCGGACGGTTATCGGCTAAGCCTTCACCCATGTCATGCAAAAGCATGTCGGTGTATGGGTGGATAAGCTGCTCAGAAAGCGCTGGTAACTCTGGTCGTTTCGCCGTTTTAACACTGGTCTTGTGGCAGCTTTCACAGCCAGACGCAGCAAAGATTTGCTGACCAAGTTTCACGTTAGGGTCATTGACATTACGGCGAATAGGTACAGCTAAGTGCTGGCTGTAAAACTCTACGAAGTCGAGAATATTTTCACTCACTTCTGGTTTGCCGCCATTTGGCATGTCGTCACAAATGCTTTGTTTCGAGGTACAGTTTTCATTTGGGAATAAATGGCTCGTAAGACCCACATCACCATTAAATGCTGCTGCATTTTGCTGCATTAGCGTCGGTTGTCCTGCTTTCCAGCCAAAACGACCAATCGAGAAGTCGTCCTTCTCAATATCCCACACCTTATTGACTTTGCCTGAGATACCGTCTTTGTCGGCATCTTGTTCATCAGCCCAAGCAAGTAGCGTTTCGTCGGGAATACTCTCTAACAAACCAAGGCCGATCATTGGCGGTGCCACGCGTGCAGAGAACTCGGTATCAGGGTGCATATCGCCGTAACCCAGATCGGTAATGTTCAAATGAGGTTTTCTTAGCGTCACCGTCGTACCGTCTTTAAATTTCACTGGGACATCGGTGTAAGTGATTTCGATTTTGCCTTCTGGCGTTTGATCTTGCAGGGCGAAATCTTGAAGCTGGCCACCATAAGTCGGCTCAGGTATGCCGCCATCTTTGATGTAAGCTTTCTTTTGTTCTGGCGTCATCGCAGGAATGCTTAAGCGCACTAACATAGACACGGCATGTAAATCATCTTTCTCTGGCGGATGACCACGACCGTCTTTGATGTGGCAGTTCTGACAACCATTGGTATTAAAAAGCGGGCCTAGGCCGTCACGAGCGTCTGTTGACGCTGGCGCTTGTACCCAAGGGTTGCGGAAAAAGCTGTTACCGACACTAAAATCGAGGCGTTTGCTCATTGGCAAGTTAGCAGCAGGAAGAGAATAGGCATTCGCGCCGTCTTTTTTAACACTGGTTTTGCCACCGGACTTAACATCGTAAGCCATGGCAGAAGAAGAAAGGATCGCGGCTAGCGCAGAAATTAGGTATGGCTTCATATCATTGCTCTACATAGACAACAAGGGTGATAACAACGAGCTCAAACGGCAAAAGGGCTCACAAAGAGCCCTTATTTATTATGGTTTTCTTATTAAAACTCGTGGTCAGCAGTATCAGGGCTTAGGCTATCGATGCCGACAATGCTTGCCGCGCGCTCAATCGCACCGGTTTGTGCTACCAACGACATGATGGTGTCGTTTACTAGCGCGTTGCCCTGTGCGTTACCCGCTGCAATAAGTTGGTCAAAGTGCTGGTTGTTCTTCTCTGCAGAAGTCACTAGCTCACCAACTTGGCTAAGTGTTGTATCAAACTGCTTTTGAATGTCGGTCGCGGCTTTCTTATCTTTTTGAACAACAAGATCAGCAATACTTGG
Source organism: Vibrio sp. 2096 (assembly GCF_033339595.1). Classification (NCBI taxonomy): domain Bacteria; kingdom Pseudomonadati; phylum Pseudomonadota; class Gammaproteobacteria; order Vibrionales; family Vibrionaceae; genus Vibrio; species Vibrio sp. 2096. Next base: position 62,355 of record NZ_JAWOUX010000009.1, read on the forward strand.
ACCAGATAGCTCTTTGCCGTTTACACCTTTGTATGTACCTGTGTAAACGTTGTAGATGCCTTGCTCATTGTAGTAGTGAGAATTATGCGTGTTGTCTGAGAAACAATCGTGCTCGTCTTCAGTTGAGTTCGCTTCTAGTGCCACTTTCATGCGCTCACCCGCTAGCTCACCTAGAGAAAGAGAACCCATGCCGAATAGCATCTTACGTAGACCATTGTCCGCTGAGTCGTTCAGTAGCTCTTCACGGTAGTTACCTTTCACTTCTGCAGACCACTGCTTTTCCATCCACTCTAGGTCTTGAACCAGTAGATCAGCGGCCGCTTTTAGGTACTCACCACGACGATCACAATGACCATTCGTACACTCAGAGCCAACGACGAAATCAGTGTAAGCACGTTGACCTGCACCCGCGTTAGTGCCGTTTAGGTCTTGACCCCAAAGCAAGAATTCAATCGCGTGGTAACCTGATGCAACGTTTGCCTCAGAACCGCTTACTTCGTTTAGATCCGCTAGCAATTCTGGAGTGATTTTTGAAACGTCCAGTTTAGAAGCACCAATCTGCAGACTTGTGTTCGCGATGATGTTGGCAGCAGCGCCCTCGTTACCCAATTCGTATTGGTAATCAGCCGCTACGTAGTCAATCAAACCTTCATCAAGTGGCCATGCGTTCAGCTGACCTTCCCAATCATCAACAATCGCGTTACCAAAACGGAAAACTTCAGACTGTTGGTAAGGCACGCGAGAATCTAGCCAAGCTTGTTTTACTTCTTCAAGCTTTTTCGCTGATGGTGATTGTAGAAATTCGTCGATTTTCACATCAAGCGCTTTCGCTGTTGTTACTGAATCAGCAAATACAGCATGGGCAACGTCCGCGTAATGTTCGACTACTTGTTGTTTAGTTACTGTGGCAGCAACGGTAGAACCACTGGCAATGAGGAGTGATGCAGCAATAGATTGGACTAAAACTTTTTTTGCATTCATCTGAAGCATCCTTGTTGAGCTTTTCAATTATCGTATTGGTAGTGCTAATTATTCTTATTTGCACTTTAGTCTCGAGATAATACAAATTTACAATTTATTTGCAACTCCAGATACAAAAAAACCTCATAAAAATGAGGTTTTTCACAGACTTTATTGTCAGTTTTATCTTTAGGATTAAACCTTTAGGTCATGTTTTCCGTGAGAGACTTTTGCCTTCAGATAATTTTCGTTGCCATCTTTGATATGTGCAGAGGTATTGACAACCTCGCCAATTTCAATTCCGTACTCAGATAACTCACGGATTTTCTTAGGGTTGTTCGTCACGAGGCGGATCTTATTCACGCCTAAAGCTTCTAGCATTTGTGCTGCTTCTGTGAAATCACGCAGGTCATCATCAAAGCCCAAATGGTTGTTAGCTTCGTACGTGTTCATACCCTGGCTTTGTAAGCGGTATGCATCGATCTTATTGTACAAGCCAATACCACGACCTTCCTGACGGAGATACAAGATGATACCACCGGACTCGCCCATGCGATTGATCGTCTCTTCTAGTTGCTCACCACAGTCACAGCGTGAAGAGTGGAACACATCGCCTGTCAAACACTCAGAGTGCATACGAACTAAAGGCATGTCCTGAGTTTGGTCCGCTTGTTTAAAGATAATAGCAACATGCTCTTTGTCTGTCTTCAGACCATGGAAAGACAGAATTTCGGCATCAATGTTACTTTTTGCCCCGACTTTAAAATCTACTCTGGCACGTACTTCCGCCATATCTATACTCACTCGATTTATTGCTTGATGCGCTTGATGCGTTTTCGTTATTGCATTCATGGGATTTACTCGTTGCTCTTCAACTATGGGGACTGATACCGCATTTTGCAATATAGAGATCACAATTGAGGGCAGTTATCCACTCAAGACAGCAAAAGAGAAACACTCTCCAACTGAACAATTGTTATATTATAACAATTTAAAAAAACTACAATAAAAAACCCCAGACAAATTTTGTCTGGGGTTTCAAGAAGGTCGTTTGGTCTATCTTTTAATGGGTCTGACTGCGCTTCCAAACGGCGAGTTCAATCCAAACTGCTTCGAGTTCTTGGATTTCCTCGTCGGTCAACACGGCGAGCGTTGAAGTAACTTGAGGCAGGTTCGGTGATTGCAATGCACGAATCTGCGAATAGAAGTCTTTTTTAAGTTGTAATATAACTGAATCCACTGCGTGCACCTATTTCGTTCTTTTATTACTTATCCAGCTCAAAATTTTTATTTTCTTTATACTGGAAACTTCATAAATTCGGAAAAATGATAACATTCTGCTTGTTAAGTGCACAATTTATTTTTAATAGTGGAATAACGGTCACATTAATTACGCTTCACCATTCGGATCGAATATAAGACAAAAAAGATCAAAAATAGCACAGGAAAGATCCACAACAGCGCCGTGGAATAATTTAATGGTGGTTGGTACAGAACAATATTCCCATAACGAGCAACTAGATAGTCCTTTATTTCTTGATCTGAGCTGCCTTCATTGGCCATCGTATACACTTTCAACCTCAGGTCTTTAGCCGCTTGTGCATTAGACTCGACAAGGTTTTGGTTTTGACACTGCGGGCAGCGTAATGCCTTGGCTAACGAGGTTGCACGCTGTTGCACTTCAACGGAATGAAATTCAAACAGATCAACATTCTGTTCTATATCCGCACTTCTCGTGAAAGGAGAAAATAGTATAAATAGGATTAAAGTGAGGAGAAGATTATTAAATCGAAACATTCAAGTATCCTGAAAATATATCGTTCCATTTATCTGCCGTTAGCTCTCCACGATATTTGATCAATATACGACCATTTGGATCAATCAAGTAAGTTTCCGGCGTTCCGATAACACCTAGCTCCACAGCGAGCTTTCCATTAGGGTCACTAATTACTTCAATATATGGATTTCGTTTAGAGCTCAAATATTCACGAGCGGCTTGTTTTTGATTTCTATAATTCAGCCCAATAATAGGCACACCGAGTTCTGCTAACTGCAATAATTCTTCATGCTCTCGTTTGCATACTCCGCACCAAGATGCCCAAACATTCAATAATTTATATCCGTCGCTTTTGAACAACTGCTCAGAAACCATGTCATCAGAGATCAGAGAAGTAGAGCGAAAATTAGGTGCATCTAAATTTCGTTGTGGGGACAATTCAACATGTGGTCGCTCAGACAAAGCCACCGCAGTTACTACAGCAAACACGGCAACAGCCACAAACAGACCTGCGAGTTTAAGCGTATTTCTCGATCGCATTGATAGCCTCTCTCCTTTTCTTTAGGCCGGTTAATAGCGCACCAAACACAGCTAGTAGCCCGCCAGACCATATCCACCAAATACCTGCGCGGTACTGAACTTTAATCGCATAAGCATGAGTGTCGACTTTATCACCCAATGTCACGTAATAATCGCCATGCCATAGTGAACGAATCGCGGGCTCGGTCATATTCATCACTCGCACAGGGTAATGACGCTTTTGCGGGTTGAAATTGAGCATGCGGCCATCTTCCAAGTGCAAGGTGATCTGTCCTTGTTCCGCGGTGTAGTTTGGCCCCACCAGCCATTCGATACCATGATAATCGATAGTGATCCCCGCCCTTTGTTGAGAACTGCCGGGTTCGACACGTAAATTATGTTCATATGAGTAGTGACTGTTGAATACAGCTCCACTCACCGCCAGCGCAAAACCGATATGTGCCATCACGATTGGCATGAGTTTGCGCTTATTGGAACAACGAAACAGCATAACGAGATGCGCCACAATCACCCAAGTAGCCAATATTATGGTTAGCAATACTTCGAAATGCAGTACGTTCACTGAGAACATAAACCCGATCCCAGAGACTATAGATAACGCAATACTAATCGCGATATCAGTGCTTCCACTCGGAACTGCGCCTTTTGTCCATTTCAGCACTGGCATGAATGCTAAGGCAATCAGAGCCAGTATGCTTAATGGAAAGGTCAGACTATTAAAGTAAGGTGCGCCAACCGAAATGTTCCCTAAGCCGAGCAGTTGATAAACCATCGGATAAAAAGTGCCAAGAAAAACGATGGCAGTCGCAATAACCAGCAGCCCTTTGGCGATATAAGCAGTGTAAGCTTGGCTCGCTAGAGATTGAAGTTTGAAACGAGGGAGTTGTTCTCCTCGCAAAATCAATACGCCAAAAGTGATGATGACAAGCAAGCTCAATACACCAAGCAGCACTAAACCTTTAGTTGGGTCCACCGCAAAAGCGTGCACTGAAGTCAGCACGCCAGAGCGCACCACGAATGTCCCTAAAATGCTTAGGTTGAACGTAGCAAACGCCAGTGCATAGGTGCTCCAAATTGCGCCTCTGTTACGTGTTGCGACAACACCGCTGTGCAACAAAGCAGTACCAGTAAGCCAAGGGAGTAGAGAAGCGTTCTCCACAGGGTCCCAAAACCACCAGCCGCCCCACCCTAGCTCATTGTACGCCCACCATGATCCCACCAAGATACCCAACGTGAGCGTTCCCCATGCAAAAAACGCTGCGCTTCGAGCAACCACATACCAATCGCTCATCGGTTGTTTACCCAATAGGGCTGCTAATGCAAAAGCTAATATTGCTGCGTAACCGACATAACCGAGATAAAGCAATGGTGGATGAATGATAAGCCCAACATCTTGCAACATTGGGTTTAGATCTCGTCCTTCCGACGCCAATACTTGGGCATACTCGAACGGGTTAGAGGTCATTAACGTGAACCAAGCAAATGTCGCAATAAGAACGTTCATGATTCCTAAACAGTCACAAGTATATTGGGCGTTGAGCGGTGACTTAAATGCAATAAACGACGCCCATAAACTCAAGGTGACGACCCAAAACAACATGGAGCCTCGGTGCCCGCCCCAAGCGGCAGCAATCTTGAATGCTACGGGGAGTTGACTGTTGGAATGCGTAACAACATATTCCAACGCGAAGTTGTCTTGCACGAAGCAGACGATCAGAAGTGCTAAACAAATGAAGGAAGCTAAGCTAATGATGTGGGACATCGCGACTTGATGCGGCAATGTCGCCTTCTTACTCATAGCACGACGTAGCCAATGCAGCAACGATGCACAAGTCGATGTTACAGCCACCAATATCAGTAAGAAGAACCCTAGCTCAGCTTCCATTTATCCCCCTTACACTAAGGTCATTTGACCGGCATAGAGAATGAAAGTACGCAGCATAAGTACGCCAACCAAGCTCAACGTCGTGACCACAAAAACGTAACTGCCTTTGTGGCGCACTTCAGAAGGCGCCAACCAATTGAGAGTCAAAGGCGTTATCATGCCGATGAACACTACCCCACCCCAGAACCATTGAGCCCAGAATCCACTCGAAATAGCATTCCAAGCCGCGACTTCGTTCTGACCACCGCTGAAGATCAGTCCAGTAAAGAAAGTCACTAAGACAAACAGCTCAAACAATACTACTGGGCGTTCAAATCCGTGTACCCAAGACACACTTGGGCTGCTGGTCGACTCTTTAAACACCAAGATGCCGAACATCAAGCATGCCGCTGCACCCGAGGACAAACTAGAGAACAGGAACAAGATTGGCAGTACTGGATTGTTTAGCATTGGGTAAGTCTTCAATGCAGACAATAGAAAGCCAGTGTACGCTGCAAGCACGATGGCTAAGAAGCCCAAGAACAATTCAATTGCGTTGTTGGCTTTCCCCGCCTTAATCAAAATGCCATCGGCAAAATCCAGCAGTTTGCTTGGTAACTTCCCTTCACAGAAGCTGATGATTTGATGGCGGAAGATAACGCCAATCCAAACAAACAGCACTAGCATGTACACTTGGAACAAGATCACGCCCATCGACATCACAGACGTTGGGTTGTAGTAGATCATGATCTTCCAAAACTCTAAAGGCTTGGTTAAATGGAAAATCAAAATTACCAACCCAGCAATGATGCCAAATGGTGCGAGCCAAGCCATCGCTTTCATGATGCCGTTTTTTGCGGGATCACCTTCAATCACTTTGCGTTTTAAATAGATAGAAATCATCACCGCACCTGCTGACATCCCAGCAAGGAATAAGTAAATCGCGATGATCCAATCCCAGACTAACGAGTCAAAGTGGAATGCACTTTCGAAGCCGTTCATGATGACACCTCCCCTTTGCTATGCGGAATTTTGTACAGTTTAGGTTGCGTACCTAAATGCGATTTATCGCGATAGACAACATGGCTTTCGATAGCTTTGCTCACCTCGCTAGTTGGGTCATTCAAATCACCAAAGATGAGTGCTTTTGTTGGGCAAGATTCCACGCAAGCTGGCTGCTTACCTTGCGCTAGGTTGGTATCACGGCAGAAGTTACATTTATCCGCAGAGTGATCGGCTGGATTAAAGAAGCGCACTTGGTAAGGGCAAGCGGCAAGGCAATAACCACATCCGACACATTTATCTTTGTGTACATCCACGATGCCGGTCGCTTCATCTTTGTATGCAGCGCCTGTTGGACAAACGTATACACATGGTGGGTTATCACAGTGCTGACAGGATTCGCGAGTAAACTGGTATTCCACATCTGGGAATTCGCCAATCGGTTCACTGCGATGAATTTTAAGTCGCGTTACGCCTTCAGGGACTTTATTTACTTCGCGACAAGCATCGGTACAAGCGGTACAGCCAATGCAGGCATTTTCATCATGAACCATACCCATGCGTTTCGCTTGTTCACTGTTGCTGGCATAAAGAGAGGAGCTAACAACGGAAGTGCCTGCAACGCCTGTAGTTAAAATCAACGCGCCGCTGCCGGCTAAAAAGTTTCTTCTCGAACATTTCATGCTATCTCTCCTCTTCTTTGGCAAGTTCAGGTTCGACGGCAAATTCAGAGTGACAATCCACACACTGCTTGATCAGTTGTTTTCTGTCGTACGACAACGCTTTGGTTTTCGCTGCGTGTACATCGTGGCAATTTGAACAAGTCAGGTTTTTGGCGTGCACATCGTGCGTCCAGTGGCTCTCTCTCAGTTGTGTCGGTGCATGGCAATCCACACATTGGCTGTTGGCTTTAAGAATCATGCTTGGATCAAAGAACACTTTGTCGTGTACCTCTTTCGATTGCGCGGCAGAAAACTTAATCACATGAGGCGCGCCTTCACGGTGATCAGGGCCGATGTTGCTATGGCAGTTAGTGCAATTGAGCTGCTTACCTTGACTCAATAACGCTTGCGAATCATGCGATAGGTTCAGAGTCTCTTTTGCATCCTTATGACATTGCAGACACTTGTAGTCTCGGTCACGGATCAACTCGACTTGATGACGCTCAGCTTGAGCACCTTCAATCGGCTCTGAAGAAGTCGCATGGGCGGCGATGGAGAAACCATAGATGGCAAAGACGAAGAGAAGTTTCAGCATTGTCTCTATGGTCAATTTTATATTGCCCATATTGTTCTTTCCTTAGCTCGATAATAATTGATAACTATTCTCAATTATTTATTTGAGCGACAATTAATTTCCTCTGAAGATATTTTTTAGATCTTCAAATGACATCAATTCTTATTTCGGAAAGCCACAACACTAAACCTATATTTATAATACCTCTATTATTCATAAGGGGTAGAAACACCTGCTCAAAAAGAGAATTAAATCACCCTATTTTAAAAAAGGTTAAAAACCCAAAGCATTGCAGAACAATGACTTAACAACTACCACTTTAGAGGTATATAAATTCAAACATGACTGAGATCACTGGTGTAAATTGATCTAAAACAAGACAAGATTCACTCACTATTTCATCTATCCAATTAAGCAATATTATTAATCGTAGATCTCCAGTTCTTATTTGGAATAGCTTCTCACAACGCTGCTAATAAAAACGAATATGGAGATAACACCGTGAGAATAAAACACTGGATGAGCGCACCTATTGCGGTTGCGACCTTATTCGCCAGCCAATTATTTTTGGTCGGCGCTCCGTTGGCGGCAGAAGAAAAAGGCCTCATCGATCCTCGTAACGATGTCTTTGAACAGAACCACCCTGATCAATACCATTCTTGGAAAGCAACATCCGAAAGTGAGCACATTGAAGATGCTCTAAGTGAAGACCCAAACATGGTTATCCTGTGGGCTGGTTATGGCTTCGCGAAAGACTACAACAAAGCGCGCGGTCACTTTTACGCAATTGATGATGTTCGTCAAACCTTACGTACCGGCGCACCGACTGATGAAAAATCCGGCCCTATGCCGATGGCGTGCTGGAGCTGTAAAAGCCCAGACGTTGCCCGCGTGATTGATGAACGTGGTGAAGACGGTTATTTCGAAGGTAAATGGGCACGCTTAGGCTCAGAAATCGTCAACCCTATCGGTTGTTCCGATTGCCACAACACAGGCTCTGAAGCCTTCAAGAAAGGCGAACCTGCGCTAGCACTGACTCGCCCATACGTCGAGCGTGCTTTTGATACTATTGGTAAAAACTTTGATGAACAGTCTCGCCTAGATAAGCAAGCATCGGTCTGCGCTCAATGTCACGTTGAATACTACTTCACCGGCCCAACTAAAGCGGTTAAATTCCCATGGGATATGGGCACCACCGTTAATGACATGGAGAAATACTACGACGCGTTGAATTTCAAAGATTGGACGCATGCCGTATCTAAAGCGCCGATGCTAAAAGCACAACACCCAGGTTTCGAAACTTGGAGAGCGGGTATTCATGGTAAAAACAAAGTGGTGTGTGTGGACTGCCACATGCCTAAAGTGACCAAAGAAGACGGTACAGTCTACACAGACCACAAAGTGGGTAACCCATTTGATCGTTTTGAAGACACCTGTGCGCAATGCCATACCCAACCTAAAGAGCAGCTACAAGGCATCGTCTCGACTCGCAAAGCGCAAGTACTGAACATGAAGCTAACCGCCGAGAAGCAAATCGTAGCGGCACACTTTGAAGCAGGCGCAGCGTGGAAAGCAGGTGCAACAGAAGCAGAGATGGAACCTATCCTACAAGATATTCGCCATGCACAATGGCGTTGGGACTACGCGATTGCTTCTCACGGTGTTCACATGCATGCTCCTGAGGTAGCACTTGAAGTACTAGGTACTGCAGTTGACCGCGCTGCTGACGCCCGTACCAAATTGGTTCGTTTACTGGCAACCAAAGGCATTACTGACCCTGTTCAAATTCCAGATATCTCGACCAAAGCGAAAGCACAACAAGCACTGGGCATGGATATGGATAAGATGAACGCAGACAAGAAACACTTCCTAGAAACAGTAGCGCCAGAGTGGGATAAAGCAGCAGCTGAACGCGAAGCCACGTATTAGTCTAACTGGCAGAGGTTAATCTATATATACAACAAGGGGCGTACTGAACGCCCCTTTTCTTTCTTTATTATCTTTATCTCTTCATCCTGATTCTATCGAGAGACAAAAATCGAATGTACTAGCGACGAGGAAGCCTAGGTCTAGGTTGAATATTTGGACGTGCTTTAGGTATCTGCACATTTGGACGAGCAACTGGACGCTGGATCTTCGTTTCCGGTAATGCTTTTCTTTGTTGAACCTTTTCTTTCACCGCCTTGCCTTGTAAAGTCGCTGGTTCAATATGCTCCGGACGATTCTCCCATTGGGTTCGAATCTCTTGCTTTTGCTCGTCAGGCAGTGATTGCCAATGATCGTCAAGTTGGCGTTTCATGTTATCGATATTGGCGGACATATCGTCGTCTTTCCAATCTTCGACTTTGTCTTTGATGGATTGCTGTTGGTCTTCATCTAAACCATTCCACCACTCTTCCAGTTTCTCTTTGTATTCATCGTCGTTATCGCAACAGCCCGGATAGTAATAAATCCAGTAGTCGTCATGATCGTACCACCACGGGTCGTAGTAACCCGATGAATAATAAACCGTAGAGGAAGAGCCAGAATGATCGGAAGAGCTACAACCCGCCAGCACAGAGCCGCACAGCAAAACCAATATGCTTAGTGCTTTATTTTTCATTCGTTGCCCACCTTTCCCTCTATTGCTTGTTAAATTGTACGCTTACAACAGCTCTTTTGCTTTGTTAATAGAGTTAATGATTTTCACCCTATCTAAATTTGGATCATTAGAATCTAATAATAGTACCCAGGCATCAATCGCTTCCTGAAATCGGAATGACAGAAAATGATCATTTGCGATCAAAGACAAAGCGGCTTCATTGTGCGGTTCTATCTGCAAAGCTTGCTCCAAAAGCAAGCTAACTTCTTGCGTCATTGATTGCTGGTGAATGTAGTACAAGGTCGTCGCTTTTGCGGCAAGTTGCGTGGCACTGACTGGCTCAGTCAGCTGGATCGCGTAATCAAAACAAATCAGCGCGCCATCAAATTCCCCCTCTAGCAGGTAGCCCTGCCCGAGTTGGAACCACAATTCAGCGTTGTTCGGATCTTCACGCAACTGGTCTTGAATCTCTTTCATGATGTCACGAGCAGTCATCATTCGTGACATTTCCGCTTGTATTGGTTTAGGCGGAGTTTGATGCAGCAATAAGAAACTGGCACTCGTCACGACAAGTACTAACAGGCAAAAGCCAAACCATTGAGCAGGTTTAACTTTTGATGCACTCAGTGATAAGAGTACGATAAACAATCCCATCAGAGTGATGGCAGCGAAAAACCAAACAGACATAACACGTCCCATAAACAAAGATAACGTCAGTGTACGCATTTCTTACTTTAAATGCGTTGATACAGATACAAAAAAGCCGAGCAACTAAGGCTCGGCTTTTCATATCAGGATAACGATGTAAGATTACTCTTCGTTACCTTCCTCTGCATCATCAGCAGCTGGAGCTTCTGAAGCGTCTTGCTGCGTATTTTCGCCTGTTGACTCTAACGCTTCTGCATCTTCATCAGTAGGCAGCTCTTCATCATCAACTTCTTCAATACGTTGCAAACCAACAACTGATTCATCTTCCGCAGTACGGATAAGCGTTACACCTTGTGTGTTACGACCAACCTGGCTAACTTCACCCACACGAGTACGTACTAACGTGCCAGCGTCGGTGATCATCATCATTTCATCACCTTCAACAACCTGGATAGCACCAACTACCGGGCCATTTCGCTCAGAAACTTTGATAGAAACTACACCTTGAGTGCCACGACCTTTTGTCGGGTACTCGCTAAGTGCTGTACGTTTACCATAACCGTTTTCTGTAACCGTTAGGATGTCGCCTTCGTGCGAAGGAACAATAAGTGATACAACTTGGTCATTTTCAGCCAGTTTCATACCACGAACACCAGAGGCGGTACGACCCATAGGACGAACACCTTTAAACTTGATCTCTGGCTGACCATTCTCATCAAGAACTGGTTTACCATTTTCATCAAGTACTGGAATCTCTTCTGCTTCTTTAAAGCGAACCACTTTACCCGCTTTAGAGAACAGCATGATTTCGTTTTCGCCGTTAGTGATATCCACACCGATTAACGAATCGTCTTCACGTAGGTTCACAGCGATTAGGCCGTTTGAACGTACGTTTGCAAACTGGTTCAACGGCGTTTTCTTAACCGTACCGTCACCTGTTGCCATGAAGATGAATTTGTCTTCAGAGAATTCATCAACACGCAGAATTGCGGTAATGCGCTCACCTTCTTCGAGTGGAAGGATGTTCACAATTGGCTTACCACGCGCAGTACGGCTCGCTAGAGGCAATTGGTAAACTTTCAGGCGGTATGTCTTACCACGAGTAGAGAAACACAAGATGTTATCGTGGGTATTCGCCACTAGAAGACGCTCGATATGGTCTTCATCTTTCATCTTAGTCGCACTCTTACCTTTACCACCACGGCGCTGTGACTCGTAGTCGCTCAGTACTTGGTACTTAACGTAACCACCGTGAGATAGAGTAACTACAACGTCTTCACGTGCGATCAGCTCTTCCATGTCAATATCATGGCTCGCAGCTGTGATTTCTGTACGACGAGCGTCACCAAAGCCGTCACGAACCGCTTCAAGTTCTTCACGGATCACTTCCATCAAACGCTCAGTGCTCGCAAGGATATGCATGAGTTCAGCGATTTCTTCTAGAAGTGTTTTGTATTCGCCAAGAATCTTCTCGTGTTCTAGACCTGTTAGTTTATGTAAACGTAGATCTAGGATAGCTTGTGCTTGTTGCTCAGTCAGGAAGTACTGACCATCACGAATACCGTATTCAGGCTCTAGCCATTCAGGGCGCGCAGCATCTGTACCAGCACGCTCTAGCATTGCTGAAACGTTGCCTAAATCCCAACCACGAGCGATAAGACCCGCTTTTGCTTCAGCCGGTGTAGGTGCCTTACGGATAAGCTCAATGATTTCATCAATGTTAGCAAGCGCTAGAGCTAAACCTTCAAGGATATGAGCACGTTCACGCGCTTTACGCAGTTCGAAAATAGTACGGCGTGTCACAACTTCACGACGGTGATCAACAAAGCACTTCAACATATCTTTTAGGTTGAATAGCTGTGGCTGGCCATTGTTTAGGGCCACCATGTTGATACCGAAAGTGGTTTGCAGCTGAGTCTGAGCGTAAAGGTTGTTTAGAACTACTTCGCCCACAGCATCGCGCTTACACTCAATAACAATGCGCATACCGTCTTTATCTGACTCGTCGCGCAGTGCACTGATACCTTCTACTTTCTTATCTTTAACTAGCTCAGCGATCTTTTCGATCAAGCGAGCTTTGTTCACCTGGTAAGGAATTTCAGTGACGATAATGGTCTCTTTACCATTCTTCTCCACTTCGATGTCCGCTTTCGAACGCATGTAGATTTTGCCACGACCTGTTTTGTACGCGTCTACAATGCCTTTACGACCGCTGATAAGCGCCGCCGTTGGGAAATCAGGACCAGGAATGTAATCCATTAGTTCATCAATAGTGATTTCTTCATTATTGATGTATGCAAGACAGCCATCAATCACTTCGCCAAGGTTATGAGGCGGGATGTTGGTTGCCATACCTACTGCGATACCAGAAGCACCGTTAACCAATAGGTTTGGAATTTTAGTTGGAAGAACCGCTGGGATCTGCTCAGTACCGTCGTAGTTTGGTACGTAGTCTACGGTTTCTTTGTCTAGGTCAGCCAATAGTTCATGGGCAATTTTTGCCATTCGAACTTCGGTGTAACGCATTGCCGCAGCAGAGTCGCCATCGATCGAGCCAAAGTTACCTTGACCATCGACCAGCATGTAACGAAGCGAGAACGGCTGAGCCATACGTACGATTGTGTCGTACACAGCAATATCACCGTGTGGGTGATATTTACCGATTACGTCGCCGACAACACGGGCTGATTTTTTATATGGTTTGTTCCAATCGTTGCCTAGTACGTTCATCGCGAATAAAACGCGGCGGTGTACTGGTTTTAGGCCATCACGCACATCTGGAAGAGCACGACCCACGATGACTGACATCGCATAGTCTAGGTATGAACCTCTAAGCTCATCTTCAATGTTTACGGGCGTGATCTCTTTAGCTAAATCGCTCATAGAGCCATTATCCCTCTATTATCTGATCGTAATTACGATACGTGTAAGGTGCAAAAATATAACACATAATTCATCACTTCGGCATCACTTTCCCTCTCCTTTTATCAGGTTGTGAGCTTGGTTATGAATCAAATGTCGAGAATTTGCACACTCATCCCATATCTTTCTGATTAGTGGTTATATTTCGGTCAATATTGCGCAAAATCGGACCCTTTACGCGGAAAAGCGAGGTAAATTCCTTTAACCACACAACGCGAAAATGCAGGTTTTAGAGTTATTGTCACTGGCACCAGTTCAAGGATGAAGCAAAAACAATAGTTAGCGCTTTACAAATTACAGGCACCTGTCTCGATTGCCGCGCCAGTGAACTCTGTCATTGTCCCTTAACTAAGCACATCGAGGTTGTTTGGGTGTAAAACGTTGGAGTATACTGGCGCCCTCTAAAGGACTCAGATTGAATGCAATAAAACCAATTATGACTAAAGCACAAAACGTCGACCCAAGTGAAATTAAGAAATTCGAGGACATGGCTTCTCGATGGTGGGATTTAGAAGGCGAGTTTAAGCCGCTTCATCAAATTAACCCACTTCGTTTGAACTATGTACTTGAAAAAGCAAATGGCTTGTTTGGCAAGCGAACACTTGATGTCGGCTGTGGTGGTGGCATTCTTGCTGAAAGCATGGCAAAAGAAGGCGCTATTGTGACGGGGCTTGATATGGGTAAAGAACCATTAGAAGTCGCGCGACTACATGCATTAGAAACAGGCACTCAACTGACCTACATTCAGAGCACAATAGAAGACCACGCTATAGAAAACGCAGGAACTTACGATGTCGTGACTTGTATGGAGATGCTTGAACACGTTCCAGATCCTCTCTCCGTTATCCGCTCTTGTGCTGCGCTAGTCAAACCCGGTGGTCACGTGTTTTTCTCAACTTTGAACCGAAACATTAAGTCGTACTTATTTGCTATTGTCGGTGCTGAGAAGCTTCTTAAGATTGTTCCTGAAGGCACTCATGAGCACGATAAGTTTATCAAGCCAGCCGAAATGATGAAGATGATAGACCAAACTGACCTGACGGAAATGGGCATTACTGGGCTTCATTACAACCCTCTAAATGACAGCTACAAACTCGGTCGTAATGTAGATGTAAACTACATCGTTCATACTAAAAAATACTGAACGCTATTAAGTTAAAAAATGAGTTTTGTGATTGACATTTTTTAAAGAAAATGAATCGGAAGCGGTAGCACAAAGTTGCCGCTTTTTTTGTCTTTTTATGGCTAAAATTCGTGCTCTAGATTCCATTTTGACCAAGCTATTTTTCGTAGATAAAAACGACCAAAGATCAAGGAAAATATTTTTGCATGCGGTTATTTCTAAACCGATCTCGAAACCGTACTTTTAACCATTCAAGTCTGCCCTTTTCTCATCGGTTAGTGTTCACTTACTGATTTTTTTCATTTTGTCAGTTATCCACAAGTCATCCCCGATCTGTACCTTGATAAATCAGTGTAATAGCACTATCTTGTAACCCGCAAACAAATGAACCCCTATATGTTGTGTTTAAGCGACAATATATAGATAGACTTTGATCACAAAGCCGCCGCAAGCTTTACTCATATTGCACATAAACAAACAAAAATACGGCTTTTATCAGTTTTCTTAGGGAAATAAAGCAGAATGAACCAACAACTTACCGTCACCAAGCGTGATGGCCGTAAAGAAAGTATCGATCTGGATAAAATCCACCGCGTTATCACTTGGGCTGCAGAAGGTCTAGATAATGTTTCGGTTTCTCAAGTAGAACTTCGCGCTCACATCCAGTTTTACGACGGCATCACAACGACAGATATTCACGAGACAATCATCAAGTCTGCGGCAGACCTGATCTCTGAAGAGACTCCGGATTATCAATACCTAGCTGCTCGCCTAGCGGTATTCCATCTGCGTAAAAAAGCGTATGGCCAATACGAGCCACCAACGCTTTATGATCACGTGTCTCGCCTCGTCGATATGGGTAAGTACGATCAACATATTCTAGAAGACTACACAAAAGCAGAACTCGACGAACTTGATGCGTACCTCGACCATAAACGCGACCTAAACTTCTCATACGCGGCAGTTAAGCAGCTAGAGGGTAAGTACTTCGTACAGAACCGTGTTACGGGCCAAATTTACGAAAGTGCTCAGTTCTTATACATCCTTGTAGCAGCGTGCTTATTTGCGAAATATCCAAAAGCGACACGTCTTGATTACATCAAACGTTTCTACGATGCGACATCGACATTTAAGATTTCTCTACCTACGCCAATTATGTCTGGCGTGCGTACCCCTACTCGCCAGTTCAGCTCATGTGTTCTGATCGAGTGTGGCGACAGTCTTGATTCTATTAACGCAACAGCAAGCTCAATTGTTCGTTATGTATCTCAGCGCGCTGGTATTGGTATCAACGCAGGTCGTATCCGTGCATTAGGCTCAGAGATTCGCGGTGGTGAAGCATTCCACACTGGTTGTATTCCGTTCTACAAGTACTTCCAAACAGCAGTAAAATGTTGTTCACAAGGTGGTGTACGTGGTGGCGCAGCTACTGTGTTCTACCCAATGTGGCACGGTGAAGCACGCTCACTAATGGTACTTAAGAACAACCGTGGTGTTGAAGAAAACCGTGTTCGTCACATGGACTACGGTGTTCAGTTAAACAAACTGATGTACCAACGTTTAGTTGAAGGCGGCAATATTACGCTATTCTCACCATCTGATGTACCTGGTCTGTACGACGCATTCTTCGAAAACCAAGAAGAGTTTGAGCGTCTATACGTGAAGTACGAGAACGATCCTTCAATCAAGAAGGAAACGGTTAAAGCGATTGAAATGTTCACTCTGCTAATGCAAGAGCGTGCATCAACGGGTCGTATCTACATCCAGAACGTGGACCACTGTAATACTCACAGCCCATTTGATTCTGAAGTCGCTCCAGTTCGTCAGTCGAACCTATGTTTAGAAATCGCACTGCCAACGAAACCATTAACTAACGTTGAAGATGACTCAGGCGAGATCGCACTGTGTACGCTTTCTGCATTCAACTTAGGTGCTATCAAGTCTCTAGATGATTTCGAAGAGCTATCCGATCTTGTTGTTCGTGCGTTAGATGCACTGCTTGATTACCAAGATTACCCTCTACCAGCGGCATACAAATCGACTATGAACCGTCGTACGCTAGGTGTTGGTGTGATTAACTTTGCTTACTACTTAGCGAAGAATGGCGTGAAATACTCTGACGGTAGCGCGAACGGCCTAACTCACCGTACGTTCGAAGCAATGCAGTACTACCTATTGAAAGCATCTGTAGCACTGGCGAAAGAACAAGGTAAGTGTCCTTCATTCGACGAGACGAACTACGCGAAAGGCTTACTGCCGATTGATACGTATAAGAAAGATATCGACCTAATTTGTGACGAAGCGCTGCACTACGACTGGGACAGCCTACGTAAAGAAATTATGGAGCACGGCCTACGTAACTCAACACTGACTGCGCTAATGCCTTCTGAGACTTCTTCTCAGATTTCAAACGCAACTAACGGTATTGAGCCACCACGTGGTTACGTTTCAGTAAAAGCTTCGAAAGACGGTATCCTGAAGCAAGTTGTACCAGAGTTCACAGAACTTAAAGACAGCTATGAACTGCTTTGGAATATCGGTTCGAACGACGGTTATCTACACCTTGTGGGTATTATGCAGAAGTTTGTTGACCAAGCTATCTCTGCTAATACTAACTACGACCCGTCACGTTACGAGACTGGCAAGGTTCCAATGAAGAAACTACTTCAAGACCTGCTAACAGCGTATAAGTTTGGTGTGAAAACGCTTTACTACCACAACACTCGTGATGGCGCGAAAGATGAACAGAAAGACGCTGTTCAACCACAAGATGACGATTGTGCTGGCGGCGGTTGTAAGATTTAATCTTCCCGTACCTAGCGACCCCGTAAAGACAGACTATCGATAACCTCCCCCTTACGGGGAGGTTTAAAAGGAATTGAGGCATTATGGCTTACAGTACTTTTAACCAAAAAAAGAATGACCAATTGAAGGAACCAATGTTCCTAGGTCAATCAGTAAACGTTGCACGTTACGACCAACAAAAGTTTGAGATTTTCGAAAAACTTATCGAGAAACAACTTTCTTTCTTCTGGCGTCCAGAAGAAGTAGACGTATCTAGCGACCGTATCGATTACAACAAACTGCCAGATCACGAGAAGCACATCTTCATCTCTAACTTGAAGTACCAAACGCTTCTTGACTCTATCCAAGGCCGCAGCCCTAACGTGGCACTGCTGCCGCTTGTGTCTCTGCCAGAACTAGAGACTTGGATTGAGACTTGGTCTTTCTCTGAAACGATTCACTCTCGTTCTTACACACACATTATTCGTAACATCGTGAACGACCCTGCTGTAGTGTTTGATGATATCGTTGAGAACGAGCACATTCTGAAGCGTGCAAAAGACATCGCGCACTACTACGACGATTTGATTCAAGCGACGAATGATTACCATCGCTACGGTGAAGGTGAGCATGTCCTTAACGGTGAAACGGTTAAGGTTAGTCTGTACGATCTTAAGAAGAAGCTGTACATCTGTTTGATGTCTGTTAACGCACTAGAAGCTATTCGTTTTTACGTCAGTTTCGCATGTTCTTTCGCTTTCGCAGAACGCGAACTAATGGAAGGTAACGCGAAAATCATCAAGCTGATCGCTCGTGACGAAGCACTTCACTTAAACGGCACGCAGCACATGATCAACCTGCTACGTAACGGTCAAGATGACTTCACTTTCATGCAAATCGCAGAAGAGGCAAAACAGGACTGTTTTGACCTATTCAAAGAAGCGGCTGAGCAAGAAAAAGAGTGGGCAGAGTATCTATTCAAAGATGGCTCTATGATCGGTCTAAACAAAGACATCCTAAGCCAATACGTTGAATACATCACAAATATTCGTATGCAAGCGGTAGGTCTACCAGCAGCGTATCCAAAAGCAACAACCAACCCAATTCCATGGATTAACGCTTGGTTGTCTTCAGATAACGTTCAAGTTGCGCCTCAAGAAGCAGAAATCTCTTCTTACCTTGTGGGTCAAATTGACAATGAAGTTCGCGCAGATGACTTCGAAGGATTCGAGTTGTAATGGCAACACTCAAAATCAACAAACTGATCAGCATTGAATCCAACCCTTCCAATACGATTTTGGAAACAATGGAGCAAGCTGGCCTATTACCAGAATACAACTGCCGTGATGGGCACTGCGGCGCCTGTCGCTGCAAATTGGAGTCTGGTGAAGTGGAGTATGTTGGTTTTGCCATGGCTTACACACAAAGTGATGAAATATTACCTTGTATCTGTAAAGCAAAATCAGATTTGTCACTTAGCGGCGTTAACTACGCGATGAAAGAAAAGCAGCGCGCATAACGTTGACTCGACGGTATAAAATGCAAAAGCCAAGGTAATCACCTTGGCTTTTTTGTCTCTGTTTTTTGTCTCTCAGACTACTGTAGAGAGCTTTGGTTATAAAGCACTGCTCGGGAGGTGCATCTCTTTAACTTTCTCTAAAAATGCATAATGCGCAAACATCGGTTTACGTTCTAGGTAGCGACGCAACAAGTCTAGTGCTGCCGTGCTGATCACTTTAACTTGATCACTGCGCTGATACTTTTTCGAGAGTTTATATAACGCTCCCCACTCGCCTGACGGTGTCGATAAAGCGACGGAAAAAACGCCCTCTTCAATATGGCCAGTGACGAGTGATAAATCCGTCCCACACTTCTCTCGCGTAGCACCAGCCAGAGCAAACGTTTCTGCTAATGGATCTCCGCTGTTGCCCATCGCCTGAGTCAGGCTCGGTAGTACCCAACCATGCCCTAGTTGCTTTTCAGCGTTTTCATCACTGTTTAGCCAGTACGTTAAGTATCCCCTGCTACTTTTTTCGGAGGTCGACACTGTTAGTCCTTTATCGACCAACAACTGGCCGACATTTTCAACCATAGGTAAGTCAATACTAACGGTATTACTCTCAAGGTGTTTATTAATTATCTGTACTAGTTTCAAACGCTGTTCAAGCTGATCTGAAGGACCAAAAAGTTTCACTTCAATAAAAGGCAAGTAAGAGCGATACCCTAGCTCATAGCCTTGAGGAAGTTTTAGCTGATCTAGCTTATCTGAAATACCGGATTCAGACAGACCAAACGTGTAGATTCGGCTACAACATGAACCTTGCACATCGGGAAACACTCTTCTCAGATCGGGAAGAATTTGCGTCTCTGCCATGAGCTTAAATTCACTTGGTACACCCGGTGTGAAATAAAAAATGGCATCATTAATCAGCATTTTGAAACCGCAAGCAGTGCCTATCGGGTTGTCCAATATCTCTGCCGTTTCTGGCAGCATTGCTTGCTTTAAATTACTGTCCGGCATAGGGATGCCACGTCGAGCATACAAACTTTCTAGATGCTGCAACCACTCTTTGAATAGCACCAGTTTACAATCGGCGGCTCTCGCGGCGGCGGCGGCACTCATGTCATCCGTTGTAGGGCCTAAACCACCATTAACAATAACCACATCGTTGTTAAAGCTGAGCATTAAAAACTCTTCAACCAAACTCGATAGGCTATCACCAACCGTTGAGCGCTTTGTTAAGCCAAATCCATGTTGATAAAACAGGCTAGACAACCATGCCGCATTAGTATCAACAATATCACCGTGGAGGACTTCCTCACCAGTACTAAGCATTGCTATTTTCACAACTGACTCCTGAACGTAAGCACAATCCTATTTTCGTTATAGCGCTTATTTTTCTTTTTATTTGGACAAATCTCGCCGAGGTTTGTTGGGACTAAATAAGGGTCAAGTGTTTAAATGATTGATGTTTTGAGGGATAATTACGAGCCCGAACATACACCATTAACTCGGAGACCTTTGTGTCAAAATCATCCATGTTCAAGACGACTCTAACAGGCCTTTGCTTGGCTTCGTCAGCGCTTGCGCAAGCAAGTCACTATGACCTAAGCCGTCATACAGAGTTTTCTTACACACCTGATTGCTTGTCAGGTTACTGCGAAACGACGACTCTGTACACCTTCGAGGCTCAAAATCGCGGTGTTATGTATGAACAGAATAATGATGATTCGCTAAACCTTGACGCAGGGCTTCAGCCTAAACATCTCATCATCCCTCAAGATAAAGACTGGGATTATCTGATGGGTCAAACCTACACCATTCTAGGTCTCAGTATCGCGACCGTAGGCATGATGACTTTTCTTCCAGAAAGTATCACCAAATGGGACGAAGAAGACCGAGACATGAGTAAGTTGGGGCAAAAGTGGAAAGATAATGTCTCTGACGGCCCCGTTTGGGATCGCGATGAACATGTCCTCAACTACATCATGCACCCATATTTTGGCGGCGTTTACTACACGGCAGCACGTCACGCTGGCTATAATGAATTTCAGTCGTTTTTGTACTCCGCAACTATGTCGACGTTCTTTTGGGAGTATGGCGTGGAGGCGTTCGCAGAAGTACCATCTTGGCAGGATATTTTTATCACACCATTCTTTGGTGCTGTTGTTGGTGAAATGATGTTAACGGCTGAGCAAGACATTATTGCAAACGGCGGCGAAGTTATGGGCTCTGAAACCGCAGGTGATGTTTCGCTCTTCTTCTTAAACCCTGTTGGACATATTCATTATTGGGTAACTGATGCATGGGGCGGTAGTGCAGAACTACAATTCAATTCATCACCTTGGTTTGGAAACCAAGATGTTGCAAAATTCGCCATGGACGCAGGCGCAAACTATGACAGTCAATTTTATGGTGTCGAGTTAAAAGTAACCTTCTAATCCTAAGTTGATACTCGGTAAAAAGCAGCCTTACGATGGCTGCTTTTTTGTGCTCTGAACATTGTTTTAATTATTTGCATCACGAATTAGTGTTAAAAATTGACTTTCATCAAACATTACCCGCCCTTAGCACCTACACTAAATAAAAGGATTTATTCCAATAACTTAAGTAGCACGTTTATTCGTACTGCGTCCAAACCTTGATTCCAGGAGGGGACATTATGAACACCGTATTTATTGTTAATTTTGTCGGACAAGCGTCACCCGCCACGATTAAAGAGCTCGCTGCAATCACACACGAAAACGGCGGGAAATGGCTGATCAGCAAAGTAAACTTTATCGAAGACCAAGTTGCAGGTGTCATCAAAGTAGAGCTTCCAAGAGAAAATGCCGACATCGTTAAACAGGCGTTCTCTTCTTGTCAGACTCTTGTTGTTAGGTTCGTCGACTCTGAACCTCATTCATATCGTGAAGACACTATCTTCCAACTTCGTTTAGATGCCAACGATAGAGCGGGTATTGTGAATGAAATTACTCACGTTCTCGATAATCAAGGTATCTCAATTTTAGATATGGATTGTCAGCGTGTATTCATTGCTGGAGGCGGAGGAGTAAGCTCTAGCTTATTCAGCGCTAAAATGGCGATAAAACTACCTAGCGAGCTAGAAATTGAAGACATAGCCAATGAGTTAGAATCTCTGAGTGAAGACACTCGTGTAATTGTAGAAAGCTAACTGCATACCTTTAACGCTTCCCCAATAAAAAGAGCAGCAATTCAGCTGCTCTTTGTCGTTCTAATACTCAATACGTTTTATTTCACTGACCACTGAGACAGTGAACGTTTGAAATCAGAGTAGTCAAATTCATTCAGTTTTTGAATGTCACCATTCGAGCGTTCACAGTAGACCGACGGCATACGTAGACCGTTAAACCAGTTTAGTTTCACCATGGTGTAACCGGCACTATCTAGAATATGCAGACGCTGTCCTATCTCTAGAGGCTGTTCGAAGTTCGCCACGCAGAACTGGTCACCAGCCAAACAAGAGCACGAGCCGATCACATACTCATGTTCACCATTTTCAGATGCTTCAAGGATTGACGCTGGCTCATTGTAGATCAACGTATCTAAGCGGTGAGCTTCTGTGGCTGAATCGACAATCGCCGTCTTCTTTACGTTCTCTACAATATCAACCACTGTTACAACGAGATCAGTGGTCTTAGTAATTATCGCTTCACCCGGCTCTAAATACATTTGTACGCCGTGTTTCTCTGAGAACGCTTTAAGTGCTAACCCCAACTTCTCGATATCGTACCCCGGCCATGTGAAGAACACGCCGCCCCCCATGCTTACCCAGTCCAGCTTATCTAGGTACTCGCCAAACTGAGCTGAAATAGCATCGAGTAAGCCGATAAACGCATCCACGTCTTTGTTCTCACAGTTCATGTGGAACATTACGCCATCAATACCATCAAAAATTTCCGGTTTGATGTGATCAGCCTGAACACCAAGACGAGAGAATTGACGCGCTGGGTTTGCTAAGTCTTGCCCTGCATAGCTCACACCTGGGTTCAGGCGCAAGCCAATCGATGCTTTACCTTCGACAATATGACGATAAGCCGCTAGCTGTGACTGAGAGTTAAAGATCATCTTGTCACAGATGTCCGCCACATCGCGAACGTCATCTTCGCTGTAACCCACACTGTATGCGTGTGTCTCACCACCGAACGTTTCGTAGCCAAGCTTCACTTCAAACGGGCCAGAACTTGTTGTTCCGTCTAGGTAAGGCTTGATGATGTCGAATACACCCCATGTTGAGAAGCACTTCAGTGCTAATACAAGCTTCACACCAGAGATGTCTTTTAGCTGTTTTGCTTTCTCTAGATTCTCAATCAGCTTGTCTTCATTGATCATGAAGTATGGCGTTTTTAGTTCGTTTTGTTGCATTTTGATACCTTACGTCCCTTCGCCTTAGCAAAGACACTATAAAATCGAACAAAGCCGACGCAAGTGCATCGGCTTAAACGTACAAATAAGAGTCGCTAAATTCTTACTTCAATTTATGGATAACAGGTTGTCCTGGCTCCAGTTCTTGAACATGCCAATCTAGACCAATAGATGGCATGGTTTCTAGGAATGGGTCAGGATCTAGCTGCTCCATGTTGAACACGCCTTTGTCTGCCCATTTGCCACGGAAGAACTGCAAAGCAGCAGTGATCGCAGGTACGCCAGTGGTGTATGAGATAGCTTGGTGTTCAACATCTTCGTATGCGACTTCGTGATCAGCGTTGTTGTAAATAAATACACTGCGCTCTTTGCCATCTTTCTTACCTTGAACCCAAGTACCGATACACGTTAGGCCAGTGTAGCCTGGTGCGAGAGATGTTGGATCTGGTAGTAGTGCTTTTAGCACGTGCAAAGGTTGAACAACCGTACCGTCATGAAGCGTTAGTGGATCTGGGCTGAGTAGACCGATGTCGCGCATCACATTGAAGTAGTTTAGGTAACGGTCACCAAAGCCCATCCAGAATTCGATGCGTTTCGCAGGGATGAACTCTTGCATAGATCGAACTTCGTCGTGCGCCATTGAGTACACTTTGTGTGAACCACAATTCGGGAATTCAAACTCAAGCATACGTGAGTGACAAGGTACTTGTTTCCACTCGCCGTTTTCCCAGTAGAACGAATCGCCTTGAATCTCAAGCATGTTCGTTTCTGGATCAAAGTTAGTTGCGAACTTCTTACCGTGGTCGCCTGCGTTTACATCCATTACGTCGATAGTATCGATTTCATCGAACAGATGTTTCACTGCGTATGCGGCAAACACCGATACTACGCCTGGATCGAAACCAGCACCAAGAATACCTGTAATGCCCGCTTCTTCAAACTTCTCACGGTAGCCCCACTGCCAATCGTAAGCTTGAGGTACTTGTTGGCCTTCAGAGCACAAATCAACCGCAACAGATGTATCAAGGTATGACACTTTAGCTTGGTAACATGCTTCCATAATAGACATGTTCACCCAAGGAGGACCTGCGTTGATCACTAAGTCAGGTTGTACTTCTTTAATTAAAGCAACTAAAGAATCTACGTCGTCCGCGTTTACCGCTCGCGCTTCTAATTTCTTAGTTGAATCTTTCAGATTGTTTTTCTTCTGAATCGATTCGATGATTTTCTCACACTTACCTACGGTACGTGATGCGATTGTGATATCACCCAGAACGTCGTTGTTTTGTGCTGCTTTATGTGCAACTACCCAGCCAACGCCGCCTGCACCAATCTGTAGAATTGCCATAGTTTTCCGTTACCTTTGTTAAACTAGCTCTGCCGCTAGCGTATTGATTTTTGAGAGCAAAGATTCAAAGTCCGCCGTCGTCAGACACGGGTTCAAAATCGTAAATTTCAATGCAGTTTTATCGTCGACAATGGTTTCACCCAATACCGCGATACCGCGTGTTAACGCTTCTAAGCGCAACGTTTTGTTCAGTTCATCAAGATCCGCTGATTCATGTGTCGCGCGGAACAGAACCGTAGACAGTGATGGTTCAGCCAACAACTCAAAGTGTTTGTTATCTCGAATCATGTCTGCCACTTCAAGCGTCTGTTCAAGCAAATGATCATACATATCGCCTAGGGCTTTTGGCCCTACGCTTTGCATCGTCATAAACACTTTGAGCGCATCAAAACGCTTAGTTGTCGCAATAGACTTATCCACCAAGTTCGGTAGTTCGTCATGTTCGCGGTTCAAATAGTCTGCATGGTGAAGCAGGAATTTAAAGTTAGACTTGTCATTTACCAATAGCGCACCACAACTGATGGTTTGGTAAAACAGCTTATGGAAGTCTACGCTGATGGAATGTGCACGCTCACAACCTTTCAGACGCGCTTTTTGGCTACTTAGAATCAGAGCTCCACCGTATGCACCGTCGACGTGCATCCACATGTCATGTTTCGCTGCGATATCGGCGATAAAGTCTAAGTCATCAATAGCACCGTGATCCGTTGTACCCGCGGTGCCAACAATGGCAAATGGGATCAAACCTTCTGCTTTGGCCTGATTGAGAACTTCGTCTAACTTAGTGACATCCATCGTTCCATCGGCATTAGCATCGACGGTCATGACCGCTTTTTCACCCAATCCCATCCAAGAGGCTGATTTTTGAACCGTGAAGTGGGATTTTTTCGAACATACAATACGTAGCTTGTCTGCGTATTCAGGAAGGCCAAGCTTTTGAATTGAGTGTGCACTGAGTTTGTCAGCAATCCAATCTCGCGCAAGCATCAAACCCATTTGGTTACTTTGCGTGCCGCCGCTCGTGAAGATACCGTCCGCTTTTTCACCTAACTCATATTTATCGCATAGCCAGTTCACAACTTTCTGTTCAACATAAGTCGCTGATGAAGCTTGATCCCATGAGTCCATCGACTGGTTCAAAGCCGCAATCATTGCCTCTGCCGCAATCGCTGGCATCAACGGTGGAGTATGTAGGTGAGCAATACAATCTGGATGTTGAGTAAAAATTGCGTTTTTCGCGACCAGCTCAGCAGCATCGTCGATAACGGTTTTAAGAGGCGCATTTCCATTATCAAGATCAACGTCGTGAATCGCTGCTTCCAATGCTTTTGGATCCATACCTGAATACGGTGCAGTCACTTGTTCAAACACTGACTTCATTGCCGTAGTAGTGTGATTCATCACCGAAGCAAATTCATTGCTGCCCATCTCTCCAGTGTGGATGAAATGCTTCTTCCATTCATCTTGTGGCTGAGTTTCGATGTGACTACCGCCAGCGGCTAAAATCGCGTCTTCAAATACACGTAAAGCAAAGTCGATTTGCTCAAACGAGATGATAAGAGGAGGAAGGAAACGAATTACTGCGCCTTCGCGTCCACCTTTCTCAACGATCAAGCCACGCTCGAGTGCTGCGCGTTGAATAGAAAGTGTGAGTTCACTATCCGCTTGAGGTTCACCAAATTTATTGAGCTCACCGTCTGGATTTTTAATCTCCACGCCTAGCATCAAACCTTTGCCACGAACCTCTGCGATACAGTTCACACGCTTTTGAATACTTTCAAGGCCGTAGCGCAAGTACTGACCCGCAATATTGGCATGCTCAACAAGGTTATCACGCTGGATAATTTCTAATGCTTTCGCACCAGAGACCATAGCTAGCTGGTTACCACGAAATGTACCTGTGTGCTCGCCCGGCTTCCATGTGTCATGTTGCTTGTTGATAATCAATAGCGACATTGGTAAGCCACCACCAATTGCTTTTGATAAACACAGAATATCTGGAACAATGCCCGACTCTTCGAACGCGAAATTGTAGCCAGTTTTACCAACACCACACTGGATCTCATCGAAGATCAGTAAGATACCGTGTTCATCACAAATACGACGTAACTCTCGTAGCCAGAATGCTGGCGCAGGAACAACACCACCCTCACCTTGCACTGGCTCCACGATAATCGCGGCAGGCTTCATAATGCCTGACTCATCATCGTTTAAAAGACGATCGATATAGCGAATACTTGCTTTCGCACCTTCATCACCGCCAAGCCCAAAAGGACAACGCAGGTTGTATGGGAAAGGCATAAAGTGCACATCCGACATCAAACCAGTTCGACGAGCTTTGGTGCCTAAGTTACCCATCATCCCCATCGTACCATTAGTCATACCATGGTATGCGCCACGGAAGGCAAACATAGTGTTGCGACCGGTAGTCTGTTTCGCGAGCTTGATAGCAGCTTCAACCGCATCAGCTCCAGACGGGCCACAAAATTGGATAACGCTGTTCTCGCTTAACTCTTGAGGAAGAAAAGACTTAACAGATTGAATAAACGTCGTTTTTGCTGATGTTGCAATATCTAGCGTCTGATATGGCAGTCCTGAATCTAATTGTTCTTTCAGCGCTTGGTTTATTTCAGGATGGTTATACCCCAAAGCTAGAGTGCCTGCCCCCGCAAGGCAGTCTAGAAAGATCTGTCCACGCGTATCTTCAACCAAGCACCCAAAGGCTTGTTTAATTGCGATCGGCAAACGACGTGGATAAGAACGTACTTCAGATTCATGCTCAGCCTGATCAATCAATACTTGATCTGGCGTTAAGTCATACGTTCCCTCAACGATAGGAACCTGAGACGAAAAAATGTTTGCGATATTGCTATCGACTTCAAAGGCAGTGCTCATACTACATAATCCCTTGAATTATAATAATTCTGTATCCTGTATTAATAATCATTAGAATGAAATTACAGGAGGTGTGAATACCCCTCCGCATTTGTCAGTGCATAAATGACAAATACAGATCATCCGCCACGATACTCGCGGCTTTATATGTAAAAGGGATTAATCAAGGTTCTGTAATGCACCCGTTTTGTAAAACAGGACATTTCGGCAGTATGAAGCTGATTAGTGTGTGTTTATTCAAAGGTTTCAATGTTGGGTTTCCCATTAATATGCCGCGTTTACAGCATTAGTATCCCGTCTATCGACAAAAGGCTTTGCCGATACCTACCCTACGCAGTGTCACAATCAGCTTGAATGGTCACTACGCGTATCCCCCAGAGATCAAACGTTGTTAATTACGCTCCGAGATTGCGCGCGAATTTATCACAAAATAAAATCTTCTGGCAACGATTTTTCATATTAGTAACAGTGATGTAAATCACAACAAAACATACCCCATTGCAACTCACATGTTCATATTCATGAGCTATGCTTTTCTGCTTCTCTCAAATAGCTGTTATTTAAACAAATATTCTTGAGATATCATCACCTCATCTAACAGAGGTTTAAGGTTGTGCTGCTTAATCGTAAAACATTCCTTTCTATATCCGGAACATTTAAAAAGATAGCATTCTCGTCACAGCTTTGCCTGGATCAAGAGTAGTTATTCTCCACAAGTGATGGTTTAAACATAGACTAGTAGGAATGGCTAAGATGCTTTGCAATGGCAGAATGAACAATCACTTGAGTCAATGAGACAAAGGGTTCGTTACTTAACGAAGCCTGTGACAGAAAAGAAGTTTGAGATTTTCAAAAAATACGAAAAAGGCCTAACATTTTCATGTTAGGCCTTAAATCTGGAGCGACACACGAGGTTCGAACTCGTGACCTCAACCTTGGCAAGGTTGCGCTCTACCAACTGAGCTAGTGTCGCATTTAATATGAGATGGTGCCCCGGGCCGGACTTGAACCGGCACAACGCGAACGTCGAGGGATTTTAAATCCCTTGTGTCTACCAATTCCACCACCAGGGCACACAAATATTCTTTGTGATGCCTTTACAGAAAAGTAAAACACCATCTGATACCGCTAATGCCATATCAATAAAACTTGGAGCGACACACGAGGTTCGAACTCGTGACCTCAACCTTGGCAAGGTTGCGCTCTACCAACTGAGCTAGTGTCGCATTTATTCTCGAAAGCCATTCACTCTCAAAAGAATAATGGAGGCGCCTCCCGGAGTCGAACCGAGGTCCACGGATTTGCAATCCGCTGCATAGCCACTCTGCCAAGGCGCCTCATTTGTGAATAAAGCTAAGCTTTTTCACAACCCTTTTGAGCCGTGCTCTCTTGGGTACGGGATGCATTCTACGGATTCGAGCGATCGAGTCAACACTATTTTTATTTTTTTAAATCGTTTGACTAGAATTTGTGCGAAAGACGATGGATTGCTTAGTTTTAATACTAAAAATCGCTTAAATACACTTGTTTATCATAAAACTTTGGCTACGCCTTACACTGCTGGCCGTGCGTTGCGTGCATTGAAGTATTAATAATCAGAAGACTCGCCTCTCTAAGACTCTCCAAGGACAAAAACAAGACTTAGATCACAAATGGAACTCTATCGAAGCAAAAGCCCCAGATACAAATTGCAAGCATGGCCGTTAACAAGCATTGAAAAGCGAGAGAAGCAAAAAATGCTGTAGATTGCCTTAGATACAAAAAAGCAGGCTACTAAGCCTGCTTTCTAACATCAGAATTTAATGGTGCTCTTCATTCAACAGATCGTCTTTCGCAGCAGCCAAATATTGAATCATTGACCAATATGTCAAGAAAGTTGCCACATACAAGGCCGCAAAGCCTAGCCAAACCATCCATTCATCGTAACGCCATATCAACACCCATAAGGCGAACATTTGCGAAACAGTTTTTACTTTGCCAACCCAAGATACCGCAACACTTGCTCGCTTACCGATTTCAGCCATCCATTCTCGCAATGCTGAGATAATGATTTCTCGCGCAATCATCGTTACCGCAGGAATGGTCACCCAAATTGAATGATAATGTTCCGTGATTAGAATCAATGCCGTTGCCACTAGCACTTTATCAGCGACAGGATCAATAAACGCGCCAAAACGAGAAGTTTGGCCAAGTTTACGGGCCAACATGCCGTCAAGCCAGTCAGTAAAACCCGCTACCCAAAACACCATTGCTGCTGCAAACGGTGCCCATGAATAAGGTAGATAAAAGACAACCACAAAAACAGGGATTAGGAACAGTCTAAGAAGAGACAGAATGTTCGGGATATTCAAACGCATTTTATTATTCTCTTACACATTGCGGCTTAATGTTGCGCGATTTTCCTTATTGTTTCAATGCTTGGAAAATAATTTCTGCTAAAGAGTGACTTATTCCCGGTACTTTGGCGATTTCTTCGACACTTGCACGTTTAAGTTCTTGTAACCCACCCATGTACTTGAGTAACGCCTGACGTCGTTTAGGGCCGATTCCCTCAATCCCTTCGAGTGCACTCGTACGTCTGGTTTTACCTCGCTTAGCACGGTGCCCCGCTATAGCATGGTTATGGCTTTCATCACGAATATGTTGGATAAGATGCAGCGCAGGAGCATCGCTTGGTAAATGAAACTCGTCCCCATCGACTGTAATCAGCGTTTCTAAACCTGGTTTGCGAGTAACGCCTTTTGCAATACCAATCATGATAGGACGCTTTGGCCAATCCCCCCAGTACTGCGAAATGATGTCATGCGCACGATTTAACTGACCTTTACCGCCATCGATAAAGATGATGTCGGGAATTTTCTCTACGTCCAATTGCTTCGAATAACGGCGCTCCAACGCTTGTCCCATTGCTGCGTAATCATCACCACCGGTAATCCCAGTAATGTTGTAGCGACGATACTCTTGCTTAACGGGGCCTTCATTGTTGAACACCACACATGACGCAATCGTGCTTTCCCCCATCGTATGGGAGATATCAAAACATTCCATTCGAGCTATAGACTCCAAATTCAATGTTTCGCGAAGCGCATGAAAACGCTGATTAATCGTCATTTTGTGATTGATTTTGGTGGTAATCGCCGTTAGTGCATTAGTGTTCGAAAGCTTGAGATACCTTGCTCGAGAGCCAGTTGGCGACGTATGAAAATGAACCTTACGGCCTGCCACTTCACTTAACGCTTTCTGTATTGGCGCAATATCTTCTGCCAACTCTTGATTCAAAATAATACGAGAAGGAATTGTACGTGCTTCGTTATGGCTCAAATAGTATTGAGTCAGAAAACTATCGAACACTTCCTGCTGGCTTGTATTTTGTGGGATTTTCGGAAAATGGCTACGGCTACCAAGCACTTTGCCTTGGCGTATCATCAGGATATGGATACACGCGATACCATTCTCCTGAGCAAACCCGAGTACATCCATATCATCCATGCTGTCTTCTGAGACGTACTGCTGCTCTTGAACACGCCTAATCGCTTGGATTTGATCGCGAAATTTAGCGGCATCTTCAAAGCGCAATTGCTGACTAGCAACTTCCATTTTCTCAATCAACTGTTTGAGTACTTGCTGATCTTTGCCTTGCAAAAACATGCGCACAAAGCCAACCAACTCTGCATATTCTTCATCAGAAATGATGGTATTAACGCATGGTCCTGCACAACGACCAATTTGGTACATCAAACATGGGCGCGTTCGGTTGGAATAGACAGTGTCTTCACACTGGCGCACAGGAAATATCTTTTGCAGCAAGTGCAATGTTTCTCTTACTGCACCAGAATCTGGGTAGGGGCCAAAATATTCACCTTTGCGCTTCTTAGCGCCACGGTGGATAGAAAGCCGTGGGTGCTTATGACCGCTAATAAAGATATAAGGGTAAGACTTATCATCTCGCAACAACACATTGTATTTCGGTAAATACTGCTTGATGTAGTTATGCTCTAAGATCAGCGCTTCTGTCTCAGTGTGAGTCACCGTGACGTCTATTTTGGCGATATTACTGACAAGCGCGCGAGTTTTCTCACTGTCTACTTTCTTTCGAAAGTAGCTTGAAAGGCGCTTTTTAAGGTCTTTGGCTTTACCTACGTAGATTACAACAGCGCCGGCGTTGTACATTCTGTAAACGCCGGGCTGATGAGTTACTGTCTTGAGAAAGGAAGCCGAATCGAAGGGAGGATTCACGCTAAAGGGTCTCGGTGTCCAGCATTCCGTGGCGAATCGCTAAGTGAGTTAACTCAACGTCACCATTAATGTCCAATTTACTAAAGAGTCGGTAGCGATAGCTGTTGACTGTCTTTGGACTTAAATTAAGTTGCTCAGAAATATCCGTTACCTTTTGGCCTTTGGTGATCATAAGCATGATCTGCAATTCACGTTCGGATAAGTCTTTAAAAGGGTTCTCAGAGGCTGGAGAAAATTGACTCAATGCCATCTGCTGCGCAATCTCTGGCGAGATGTAACGCTGCCCACTATTAACTACACGAATCGCATTCACCATTTCGTCAGGGCCAGCACCTTTGGTTAAATAACCAGACGCACCTGCCTGCATCACCTTGGTTGGAAACGGGTTTTCTGTATGAACGGTAAGTACGATGATTTTCACATCAGGATTCACGCGAAGAATTTTTTTAGTGGCTTCCAAGCCGCCAATTCCTGGCATGTTCATGTCCATTAAAACGACGTCAGCATGATTACTGCGACACCATTTTACTGCATCTTCACCGCTGTCAGCTTCTCCTGCTACGTTCATTCCACGGACGTCTTCAATAATACGTCGTATCCCTGTGCGAACCAGCTCGTGATCATCTACAAGGAAAACATTTATCAAACTTGTATCTCCACACTTTGTATTGGTTCTGCACCCACATAACCATTATTTGTTAAATGTGGATATCAGTATGACTGCCTATATACTAACGTAATCGACAAAAAATTGCTTTCTATGAATATGTGCTGAAACGCAAACTTTAGCAAGAACTTATTCATAAACCACTCTATTATTTTAGAGCGTGATGAGCAGAACCGAAATCTAAGAAAAGACAATTAACAACATTAAGTACAATAAATCAAGTAACTAGGTTTCATATTGCCCAGAGAAACACGCTATAACTTAAAATGACACTGTCCCTCTTGCACCAAAGACTAACTTGTAATCACTAATTCCAGCAAAAATTTGAGACGCTTTCTTTACTGGTTATTTTCACAGTTCTTAGTGTTAAACTAACGTTCTTCAAGTTTTCTAAGGTTTCTCACATTTGAATATTCAACAAGGCTTCCTGCTAACTCGACAGGCACGAGACATCAAAGGTCAAACTCAAATCGAGCTGTGGCTTTCGACAGAAGCAGGTCCTACTCAGTTACTTATTAATGGTGAGAAGCCAGTCTTTTTCATCGCTCAGAAACACTCAGAGCAAGCAAAGACACTCGCACGAGAAAAAAACATATTCGTCGACATCCGCCTTTTGGATCTCAAAACGTTTGAACATACGCCTCTTGCTGCCTGCTATACCAATGTAACCAAAGACGCTCTCGCACTCAAAGACACATTCGCTCAAAAAGATATCACTACGTATGAAAGTGATATTCGCCTCGCCGATCGCTACCTAATGGAGCGTTTTATCAAAGGCAGTATCGAGTTTACAGGCAATGTGACTCGCACCAATGGCTACCAACGCGTCCAGAGCGCAAAATGCCGTGCGGGGCAATATGAGCCGAAGTTAAACGTTGTCTCGTTAGATCTAGAATGCTCTGAGAAAGGCATTCTTTACTCAATCGGATTAGACAGCGTCATGGATTCCCGCGTTATCATGATCGGAGAACCAGAACCTTCGGAGACACCGATACAGTGGGTTAAGGATGAAAAAGCGCTTCTAGAAGCACTCATCGTTTGGTTTAAACAATTCGACCCCGATGTCATTGTCGGTTGGAACGTCATTGATTTTGACTTTCGTCTGCTACACAAACGAGCAGAATGGCACAACATGAAGCTAATGCTTGGTAGAGCAGACCAAGCCAGCTTTTTCAGAAGTTCATCTCAAAGCCAACAAGGGTTTATCTCCATTCCAGGGCGAGTTGTAATGGACGGTATCGATACGTTAAAAACGGCGACTTATCACTTTCGGTCTTGGTCATTAGAGTCTGTATCTCAAGAACTCTTAGGGGAAGGGAAAGAAATCCACAACGTTCATGACCGCATGGATGAGATCAATCGTATGTACCGCTCCGACAAACCATCGCTGGCTAAATATAATTTACAAGACTGCATGTTAGTGAATAAGATTTTCAATCACACTCACCTGCTCGACTTTGCAATAGAGCGCTCTCGTCTCACTGGTGTCGAACTGGATCGTGTCGGCGGTTCGGTTGCAGCATTCACAAACCTATACATGCCTCAGATACACCGAGCTGGCTACGTTGCTCCGAACCTACACCCTGAAAATTGGATTGCCAGCCCCGGCGGTTACGTGATGGACTCCATCCCTAACCTATATGATTCTGTTTTAGTATTGGATTTTAAGAGTCTATATCCATCGATTATTCGCTCTTTCTTGATTGATCCTATGGGTTTAGTTGAGGGGTTATTGCTCGATATTGGAAAAGAAGAAAATCAGGCTGTACCTGGCTTTCGCGGTGGGCAGTTCCATCGTACGAAACACTTTTTACCAGAAATGATTGAAAAGCTTTGGGCAGCACGTGATGTGGCAAAGAAGAACAATGAAAAAGCTTTTTCTCAGGCAATCAAAATCATCATGAACTCCTTTTATGGCGTACTGGGCTCATCGGGATGTCGTTTCTTTGATACTCGGTTAGCTTCTAGTATTACCATGCGCGGACATGAAATCATGAAGCAAACTAAGGTGCTGATCGAGGAGCAAGGATATCAAGTGATTTACGGCGATACGGATTCCACATTCGTGTCGTTGAATCGACCATACAGTCAAGTAGAAGCTGACGCTGTTGGAAATCAATTAGTTGATTACATCAACTCTTGGTGGCAAGAACACCTGCGTTCTGAGTACAACCTAACATCTATGTTGGAAATCGAGTATGAAACCCATTATCGCAGATTCCTTATGCCAACGATTCGTGGCGCAGAAACTGGCTCGAAAAAGCGCTATGCGGGTTTAATCGGTGAAGGAAAGCAAGAACGGATTGTATTTAAAGGGTTAGAAAGTGCCCGTACTGACTGGACCTCGTTAGCACAGAAATTTCAAAATACACTCTATAGCATGATTTTCCATGGTGAAGATCCAAGCGACTATGTCCGAGAGATGGTTGAGAAAACTAACAACGGTGAATTTGATGAACAGTTGGTGTATCAAAAGCGACTGCGAAGAAAACTGCATGAGTATCAGAAGAACGTCCCGCCACAAGTGCGTGCAGCTCGTTTAGCCGATGAGATAAATGCCAAGCTTGGCCGCCCATTACAGTATCAAAACAAAGGGCGAATTGAATACATTATTACCGTGAACGGCCCTGAACCTTATGAGTACCTCAATAGCCCGATTGATTATCAACATTACATTGATAAACAACTCAAACCCGTTGCGGATGCGATTCTCCCTTTCATTGGGACGGACTTTGACAGGCTTTCAGCGCCACAAATGGGGTTGTTTTAGCCGATACGAAACTCTGTTTTCTGGTACTGTTTGACTAACCAATCACCAAACGCATCAATTAGCCCGATAACAGAACGCTTGGGAATACCCCGGCCAGAAAGTAAAATTTCTAGCCGCTCGATCTCAAGCTGCTTTTCAGGATGATAAGTTAAGAATACCTTGCCACATTGTATAGGGTCATCAAACCAACGTTTATCTCGATACATCACCAAAGAGTATGACGCTCTTAGTAACTTTTTAGCAATCACGCGCTGGGCGGCCACCTGCTCTTCTATCGTCTTCGCTTGTACGATTTTTTTGCGATACACCGTAATCCAATCTTCCACATCCATATTCCAGTGCTTAGCAATTTCCCAACTTGGGACGTAATCACCAAAACAGTCTGCTAGATCATCACCATAAACACAGACACAGCAATGCTTAAGCATAAAGCCCCAAGTGAAAATACTGTCTAAATTAGCCACTTCACTCACTAAGGCTGTACGGACCGATACACCATTAACGTGAGGGTAACTCTGCTGCGCACGCCACTTAATTGTGTTGAGCAAAGTCGCGCGATTGTGCTCAAAGGATGATTGAGTAACGACAACCAGGTCTAAGTTCGACTTCCCAACGATCGCTGTTTTACGAGCAACACTACCGTATACATAAACGCTGTGTAAGTTTTGCCCCAATCCACCTTTGAGACAAGCGGTGACTTCCCTAATTAAAGGCGCAAACTCTGGTTGAAATGGTTGTTTAGGATCGATAAGAGGCAGAGACATGACTTAAAACGTGTTCTCAGATGGTTCAAGAAGTTGGGCTATATGTTCTCTTAGCCGACTCACCGAATCAAGTCCATTCAGGTGTTTAGTCATGGGAGTAACAACAAATTTCTGCAATGAATTTTAATGCTAGGCGGCTAACTTAGCGCTATAATCACCGAGTTTTGCTTAATAAGTATGAATAGGAATATACAATGCCAAAGGCAAGTGAAATCAAAAAAGGCTTCGCAATCGAGTCTAATGGTAAAACTCTTCTAGTTAAAGACATCGAAGTAACGACTCCTGGCGGTCGTGGCGGCGCTAAAATCTACAAAATGCGTTGTACAGATCTAAACACGGGCGCACGTGTAGATGAGCGTTACAAGTCTGATGACGTTGTTGAAACGGTAGAAATGAACAAACGTGCAGTTGTGTACTCATACGCTGACGGCGATGAGCACATCTTCATGGATAACGAAGACTACTCACAATACACATTCAAGCACAATGAAGTTGAAGACGACATGCTGTTCATCAACGAAGATACACAAGGTATCCACATTATCCTTGTTAACGGTGCTGCAGTGGGTATTGAACTACCATCTTCTGTTGAGCTAGTGATTGAAGAAACTGACCCTTCAATCAAAGGTGCTTCTGCATCTGCTCGCACTAAGCCAGCACGCTTCGCTTCAGGTCTTGTCATCCAGGTTCCTGAGTACATTGCAACTGGTGACCGTGTTATCATTAACACAGCTGAACGTAAATACATGAGCCGAGCATAAGCATGTCAGATTTGATTTCTTACGACGACGTCATCGACGCAGCGTACGACATTTTCCTTGAGATGGCTCCAGATAACCTAGAGCCTGCTGACGTGATTCTGTTTACTGCGCAATTTGAAGATCGTGGTGCCGCAGAACTTGTTGAAACCGGTGATGACTGGGTTGAACATGTTGGCTTCGAGATCGACAAAGAAGTATATGCAGAGGTTCGTATCGGCCTAGTAAATGAGGGAAATGACGTTCTTGATGACGTATTTGCTCGTATGCTAATCAGCCGAGACCCTGAACATAAGTTCTGCCATATGCTTTGGAAACGCGATTAACGTTTCTTCATCATGAACAAAGATACCAGCCTAGTGCTGGTATTTTTTTATCTGTTGTTTTCGTCTAGCTGAGATATATGTTTATACAAAGCACCCTGCTCTATATAGGCTTTAGATCCTTTTGTTATGTAACAGATAAGAAAAAGGCTTGCCGAATTGGCAAGCCTTTCTGATGTTTTGCTATCGATTAACGATGCTTGTTGCGTGCGCCTTGGTCACCAGCAGTCTTCTTCGGCTTACGACGAGAAGGGTTGTTGCTGCGACCTTTTGGCGTGTTAACACGCTCTTCATGGCGCTTAACTGCGCGACGAATTTTTTGGCTGCGTGCACGCTCTCGTTTGCGTGACGTATTGTCTTTGTTCAGATCAAGCATGGTTTCTTTCTCTGGACGAAGCTCTACAAGCTCACGCAAGTAGTTTACTTCTTTCAGGTCAAGCTCCATCCAACCGCCACGAGGCAGTTTCTTGTCTAAGAAGATGTCGCCGTAACGAACACGTTTCAGACGGCTAACGGTACACTCTTGCGATTCCCATAGTCGACGAACTTCGCGGTTACGACCTTCGTTGATAACAACGTAAAACGTGTGGTTCATGCCTTCACCACCCGCGTAAACAACATCTTCAAAGCGAGCTAAACCGTCTTCCAGTTCAACACCTTTTACTAGATTACGAACTTTCTGTTCAGTTACTTCACCGAACACACGTACTAGGTATTCACGTTCAACTTGGCGGCTTGGGTGCATTAAGCGGTTCGCCAGTTCACCATCCGTTGTGAAAAGTAGAAGACCAGAAGTGTTCGCATCCAGACGACCAACTGAAATCCAACGAGAGCCACGAATTTTTGGCAGACGATCAAAAACAGTACGACGACCTTCTGGATCGTGACGAGTACACAGTTCACCCTCAGGTTTGTAGTACGCAAGTACACGACAAATCACTTCTTCTTGAATCTTTGCAGAGACAATGTGACCATCGATACGAACTACGCTGCTCTCGTCTTCAAGTCTTTCACCAAGCTTAGCGACTACACCGTTCACGCTAACGCGACCAGATTTAATTAACGATTCAATCTCACGACG
Organism: Vibrio sp. 2096; assembly: GCF_033339595.1. Classification (NCBI taxonomy): domain Bacteria; kingdom Pseudomonadati; phylum Pseudomonadota; class Gammaproteobacteria; order Vibrionales; family Vibrionaceae; genus Vibrio; species Vibrio sp. 2096. The sequence goes on from NZ_JAWOUX010000009.1 coordinate 100,521, forward strand.
AGAACCGTGACCAGCACGTGCTAATACTTTTTGTAACTTTTCGCTCATTTATCTACCTATGTGTCGTCTTCACAGACGTCTAGACCAGGATTGGTCTGCATTTTGCTATTTACCCATTTCAGTGGGATTTTTCGGTCGGACATTATACGTAACTTTCTTAGTTAATGTAAGCTAAATCGGCGCCATTCTCCACACCAAAAATTCAACCTAATCCCTTGGGGATCAAAGCTAGGACACATAACTTTATACGTTAACAGGGTTGATGATTAAGGATAGGAAAATTACTCAATATTGATGTGTACCACATGACTGTAACACATAAGGTGTAACACAATGGCGGTTCAACACACTATCCAAAGAGGTGGTATATATTATTTCAATTTCCGATTACCTAAGTGTGGTACGGTTTTTAAAAAGAGCTTACGAACTGATAGCTCAAGGGTTTGCAAACGGTTGGTTAAAAATATTATTGGTCAAATCAGGCATAAGATGTTGCGTCAAGAGGCAATCACAAAAGAATCTCTGAGTGACGTCATAGAAACACTTTTAACTGATAAAGTGGGACACACACCCTATCTTTCTGGTTGTGATTTAAAGCCTACATCTAAGCCATATTATGAAATAAAGAATCTTTGCAATCAGGTAGATAATGATTCAGAGGAATTAGCTAAAATCTCTTTACCAGACCTTGAACGATGGTTCGTAAATCAGCTAACAAAACACGAGATTAACTCATCCAGACAAAATCAAATCGTGCTTACAGAACTAAAAAAGGCTACAGATTTAGTAATGAAACTGGGTGAGTCCATTCTATCTAGCGACATTGTCAGATCTAAACAGAAATCAAATTCAATACAGGAACGTTACTCTGATTCGCTACGGGGAGAATTGAAAGAACCTGTTAATAATGCCCCTACTTTCAATGAAGTGTTGGAAGAATGGCGGAAAACGTGGAAGCTTACCCCTAGGATGCTACGAGAGCGCGAGAAGTTCTACAAGTGGTTTACTCATTATCTTGGGGAGCTACCAGTTGATAAGATTACTCGTAAAACTTTGAATGGTATGTTCAACCAATTGTGCAGTTTCCCCCATCTAAAGGTTGGTAGTCCATATTATAAGATGACAGTAGAGCAGCTCATTGAAGTAGCTGAAGAAGGCAACCTACTACCAGAAGAAACACAAGGGGCTAACTTACGTAATGGATGGAAGCATCTAAGCCCAATTTTCACATACTGTATTGATCAAGAGTACATCGAACAAGCCCCAAAACTCACCATTAAACTTGAAGCAACAACTAAACGTGGATGTTTTACGTTAACACAGACACGACAACTGATTGATTATCACAATACCACTGATAAAACACTGGATAGTTGGGCTGCACTAATTCAGATCTTTACTGGTTGCCGAAATGCGGAAGTAGAACAATTGCGCAAACAAGATGTGCTCAGGGATGATGACACAGGGATCTTATATATCCGAGTATCGGAGAAAGCAGGTAAGGTAAAAACTAAAGGCAGTAACCGCAATATCCCAGTGCATCAACGTTTAATCGAGCTAGGGTTTGAAACTTGGTTAGCATCATGTGAAGACGGAAGACTATTCCCTACTAACTTGAGTCTGACCTTAGTTTATAAACAAGCAAAAGAAGCAATTAACCTACCAGACACAGATAATGCAGACCTACAGTTATCAGCCTATTCAGCACGACACAGGATGAACACAAGCTTGATAGAAGTAGGTGTACATGACCTTGCTATAAAGGCTATAACTGGTCACTCTTCCGGTTCTACATTTGGTGACATGACCGCCCACTATGCACACTTAACCAACATACAGGCATTGAAGACGGCTATTGATAAGGTGAAGTATTAACCGCCTGAATTATTTTTAAACTGCACACTCACTCACAATGTTTAGCCCTTGAAGTTGGAACATTGTTATAGCTGGGTTAGATTTTTGGCTGTGACACCTTTGCTTGCTGTCATTGGGGAGGAATATCACGCCTCCCCACCATTCCAACATATCCAATTATCAGTTATGTATTAGCACTAACAACACAATGAGGTCTTCCCTACTCAATGCAGGTAATTTGCATGGTGTATGATGCTCGAATGCCTGTTTCACTTGCTGTGCAATAGTTAATAGTTGTTTGCTAGACATCGTTACACCCTCCCACGTTTAATAGTGGCTCTAAGAGCTTGTACAACGCTTATGTCTGACCTTTTTGTATCAGCAATAGATTGGTAATGTTTATCGAAATCAGCGTTAGCAGCATCAATCAGGGAGGTTTGAGAAGGTGTTTTGTGTTGTGGTGTAGTAGTGGTGGTAGGTACTTTTGATTTACTACTCTTTACACCAAATCCAGCTTTTAACACAACATTCAATAGAGTTAATAGTTTGTTTGCGATTGAGTATTGATTGCGTAACCCGATCCCGTTAATACGCTCTATCTTACTAATTTTAATAAGGTTTAAGCTCTTTAGCTTCTGGATAGATCGGTTAACTGTTGCCCTGCAATATCCAGTGATAGAAGCAAGTCTTTGTTGAGATGGGAAAGCTTTGTTATGTGACAGATTCAGGTGTGATAGTAACGACACTAACACGGCTTTTTCGGCTGGAGATATGTTTTGAATACATGCACTGGCGCAAGCATTCACTAGTTGTGAGTGGTGTTTGATGATCATAGTTCTGTTCTCTAGTTTTTAGAGATAAGAACCGTTAGGGAGGGCAGGAGCTGCAAAGCTACTTGACGACTAGAGAGAACATCATGTAGATACAGGCGTACTATGACCCCTGCCCGACCTGTATATGAAAAACACTTCCCGTATATGGCAAGCATTAGAAATCAGATATGTATTTTCTCTAGTTTTCCCTCAACGGCTCTTACCCCGTTAAAGTTTGCTTATCAGGTTCTTACGCTGATAAACATTGGTGTTGGGTTCTTACACCAACACAGAGATCTTACAACAGGAAAGCGGAATACTGCAAGATTTAAAGTAGAAAAATCGTATTGTTATTAATCTATTAGATCGTAGATCGTGTTCTTGTAACTGAGCATTACATATTCAAGTAACATGAGGTTACACACCGAAATCTCTAGCTAGAACCTTTCTTGATAGTCAAAATTAAAGTCTGTAGATAGTAAATCTTCTTTGCCAAATAAGCACTTATATGAATAGGTGCTAATATGTATATGTTTACTTTTAATTGAAGGGTTACATTATGGCAATGTGGCACAGCTTTAAACCACTAAACCTGCAGGTAGATGGACAGTATGTAGAAGTCGTTGAAGATTCTGCTTTAATTGCCTATTACCCTAATGGTGGACACTTGAAGTTTGAGATTAAGTATTACACTGGTAATACTAAATCAGTTTTTGATTTCTCTACTAATGAAAAGAAAAAGCTGGACTTAGTATTACCAGAGAGTGAATACAAGATTACTGTTCTTGAACATGGTGACGAGCAGGTACAACAAGTTAAAAACCTAGGTTGTGGAGCATTGATAGGAGCAGCAATTGCAGGTCCATTTGGTGCTGCAGCAGGTGCATACTTAGGTTCAAAACGGAAAGAGTGCCCGTCGATTATAGAAATACCGGAGTTAAATATAAGACTAGAAGCACTGGCTCCAATCGGGTATTTGAAAGATCTTGCAAGGAATCAGTTTTTCTCAGATAGAGAACCTGAACAAACAGAAGAAGAAAGCAATTTAGCAAGTAATTCTTATGAGCTTACACCGCTTCCACATCAGGAAGACCGGAACAGCCTTGAAAGTACCGAAGAAGAACCAACCAAGGAAGCTAAGGCTAGGTCAGTATTCGTATTAGTTTCAATAGTATTAGTCGCTATGACCATTGGGATAAGTAATCTGGAAAACAGTAGGGTAAGAAAAAACGCTGAACAAGCAAATACCTTTACTCACCCTCTCCTCGAATCAGGAGCTAGAGTACCAGAAGGTATCAAAGAAAACCCTGAAGTAATAAATCAACTTGTTAAAATCATTGGTTTATACGGGTACAAATGCAACAGCGTATCGGGGATTGTAGAAATGTCATTTACAAGAGGGTTTTCCGTGTGGTGTAACAACCACAACTACGCCTATCACATTAAGGATAAAGGCGGTAACTGGGTGGTGACACTTCAGTAGTAAGAGCAAGGATATTACACTGCACCAAACGTAATAACACACCCATCATCACCCAAAGAAGGGATCACATGCTGTTCCACATGTTCCCAAGCGGCTTGTAACGTCCCTTCTTCTACATCATCATATAAACACCCTACTTCATCCTTACAAACATCACAAAGCTCTTGGAGGACGTATAGCAGATACTTAACACCATAATCACCACCATTGAGTAGAACGGCTTGTAATACCTCTTGATGCTGTAGAATAGACCGCCACAACCTAGATTTAGTTTCTGGTGATGATAGCGTAACCAGTGGGAAATAAATGTGATGTTGATTAAGGGTTTCTTCATCATATCCCCATACAGACAGCAAGCTATGGCAAAGTTCAGCATGAACACCGAAGTAGTTAATCTGCATTAGTTTTCGCTCCATACATTGGTGTATCTAGAGGAATTTTAGGGAGCATACCTTTTTGTGTTGGTGTAGATTTAGTTGGAGAAGGTTTCACCTCCTCATCTTGGTAAATACGAACCTTTTTAATCAACTCCTCAATATCAGCGACGACTTTGTTTAAGTGCTTATGTTCAGACAGTAAGATCTTAATGCAATCTAGCTGTGATTTACTGATTTCTTCTTTACCTTGAGCACTAGCTATAAGAGATTTAATCAATCCACTATAAGCTTTATTAATGGCTTGGAGATTCTTATCCTGTGCTGATGCCACATCCAGAAGTGTATCGAGGTGGTTTTGTAAAGAGTGACGGTTTCCGATGTTTGTTACAACGGGTAAAGGCTTACTATTCATTATTATTATCCTTATTAGTTAATGCCGTTAATACTGTAAAGATTGGCTGTTTCTTCTTGTAGGCAATCTACAACCTGTTTGTGTACAGATTTAATTTTTCTTAGGTAGGATTGTTTAAATCCTGTTGTTTCTTCAATGTATGAATAAGGTAGATTCAAACCTAATAGGTATATTACATGCTTAATTTCTGGTGAAATTTTAGTATTGCTTAATAAACTGGAATTTAGGCTTAAGATCTCCCCTTGAACATACAAAATCTTTTGATTTCGGTTCATGAGTAAGAGTCCTACATGTTGTAATGAAGGTGTACTTCTTGTTATATATATCAATAACTTACATAAATTTTCAGTAATTATATTTTCAATGGGATATGCGTTAAATTGGTAAAAATTCTCGGTAATCTAATGATGAAAATATCTAGAATTGGGTGTACTGCTTATTTAGAGGTGTTATTATGAGGATTTATCAAAAACTTTATCTTAATATATGTAACAATTATACCATAAGTAGCAATATTTATATACTTACCTAAAATTTTCGTTACACATAAAACTAAATTTTCCGGTGGTTGTTTATTAGTGACAAAATATCCATTGTTACAGGTAAATATCGTAAGCAATGGTTTGAGAGTATGAAATTGAGCGAGAGACCATTTAAGCACACAAAATCCGTCACATTCTCTCAGAATGGCTAATTTTCAAATATCTATGCACTAAATGTGAATAGTAGAAATGCAATCACAAATCTCACCAATCACCGCCCTTTTCCGTAGACATTTTAAGAATCATTTAAGTAACAAATGATAGTGGTGATACTTGAGAATTACTCTCATTTACTTCACTTAAAACCGTGATTAACTGGTCATTATGGATATACCCAAACAGAGCCACTTTAACACTACATAAAACCAATAGTATTAATAGTTATTGACCACCCTAAATGAACCAATCTATAATGACCACCTAAAATGAACTGCTTTATAGTGAACTGAATCAAAGGGGAAACGATTATGTTTATACGTGGATACTTAAGAGCATCAACCACACAACAAGATGCATCAAGGGCATTGTCATCACTTCACGCGTTTGCCGATTCACATAACGTTAAGATTGCAAAGGTGTATACAGAAAACGTGTCTGGTACTGCCTTAGAACGTCCAGCACTGGCTGAACTGATCAATGATTCACATGAGGGTGATATTCTTCTTATCGAGAAGATGGACAGGCTTACACGTCTACCTTTCCCAGTATGGGAGTCTCTAAAACAACGTATCAAAGAAGCTGGTATAAACATTGTTGTATTAGACCAACCAACCACACACAGTATATTGTCTGGTAGTGATCAGGTTACTTCAGCTATTCAACAGGCTTTAACTAACTTCATGTTGGATCTTGGTGCTGCAATGGCAAGGGATGACTACGAAACTCGCCAGAAAAGACAAGCTGAAGGTATTCAGAAAGCTAAGAAAGATCCTAGTAAGTACCAAGGCAGGAAAGCAAATACAGGCCGTCACAGTTCGATAGAGAAGCTTTTGAAAGCTGGTCATTCATATTCAGATATTCAAAAGATTGTTGGTTGTAGTCGTGGACTAATCGCTAATGTTAAGAAGAGTATGACCGTTTAGAATTCACTTATTTATTGTTAACTTCCCCTTCATCAAGCCGCCTATCATGGCGGTTTTTTATTGCCTTTTAAAACGCCTCAAAGCCTCTCACAACGTCCTAATCAATATTAATCCATTAATACTAATTCACCGCTAAAACGCTTGTCTGAGCCGCATAGAAGCATTTGCACACCAATTACCCCCCACACTCACACATCCAGTGCACAAATAGACTTAATATCTGAGTATTTGCATTTATATTGCACACATGGTCTATATTCATCGATTGAATTATTATTCAGCATCGAATGTTGCATTTTTGGAATGAACCATTACATTTATGAAATCTTGGTCTGGATGATTGAGAGCGATAGCGCATTTTGTTTAGCAAGTAATAAGAAACCTATCGTTAATAGGTGTACTACTTAATTTCACTAGTAATGACCTCTTTATCATCCACTATCGACTACTTTACAGAACCAACAACGGGTCAAGAATACGCCTAGTTACTGCACTTACATCGGCACAATCTCGGATAGATTTTACTTTTAAGGCTTCTTGATAATGTGGAAATACATGATCGTAAAAGTCATTCAAAGATGGTGCATTATTCAAATCTGTAATAACCCCATTATAAACTACGGTTTTCATCTGCTTATAAGTTTCATCCCAGTTTTTACTTCTACCACTTAAATTAGAATTAGCGATAATACTAAAAGCAGTTTCTGCGTTTTCTAGATAACTCCGATCTTCAATCGGTGAACCGATATCATTTGAATATCTGCTGATAGCAGCACATGTCAGGTTAGACGCTGTTACTCCCAAGAGCACTTGGTTTTGTTCTTCCGTTAATTCTAAACTAGGGATGGATACCGATTCGTAATCACCACAGCCTGACATTGCTATTACCAACAACGTAGTAACGTATTTTATTTTTATCATATAAGCCTCGTTCTTAATCCTTACACCTAACCGTACCCTGTAAATCCTTCTTACATATCGTGCCGTTGCTCCCCCTAAGAGATCCATCAGAGCTACGCTTCCATGTGTTGCCTTTATTGTCTCGAATGATCCCATTGGAATCCTTGGAGATGATCGTTCCTGTCTTATCATTACGCCATTTACCATGGGGGTCTTGTCGCCAAACATTGCCTTGGTCATCTCGAATTTTTCCATGGGGATCGACTCGATACCTTGCCTCTGTACCTGTGGAGGAGTTCTTACAGCGTGTGATCCCGTTTGCATTGTTAGTTTTACAGACGGTTTCTGCTTGTCCAGTAGCCGTAAGTAAGCACATAGCAGCCAGCAATAAACGTTTCATGGTGATGTCTCAGCGTTGAACAGAGTTAAAAGTATCATGAGGTTAAGTATAGCAATGTGTTGGATTACGACACTGCGAACTCTTTGAATAACACAAGATTTATGAAAGCAACACACAGCCCCTTTAGGGGTTAGATGAACACATCACACATGGAAAGTGAAATAGCTTGTCTATGAGCTTTACAGGTGGGTTGTATCGTGAATCTTACATATACATAGATAGCGGAGCTATAAAACACATTCACCATCACGAAGTGATAAACACACAACATGTGTAAGCGGAGCTTAAGACAACACAGGGTTTCTTTTCTTAGTGAACACAGTGAACATAGAAAACACATAAGCGTAGCGTTGAGGACGAGGTTACGAGTCTCTTCTATATAACATATTAGTAAGCCCTTTAGGGCAGACGAACACAGTGAGTCTCTGATCTTACATATCTATATATTAATATTGTTAATACAAATATTACTGTGTTGGTTAGACGAACATGGTGAGTCTTGAGTGAGCACAGCGAACGAGATCTAACATATGGTGTTTAGGACGAATGTAATGAGTCTATGAACGTAGTGAAGATCTGACATATATTGGTTTGACGAGTTTACGAGTCTCTGATCTGACTTAGTATTATCTATATATAACATAGGTGACCTCTAGCGGGCAGTTTTGAGGTTAAGATTGCCTAAATTTAGGCACTTTTACTTATTGGTAGGATAAATCTGCCTGATTTTAGGCAGTTTCAAAACGACGTTAACTTTTAGAATTGCCTAGATTTAGGCAGAAATACGGACTGGTTTTTGCCCCTTGTAGAATTCTTACCAACACCAACAAAGACGATTAAATACAAAGAACTTGTATCTTCAAAAGGTTGGTGGGTGTTCAAGAAAGAGGTTTGGGAAACAAAAGAGATCGATGTTTACGAAGATGAAGTGGACACATTCGTATCATCCCTAACAAACAATTGTGAAATTATTGAAATTAAATAAGGAGAAATAATATATGAACAAAGAAATGCAGATTTTTGATTACGATGGTATGAACATTGAAACTATCATGTGGGAGAATCATAAAGGTAAGGTTGTTCCTTACTTTAAGGCTGAAACAATTGCTACGATCTTAGGTTATGAGAATACAACACAGGCAGTTAAAAACTTATGTAAGCATGGGATTAAAAAATCTTACCTAGATTTAGAGAAAGATAAATCGGACAATCTATATAACAGACAGTCCACAGAATTCAAGGACTTAGGTGCCAATATTACTCCTTATCAAGCTTTAATGCAGAAGGGTTACACACATAATGAAGTTATCAGTAAGAAAGTATGGATTGATGAGTTCGATATTTACCGCCTAATCATGCGTTCTAATAAGCCTGATGCTGAAAAATTCCAAGATTGGGTATGTGAAGAAGTGTTACCTAAGATCCGTCAGGATGGAATGTATATTTCTGGGGAAGAGAAGGTAGAATCTGGTGAGATGTCGATTGAAGAAATGACATTGAAAGTACATGAGTATTTACAGAATAAGGTGAATCACTATTGAGTAGCGATTCTATCAAAATCAATAACTTACTCACCCTCGCTTGACAAAATTCTATAAATCCGTAGCATATATAGTATAAATACAGTAAAGTCAATCACAATGTAAAATATTTTGAATAAAATCACATTTTACTATTGCAAATGATAACTATTCGTGTTATTATACCTGTATAGATTGTTTTAATGATGAATAATCTAAACCTTCCCCTCTTTTAACTCCCAACAATTTAACTACTCCATACGTGCATTGCTTGCAATGAATCACACGTTGTGGGGCTTTCGTGTATCTGAAAACGGAGAATTTAACTAATGAATTACCAACTGCCCGAAGGGGTAACAATCGAATCGCTGCCAATCTCTACACTGTATCAGTTAGACCGATTGTTAAAAGGAACTACCAAACCAGCTAATGTCAGCCGAACAAAATTGAACCGAAAACTTGCAGGTGATTATCAGCAATGTTTCGAACATGGACTAGCACTATATCTATTCCGTTTAATCGAAGAGTTCAACCAGAATATTAAAGAGGAAATCTTAAAATGAAAATTCAACTCAAACACCCATACGACAAATTGGTTGGTGATTTGGCAGATCAGACAGGACTCAGCCCGACTCAATTAACAATCGAGCTAATGCAGCAATTACAACGTCAACTTTCTGAAACAAGTGCCCAAGTGGAGGCAAAGGAGAATACACACAATGGTAAACGACTATAACAAGAATATTGGATTTGTTCAGATTGATGCTAGATATACGCTAGCAACTGGATTTAAGAATAAAAAGACAGGAGAGATCATTCCTTTTGATGGTGTGGACTTCAAGATCATTACCTTTATTACTCAACGTGAAGCCTACTTCAAGAACGTTAAACATTCTCCCTACTTCGAAAGCCTAGACAGGATTTGCACTGCTGTTACTGGTAGTTCATATCGTTCTAGTGGAAGTAACAGAGCACGTATAAAAAAGCTAATGCAGATTGGTTTGCTTGATGTGGCAACAACTTCTAAAGGTTCGATTAAAAATGCTGGTAAGAAGTCAATCCGTAAGCTTGATAATGTGTTGAAAGATTACGATCTGGTAAACCCTGCCCTTTCTACTTTCGATACACCAGAAGCAACCGAGCAACGTAATGAGGCTAAAGCTGAACGATTAGAAGAACAGAAACAACGAGAAGAAGACAGAAAGCAACCTTGTTACGGAACAGAATCATACTTCACCGAACACCCACACGTCGAATGTTATATGTTTGCTCTTACGGAACCAGATGGTTATGACGACGAAACAGATGCAAATTTCGGATTTGTCGATGATATAAACACTACAACTAACGATCCATGCCCTACTTACTATATGTGTGCTGCAGAGTTAGCAAGTTACAAACAGTGTTTAATGGTGGATGAAGAAACAGAAGAACGAGAGGACGCAGCAGTATATAGTTTTGTTCAGTCTAGTGATGGAAAGCCCGAACCAGTAAAACACCTGGCACCTGTTGAAGAAGCAGAAGCAACAACAAAGATTGTTGAAACATCAACAGAAGTAACAGCACCGAAAGGTGACAAGTCCAAGCTGGTCAGCCTGATCGGAAATGTCGATGTTTCAGATATAGATGTTGAATCTAAAGGAGTTGGTTGGTTTGCTGCACCACTCGCCAGAGATGAACTTGACGTTGCAGATACAAAACGCTGGTTGAAGGTGTTGCATACGCATTTCCGGGATGAATACTTTCCAGATCAAACAACCGTAGAAGCTATACTTAAAAAGCTAATCTGTGAAGTTTGTGGTGACAATTTAGATGATCTCGGGTACTGCTTAAACCGTGATTGTCCCGAACACGAATCCGTAATCCCATTCTAACCAATCCCCTTTTAGCGCAACGCTAACACCTTATTCAGCCTCTACAGGCTAATCCAAACAACACTAAAACAAACCTGATACATGCTTGAATGAAGCACAATGTAGGGCTACTTGTATGTATCACTCCAAACAAGAGGAAACAATGATATGAACACTTTCACGGTATTAAAGCCAGAGCAAGGTTATGACACCATTTTTATTACTCGCCAAGATCACAAGATCGAGGAGATTTTTGTAAATAGTTCAGTTCCGCTAATGATCACTGAGTTACCTATTCCCACTAAGGAAACGAAGGAGATTATCGAGCTATATGAAGATCAATGGTTAGATTTGAATGACAACGAATTTAAAGTTCCAACATCAAAACAGCATGACGTTTTTGTATATGAACATCTAGATTCAAATGACTTTTTAGCCTTGTTGATAAGATACCCTCGTGTGGTTGGCAAATTAATAGCTAGAGAGTTTTATAAGGACATTGAAGAAGTGACAAATCGATTAGATTGCGAGTTGTATGAGTTTTATCAAACTCATAAGGCAACCTAACCCAACCTAACCCCTCTCTAAATACAACCGAATACAAAACCTCTCGTATACATGCTGAATAGCTTGTAGACACGTTCACACCTTTGTATGGGGAGGTAATAACAAGAAGGAAAATAACGTGAAGAAATACCGAATTAAAGCGATCAGAAAGAGCCGTAAACGTTTCAACTATTCATTATTAAATAAATAAGAGGTGAATATGGAAAATCTTCAAGATAAATACACTCGCGCTCTCAACAATTTTGAACCAGAACAGAGATCGAAGTTCTTAGAACTTGTTGAATCCGCATTGCATGAGTTTAAGCAAAACCTTGATTGTGCAGCTAGTGAGCTTGGTGTAGACATCATACAAAAACCAATCTTGTTACCATTTGGTAGTTCTCTTGCAAAGTCCAAGATGCGCCTCATTTTTTATATAAAATCAGAACAATTTATGCAGCCACTAAAGATTGATGTCGCTTTAACATCTTACTTATACAAACAAGAAGAACAACGTAACCTCTACCTTAAAAACGTGATTAGTAGGTATATTGATAGAGAGTTGAAGATAGGAAACAAACCGAAGCACAAACCTCTTCATGTAAGATTCAACGAGATGCTAACAACGTTTAGAAAAGGAGCTGCAATAAAACCAAACCACTTAGAAACATTGAGTAAAGTTAATAAAATTGTACGTAACCATAGTTTAAAGGTGTTTGGTAAGAGTAACACCGAACCTACGATATGGGATTATTTTTACTCAACAAAGATAAGTCTTAATGAGGTTGTAAATATAATTAAAGATGCTGAGTAAAATACAGAACACCTATCATAATAAAACGGCAAAGTAAATATTTTTATTACATTTCCTGTTGTATTTTAAATAAGGTAATGTTATAATGGTTGTATAAGTTAATGTTCTTGCCGAATCAATACTTATGTTACTTCAAACAATCACTAGTTAATAATCCTCCTATTATTTTGGTGATTGTTTTTTACTCTCGAATTGTAATAAAACATATTACATAACACTCCCCCGATTAAACTAAAACCTCTTAGCTTATCATATTAAGCATTAATATCTATTATCAATAATGGAGGCTAAACAATGCCTAGAAAACGTCTAATCTATGAAGATTCAGAAAGTTTATTAAAAGAATTGATTGAAGGAACTCGAACACTTAACAGTGCTTATCTTTTAAAATTCAGAAGTATCTCTGTATATAATGACATCGACCAACATAATATTATTAGTGATGCCATTTCGTTATACCTTGCATCTAAGAAGATAAAGAACCTCAAGTTCTAACCATCCTAAAAATAAAAACAATACTGGAAAGCAAAACTATGAAGTTAAAAGACCTCTGTGAGCAATACCCACAATATAATAAAGAACAAATTCTGAAGTTACGTACTTTATACTACAACATCAAAGCTAGATGTAACTCCTCTCATGAACATTTTAAAAGTTATAAACATGTAGCGTTCGATTTTAAAGACATCACCCATTTTATAGATTGGATTATCAGTGAATCAAAGAGAGGTAGAGATTATTTCAAAATCAATAAACCTCATGTTTCGAGACTTTTTGATCAGGGCAATTATTCTCCTAAAAACTGTGTACTAAAACCAGCCTCCGCTAATGCTCGTGAGTCAGGTGCTAAAAGCTACAAGGTTTACGATAGCCTAACGGGTAAAACGTCATACTTTCAAAGTTTGCGTTGGTTTTATAACAAGAATAAACATGTGTTGAACATTAGCTTAAGCAAACTGTATAGGCTAGTAAATAACCAAGAAATCATCGAAGTTACAAACGGCTCAATTAACGGCTTTATCAAGATTTACGCAATTGATTAATAAAAGGAAAACAAGATTATGAACATTCAACAAGTATTAAAGCAACTTAACACCCTGCAAGAATTAAACAAATTTTCAAACGATGAAAATATTTATGAGATCCTTGAAGAGTATGAGATTAAGAAAGCCCATAAACAAATGAATGATGATGTTAAGACATTAGAGAAATCACTTGAATCAAAGTTCAAAGGCGTTGAATACCTAGAACCTGAACATAATCACTCTCAAGGTGTTCAAGATTATTCACCTACAGTTGAAGAAGATAGCGACACTCAAGCCCTTCTAAAATCACTTGAAGATAAATATAACGGTCAAGAATATTTATAAATAAAAATTATTTATAACAGTAATTCTCTTTCCCCTCCTACCCTCATATTAAAATAAAAACAATTACAGGAAAACAAAATTATGAAGATAGATTTACCTCAAGATCTATTTATTGATGTTTGTGAACGCATCAAGAAAGAACAAGCAACCCCTCTTTGTGTTCATATAGAAGGTTGGCAAATAGCTGCAAAGATTGAACAGCTATTAGAAGTTTATGCAGATGATGAGTTATTCACTCTAGATGACTTGCCAGAATACACACGTAACCGAGTAGAGAATATTGCTAAAAATAGCAGTAAGTCAAAATCAAAACGTCGAGCATTAAGAGCACGATTAAAATCTGATGCGGATTTAATCGAATCACTCAAAGCTAAGTTAATCGAACGTGACAATCTAATCGCTGAACTCAAACAACAACAATAATAAGATAGGAGTACATAACATGAATATGACTGAAACAAAAACACTAGAAGAATTTATTACCGAATACTACGACAATGTTCAGTTGAGCACTTTCTCAGAGCAAGATGTCCAAGATGTTTATGATACTTGTATGTGTCGTTATGATACAACGGTGAGTAAAGATTTTCGACTACCTCCAATCAGTGGCAATGAAATAGAGCAAATTCAATATAAACTTACTAGTTGTAATTTGTTGTACGATTTAGGTATTGGTTCGATCGAAGCTTTTACACTGTCACCTTATAAAAGAACTCAAGACATGCTAGTAGAATTTTCGAATAAACTTAAACTTGGGTACTCTCCAGTGCCTTCTTCTAAACTAAGTTTCGCCAAGTTTAACAAGAATAGTAAATATGTTGGTTTTATAGCGTACAAACCTGACCAATTAGTAGAACAAGAACTAGAACTACTTCGTGAGCAAATTAAAGACTTGTTAACTCGGAAATGTGAACTTGAAAATGAAGAACTGTTAGCACCGGAAGAAGCGAAAGCCTATGCCCTTCAGAAGCTTGCTGAACAGGAAGAAGAGAAAGAACAAGCATTACACCTTCGAGCAGCGAAAGCGGCTGCAGCAGCGAAAGAGAAACTTTTAAATAGTGGAAATGAAGAACTCACGAAATTACTAAAGCGTGACTGGGTGACGTTTGATGAAGCTAAGAAAGTTAGTAAGTGTGACCAAAACACGAAAGTCGAATCACTACTGACTGATAACGGTTTTATTGCTGTCCGTAAATATTTATCAGATGGTAAACAAAGAAAGTTATGGGTTAAAGAATCTAAATCTGAAACTCTCGATTACAAGGATATCACTCTTTAAACACTACCAGTAACAGCCCCTTTTAACTAAGGGGTTTATAAAAAGCCTATGGAATTTATACAACTACCTCCCCTCCTTCTGATCCTCATCCCTATTCTAATTATCAATACCCTATTTGGTAAACCAAAAGAGAAAGATCCTAAAGAAGATTATCGAACAGTATTGAAGAAAATAAAGAAGATTGTGGATGAAGAGCTGAGAAAATAAGGAAGATTTATGATTACACCCACATATATTATGGATGACAACCTTGGAAGATTTTACGCCGATGCGTTCACTGAAATTTCACCAAGTTACACTTCAAGCGCCACCAAATACCCTGTCAGCGATAAAAGTGTTATTAATTCAAACGTGATTAAGAACAACCCAACATTAAGTCTTACTTGCTATGTCGGTAAGAACCCGCTGAAAAACATAGATGACAACTTATTAAGCGGTGATGACAAAGAACAACGCCCTTTGAATGCACATGAAATTCTCCTCTCGTGGTTTAACAAAAGCACTAAGTTAACAATCGTAAACGAGTTTTACAATTTAAATGACTACGTCATTGTTAAATATACGCCTCGACAAGTCAACACAACTGATTCTATGGAATATCGACTCCTATTAGAACATATCCGCAACGTGTCTTATGAAAAGGGATACCTTCTAACGTTTGCCGATGAACAAAAGTCACTTGATGGTCAACGTAAAACTAACAGCTCTAATAATGGCTTTAGTTCGAAGGTGAATAAACTACCTGATTTGTATAAAGATGGTTATGTAAATCTCATGGGATTAGAACAAAAATCGAATGAACAAAAGATTAAAGAATTTTTTAACAGAGAAGGTTAATTCATATGGCTCGACAACTTCATAAATTTACAAACACGATTGCATGGAAGCTCGATCGTCCGTCTTGGAATAAGGTGTTGAAAGATAGTAAAAAGCTGGCTCGACAACTCGATAAAGCTAACCCTGAAAATGTTCTTGGTGTTGGTGGTTCTCCTAGAGCTAGGCGACAACGACAACAAGATCAAGACGCTCACATCAAGCACTATCGTAAGCTCCAAAAAGAACAAGAGCAAATCGAGGCTACACAGAAGAAAGTGTTGCTACGATTTGCTCAATCCACAAGTGCAATTCGTGACATGGGTGTTGCTGAGAAGAAAGTTTTACTGAACAAGCTCAAACAAGCTTCAAGCACAGAAGAATTGCTTCACCTTGAGAAACGATTGAAAAACCAAATCTCAGATCGCAACCGCCGCGAGAAACAAAGGACACGAGAACTTGCTAAACAGAGCGCACTTATAACCCATCAGCACAATGAACGCCGTAAGGCGGCAGCGTCATCACTCAAGAACGCAGGTATGGCGGCAGGTTTAACGGTTGGTAGTTTAGCAGCTTTAGGCGCACAGCAGAGTTTACAACGGGCTACCGAACTTGACCAAGCCATTAAAAAGAGTGGTCTAGATGCTAAGACATTCCAAGATATTGCATCCGCCTCCGCTCATTTTGGTTTGAGTGCTGACCAAGTCGGAGACCAATACAAGGATTTCGCAGACAAACTTGGTGACTACCAATTAACCCAAGGTGGTGAGTTTAAAGATATTGCCGAGTGGCTCAAACAAAATAGTAAAATTTCAGAGAAGATGCTAAAAGAGCTAGAACCTCTCGAAGCTATGAAATTGATTGCAAAAGAAGCTAAACGCCGTGGCACCGATATGAATCAGCTTACATTTCTAATGGAAAATTTCGGTAACGATGCAATCCTTCAATTCAAAGCAATGGCTAACATTGAGCACATTCGAGCACAACGAGAACGATTTAACCTCAACCTCACACAGCAAGACTTAGATACATTAGTGAAAGCACGTCAAAACATTTCGTTAATCGGGGAAGGGTTTGGTCGCCTAATGGATGAATTTCTTGTTGGGTTTGGTGGAGGCAATATCAACTCCATTATGACTGACTTAAAAGAATTACAGCCTACTTTCCGACAAATGGGTGAATCTGTAAGGTCTTTCGTTAACACAGCTGTTAAACACGGTGATGAGATTATCACGATTGGTAAAACAATTGCTTCAATTTGGGTCGGTTCGAAAATCTTCACTGTATTAAGCGGTGGCTTGAGTGTTGTAAATACATTAACAAATGCATTCAAAGGTTTGTTCAAGCTTATTAGCCGTGCAGCAAGTGCACTAGGTCTTGGTAGTGCAACAAGTGCAAGTGTTAAAGGTGGTGCAGCCGCACGAGCAGCAGGTGGAGCACGAGCAGCAGCAGGTATGGCAGCAAGAGCTAACCCTTGGTTAATGGGCGGATACGCTGTATATGAGGGCAGAAAAGGCGGCTTGTTAGATCCTGAAAACTTTTTTGGTAAAAATAAATATACCGAGTTCTTAAATACCGATATCTTCGATCTAATTGGTCGTGCTGGTAGAGAGATCAGTTCAATTCAAACACAACATCAAAAAGTAGATGTAAATCTTCACGTCCGTTCTGATGTTGATAATTCTGGTAACATCATCCCTGTTGTTCGTGGTGAAATTGACCGCGCTGAGGATGATCGAATGGTGGCATTTTATAGCAACCTATCACCTTCAAATTAGTAACTAAAACATAGCACCCTGAGTGATAAAACTATGAGAATGCCCTGCCTTTTTGGTGGGGCTTTTGTTTGCTCAATATTAAAAATTTATGCCATAATCACTATCACACATTAACTAAGTTTTGTGTAACACATAAAAATATTGAGTAACTTGCTGATTTGGCTGACTTTATTGTATTTGAATTTCGTCTTCACAGACGTCTAGACCAGGATTGGTCTGCATTTTGCTATTTACCCATTTCAGTGGGATTTTTCGGTCGGACATTATACGTAACTTTCTTAGTTAATGTAAGCTAAATCGGCGCCATTCTCCACACCAAAATTCACTTCAAAAATGACCGAAATATTTGTCCTATTCTGCAACTTTTTTACTATTTAAAGCAGGCATTGCTCAACGAGAATCCCACTAATATCGGTCTTCCTGAACCACTTTAACCACGCGGTACCTGATAAAATTGTCAGGGTTACAACAATAACCACTTGGGGTGTGTTTACTGTTCGTATTGCTAGAAAGCAACGAAGAATAAGCCGTCCCTGTTTGCTGCTAAGTAATACCAATCACCGCAGACAATGAGCGCTCATAGCAAAACAAGGTCGTGGGTAACAAGACAAAAATTGTCTTTAAGTCATTAGTTCACATCAAAAATAACACTAATGCTATCGTGTACTCTGACTCACTAGGTTCGCTCTGCACTCTCGGCGATTGGCATAAATCAGACAAAAAGGAATAGAACAATGTCTATGCTAAATCTCGACCTAAATTGGATTTTTGGGACATCTCAAGATGACGATATGACAGGCACAAAAGGCTCTGAAACAACCGATATTTTCTTCGGCTTCTGTGGTGATGATAAGTTTGTAGGATACGGAGGTAATGATATTGTCTTCGGTGGCTGGGGAGATGATACCTTGCTTGGTGGCCGAGGTAACGACTTTGTTTCTGGCGGCTTTGGAAACGATTTCCTATCCGGCGGATTAGGAAACGACAAACTCTTTGGTGGCTGTGGCGACGACACAATTTTTGATTATTCAGGCAACAACTACTTGAGTGGTGGCTGGGGTAACGACACGCTCGTTGTTGGTGATGGTGAATCAGTACTGAGCGGTGGCTGTGGAGACGACACCTTCGTGCTTACAAACCGCCTGGCTATTGGTGTACCTGATCAGCCAGTATCTTCCAACGATATTGATGTTAAAGCCGACATTGTCGATTTTAATATTTTCCATGACAAACTTGTCTTTGATATGGGCCGAGACACTGATAACGATGGCATTCGAGATACGTTCTTGGATTCAGCGGATGATCTGACTTTATCTTACAATGAGTGTGGCTGGGCAGTATTCTCAAGTGATGAATACAATGTTGAAGTGACACTAAACGGTGTGAGCTCTGCATACATCAACTATGCAGAACAAAATGGTATCGACATTTTCGATTTTGCTTAACCTCAATCAATTAAGTTCAGTAAGATATTCGATATGACAACTAAAATAGGAGGCGCGATGCCTCCTATTTTGTTTGACGGTGGTGTGCGTCTACTATTCGAATGGTGCAGGGTCACCAGATCCCAAACGAACCACAACAGGTTCACCTTCGCTAAAGTCAATTACAGTCGTAGGTTGTTCACCTAAGTAACCGCCATTAAGAATCACATCAACCGCATGTTCTAGTTTATCGCGAATATCCTCTGGATCAGATTCTGTTACGTCACTGCCAGGTAGAATCAACGACGTAGACATCATCGGCTCACCTAATGCTTCCAACAAGTCCAAGGCAATTTGATTGTCTGGAACACGGATACCGATGGTCTTACGTTTTGCATTCATCAAACGACGCGGCACCTCTTTTGTGCCTTTGAAGATGAAGGTGTAAGGACCTGGTGTGTTATTTTTCAGCAGTCGGAATGCAGAGTTATCCACTCGGGCATAGAGAGAAAGCTCCGACAAATCACGACACAGCAAAGTAAAGTTATGCTTATCATCCAGACGACGAATCTGACAGATTCGTTCCAGTGCCTGTTTGTTCTCCAACTGACAGCCAAGTGCATACCCTGAATCAGTAGGGTAAACCACAACGCCGCCGTTACGAATGATTGCTACTGCTTGATTAATCAAGCGAGCCTGTGGGTTTTCTGGGTGAACGTAAAAAAACTGGCTCATTGTAATTCCTCATTATCGAGCCTCTCGGCTCTATATTTTTATGGGTTCTCGACTTCGTATTACTGAGTATTATTCAACGAAGGATCTATTCCCCAATCTTTCCAAACTGGTTCGACGCCAGCAGGCAACCATAGGTTCCTTCCTAGCTCCATCCACGGTGATGGGTAGTGAAAATCACTGCCTTGAGAGGCTAATAGTTTGTATTGTATAGCATAATCAGCCAAGTTGCGCCTTTCTTGTTGCGCTTGCTGTGGCTGTGCAACTTCCATCGCATCACCACCCGCTTCGACAAACGCTGCTAGAAGACGCTTAATCCACTTCGCTGTCAACTTATATCTACCAGGATGCGCTAATACCGCCATTCCACCAGCCGCATGGATAGCATCAACCGCATCCTTCATCGAACACCAATTCGGTGGTACATAACCTGGGTTATTACGCGTTAGGTATTTTTTAAACACCATTTGCATGGTTTTTGCGTAACCATTATCTACCAACCATTTCGCGAAATGCGCTCTTGTCACTGGAGCATCACCGGCGATTTGCCTTACCTCTTCAAGCACACCTACTCGAGTTGCTTTTTGTAGCCGCTCTGCAATTAACTCAGATCGTGTTATGCGATGCTGCTTCTGCTGTTCTATGAGGGCAGATAATTGTTCATTTTCCGGATCGATATTCAGGCCGACAATATGAATGTCTTTGTTTTGCCAGACGGTCGATATCTCAATGCCATTGATGATTTTTATCGGCAAATTATTATCTTGAACGTATTGCTTAGCTAACGCCAAACCGTCAACCGTATCGTGATCAGTGATCGCCAAAACCTCGATATCAAAACTCAGCGCCCTTTCCACTAAATCTTTAGGCTCTAACCGACCGTCCGATGCAGTGGTGTGACTATGTAAATCAATTCTCATATTTTTATCGTTTTAATGCCGTTTTGGGGTTGACTTTTTACTCTCGCACTAGTTAACTAGTACACAAATACAAAGTACGTAATTTAAGGTTCACCATGTTACAAGAATTTAACCAAAACCAAAAAGCGAAAGTTGCGGTTTGTCTTAATAAGGCAAACTCATCAGATCTTGCTTGGTGGCGCACTTGGACTAGTTCTTGGTGGGCAAACGTATACTTCTAGTTTATAGAACCAAACGTTGTAAAGCCCGCTACTTAAGCGGGCTTTTTTGTTTTGTTGCTCATTTCACATTCAACTGCCTAAACATTAATCGAATATAGCCAACTCTAGATTGGGAGAACGTTTGCTTTATGCGACTATGTACGGCAGGAAGATTTAAACAGCTACAAGGAGGTCTTGTGAACAAGGCCATTGAAATTAAGAAACTTGGACAGCTTGAAGTGCTAACGGCTTCCGTCCCTTATACTCAAGACCCGACTCGCTTGTTCCACACACTATGTGAGAACAAAACTGACAGCCTATTGCTGGAATCTGCTGAGATCGATTCAAAGCAAAATTTAAAATCCCTGCTGATCGTAGATTCAGCGGTTCGCATTGTTTGCTTCGGCCATACCGTTAGCATGCACGCCTTGACCAATAACGGTAAAAACCTACTGTCTCACCTAAACCAGAACATCCGTGGTGACGTTGAGAGCAAGTTCGATGGCGAAACGCTAACTTTGCAGTTTAACCAGCCATGCGACACGTTAGATGAAGACTCTCGCCTACGTGAAGCCTCTTCTTTCGATGCGCTGCGTTTGGTTCAGCATAGTTTTGATATTTCACAGCAAGACAAACACGCAATTTTCCTTGGTGGTCTGTTTGCCTACGACTTAGTCGCAAACTTTGAGCCGCTTGGTAATGCCGAAGCAACAAATCAGTGTCCAGATTACGTTTTCTACGTCGCGGAAACACTACTTGTTGTCGACCATCAAACGGAATCTTGCCAGCTTCAAGCGACGTTGTTTGTTGATGGTTCAGAGAAAACAGCGTTAGAGACTCGTATTGCAGAAATTAGCGCCCAATGTGCAGCGCCAAAACTGTTGCCGAGTGCAGAGCAAATAACAGATGTAACGGTAGAACCTAGCGTGTCTGATGCAGACTTCTGCCAAACCGTTCGCGACTTAAAAGAGTTCGTAGTGAAAGGCGATGTATTCCAAGTTGTACCGTCTCGTAGATTCACTCTACCTTGTCCTTCTCCACTGGCTGCTTATAAAGAACTGAAACAAAGTAACCCAAGCCCTTACATGTTCTACATGCAAGATGAGCTGTTCACTCTGTTTGGCGCATCACCAGAAAGCGCGCTTAAGTATGAAACCGATACCAACCAAATTGAAATCTACCCAATCGCAGGCACTCGTCGCCGCGGTAAGCGCCCTAACGGCGAGATTGATTTCGACCTAGACAGCCGCATCGAACTTGAACTGCGCACCGACATGAAAGAAAACGCAGAACACATGATGTTGGTTGACTTGGCACGTAACGACGTCGCTCGTATTGCTCAAGCTGGTACTCGCCACGTAGCAGACCTTCTAAAAGTCGACCGCTACAGCCACGTAATGCACTTGGTGTCTCGTGTGGTTGGTCAACTGCGTGAAGACCTAGACGCGCTGCACGCATATCAAGCATGTATGAACATGGGTACGCTCACCGGCGCACCTAAGATTCGTGCCATGCAGTTGATTCGCGATGTAGAAGGCGCACGACGCGGTAGCTACGGCGGCGCTGTTGGCTACCTCACTGGTGAAGGCACACTCGACACATGTATCGTAATTCGCTCAGCGTACGTTGAGAACGGCATTGCTCAAGTTCAAGCTGGTGCTGGCGTGGTGTTCGACTCTGATCCGCAAGCGGAAGCAGACGAAACGCGCGGCAAAGCACAAGCGGTAATCTCTGCTATCCAAGCAGCGCATAAGTCACAATAAGGAATAGGGTTCAGAGATGGCTAATATCATTTTTATCGATAACTTTGACTCGTTCACCTACAACCTTGTGGATCAGTTCCGCTCGTTAGGTCACTCGGTCAAGATTTACCGAAACAACATCCCAGCAGAAACCATCGAACAAGCGGTAAACGAGCTTGAAAACCCAGTGGTTCTGCTATCGCCAGGCCCTGGTGCTCCTTCAGAAGCAGGCTCAATGCCTGAGCTTATCCAACGCATTAAAGGCAAAGTGCCGATGATCGGCATTTGTCTTGGTCACCAAGCGATTGTTGAAGCGTACGGTGGCACCGTTGCTGGCGCGGGCGAAATCATTCACGGTAAGGTCTCTATGATGGAGCACCAAAACCATGCGATTTACCAAAACCTACCATCACCACTTGCAATTGCACGTTACCACTCGCTAGTTGCGACCAAGGTTCCTGAGAGCCTAACCATCACAGCAGAAGTGGATGACTTGGTAATGTCTGTTGTACATGAAGAAGATAAAGTTTGCGGGTTCCAATTCCACCCGGAATCTATTATGACGACCTACGGAGCAACACTGTTGGCCAATGCCATTGAATGGGCACTTGAAGAACAAACTTCAGCGAACCCACTCACTGCTTAAAAAGCACTTGGCACATAAGAAATTTATGAGAGGAAATATGGAAGCAATCATCAACCCTATTATTACCAAACTGTACGAGCAAGAATCGCTTACTCAGGAAGAGAGCCAACAGCTATTCGACATCATTATCCGTGGTGAACTAGATCCAATTTTGATGGCGTCAGCGCTGACTGCACTAAAAATCAAAGGCGAAACGCCAGACGAAATTGCAGGCGCGGCAAAAGCACTGCTGGCAAACGCAAACCCATTCCCTCGTCCAGATTATGATTTCGCGGATATCGTAGGTACTGGCGGCGACGGTCACAACACCATCAACATTTCAACCACTGCGGCGTTTGTTGCTGCAGCATGTGGTCTAAAAGTAGCGAAACACGGTAACCGCAGCGTTTCAAGCAAATCGGGGTCTTCTGACCTTCTTGATTCATTTGGTATCAACCTAGCTATGAGCGCAGAAGATACGCGCAAAGCGGTAGACGATATCGGTGTTGCTTTCCTATTTGCACCTCAATACCACGGTGGTGTGCGCCATGCGATGCCAGTGCGTCAAACCATGAAAACACGCACCATCTTTAACATTCTTGGCCCACTGATTAACCCTGCTCGTCCTAACATCGAATTGATGGGCGTTTACAGTGAAGAACTGGTTCGTCCTATCGCAGAAACCATGCTACAAATGGGTATGAAGCGCGCCGCTGTAGTACACGGCAGTGGTTTGGACGAAGTAGCAATTCACGGTGAAACAACCGTTGCCGAAATCAAAGACGGTAAGATCACAGAATACAAATTAACGCCTGCAGACTTCGGTCTAGAAGCGCACCCACTAGAAGCAATCAAAGGTGGCGATCCTGAAGAAAACAAAGCGATCATTACCAATATTCTGACGGGTAAAGGGACAGACGCACAATTGGGCGCAGTGGCAGTAAACGTTGCTCTGCTAATGCGTCTATTCGGCCACGAAGATTTAAAAGCCAACACGCAACAAGCGATTGAGGCAATGAATTCAGGCAAGGCGTACCAATTGGTACAACAACTTGCCGCACACGCTTAAGGAATTGAAGAAGATGACTGACTTCAACACTCAGCAAGTTGACAACCTGTCTGAACACGTTTCTAAGAAAGAAGCAGAAATGGCAGAAGTACTGGCGAAAATTGTCCGCGACAAATATCAGTGGGTAGCAGACCGTAAGATGTCTCAACCGCTAAGCACATTTCAGTCTGATTTGCTGCCATCGGACCGCAGCTTCTACGATGCTCTGAGTGGCGAAAAGACGGCATTCATCACAGAATGTAAGAAGGCATCTCCTTCTAAAGGTTTGATTCGTGATCACTTCGACTTGGATTACATTGCGTCGGTTTACAACAACCACGCAGATGCAATTTCAGTCCTAACAGACGAAAAGTACTTCCAAGGTAACTTTGACTTTCTTCCTCAAGTGCGCGGTCAAGTCAAACAACCCGTTCTGTGCAAAGACTTCATGGTAGATACCTACCAAGTTTACCTAGCACGTCATTACAGTGCTGATGCCGTGCTACTGATGCTTTCTGTCCTGAATGACGAAGAGTACAAAGCGCTAGAGGAAGCAGCACACAGCCTGAACATGGGTATCTTGACCGAAGTCAGCAACGAAGAAGAGCTTCATCGTGCAGTTAAGCTAGGCGCACGCGTTATCGGCATTAATAACCGTAACCTTCGCGACCTAAGTACCGATTTGAATCGTACTAAAGAACTGGCACCGACCATTCGTGAACTGGCTCCTAACGCAACAGTAATCTCAGAATCTGGCATTTATACGCATCAACAAGTTCGTGATTTAGCGGAATACGCAGACGGCTTCTTGATTGGTAGTTCACTGATGGCAGAAGACAACTTGGAACTTGCTGTACGTAAAGTGACCTTAGGCGAAAACAAAGTGTGTGGCTTAACGCATCCAGATGACGCAGCAAAAGCATATCAAGCTGGCGCGGTATTTGGTGGCCTGATTTTTGTCGAGAAGTCGAAGCGTGCGGTTGACCTTGAAGGTGCTCGCCTAACCATGAGCGGTGCTCCACTGAACTACGTGGGCGTTTTCCAAAATCACGATATCGATTTTGTTGCTTCTGTCGTGACCTCTTTGGGTTTAAAAGCGGTGCAACTGCACGGTCAAGAAGACCAAGCTTACGTAAACCAACTTAAAGCCGAACTGCCAGCAGCGGTAGAAATTTGGAAAGCTTACGGCGTGACTGATGCCAAGCCAGAACTACTTGCAGAAAACATTGACCGTCACCTATTAGATGCACAAGTTGGCACTCAAACCGGCGGAACTGGTCAAGTTTTCGACTGGTCACTGATCGGCGACCCAAGTCAAATTATGCTAGCGGGCGGACTGTCGCCAGAAAATGCTCAACAAGCAGCGACACTAGGTTGCTTGGGATTAGATTTAAACTCTGGTGTAGAAAGCGCACCAGGCAAAAAAGATTCACAGAAGTTGCTCGCGGCATTCACTGCTATTCGCAACTACTAAAGCTGGATATCAGCTAAAAAATTTAAAGCTATTCGTAGCGAAAAATACGAGAAGGAATATAACGATGGCAAAACTGAATGCCTACTTTGGCGAATACGGCGGTCAGTACGTTCCGCAAATTCTAGTTCCAGCACTGGAGCAACTAGAGCAAGCGTTTATCGACGCGCAAGAAGATCCAGAATTCCGCAGCGAATTCATGACGCTTCTTCAAGAGTATGCGGGCCGTCCAACGGCTTTGACTCTAACTCGTAACCTAACCAAAGGTACGAAAACCAAACTGTACCTAAAACGTGAAGACCTACTTCACGGTGGCGCGCACAAGACCAACCAAGTGTTAGGTCAAGCTCTGCTTGCAAAACGCATGGGTAAAAACGAAATCATCGCAGAAACAGGCGCAGGCCAACACGGTGTAGCAACTGCACTAGCGTGTGCGCTGCTTGGCCTTAAGTGTCGCGTGTACATGGGTGCAAAAGACGTTGAGCGTCAAAGCCCGAACGTATTCCGTATGAAGCTAATGGGCGCAGAAGTTATTCCTGTCCACTCGGGTTCAGCAACACTTAAAGACGCATGTAACGAAGCGCTGCGTGACTGGTCTGCAACTTATGAAGATGCACACTACCTATTAGGTACAGCGGCAGGTCCTCACCCATTCCCAACCATCGTGCGTGACTTCCAACGCATGATTGGTGAAGAAACGAAGAATCAGATTTTGGCACGTGAAGGTCGTCTTCCTGATGCGGTTATCGCATGTGTGGGCGGTGGTTCAAACGCGATTGGCATGTTTGCTGACTTCATCGAAGAAGAAAGCGTTCGCCTAATTGGTGTTGAGCCAGCAGGTAAAGGTATCGATACTGACCAGCACGGTGCACCACTTAAACATGGTAAAACGGGTATTTTCTTTGGTATGAAAGCGCCATTGATGCAAGATCCAAACGGTCAGGTTGAAGAGTCATACTCTGTCTCTGCTGGTCTTGATTTCCCTTCAGTTGGTCCACAGCACGCACATCTAAACGCAATTGGCCGTGCTGAATATGACAACGTGACGGATGATGAAGCACTAGAAGCATTCCAAGAAATTGCGCGTCACGAAGGTATCATCCCTGCTCTAGAATCTTCTCACGCACTGGCTCATGCACTGCGTATGGCTCGTGAGAATCCAGAAAAAGAGCAATTATTGGTCGTTAACCTATCAGGTCGTGGTGACAAAGACATCTTCACCGTACACGCCATCTTAGAAGAAAAAGGAGCAATCTAATGAGCCGTTATGAAAAGATGTTTGAGCGCCTAAACGAAAAGAACCAAGGCGCATTTGTACCGTTTGTAACGGTTTGCGATCCAAACGCCGAGCAGTCTTACAAAATCATGGAAACACTGGTCGAGTCTGGCGCAGATGCCCTTGAACTCGGTATTCCATTTTCAGATCCTCTTGCGGATGGCCCGACTATCCAAGGTGCGAACATTCGTGCTCTAGATTCAGGCGCAACACCGGATATCTGCTTCGAACAAATTGGTAAGATCCGAGCTAAGTACCCAGAGCTACCTATTGGCCTTCTGATGTACGCGAACCTTGTTTACTCTCGTGGTATCGAGAACTTCTATGAGCGTTGTGCAAAAGCAGGCATCGATTCTGTTTTGATTGCAGACGTACCAACTAATGAAAGTGCTGAATTTGTTGCTGCTGCAGAAAAGTTTGGTATTCACCCAATCTTCATCGCACCACCCACGGCAAGTGATGAAACACTGAAGCAAGTATCAGAGTTGGGTGGCGGATACACTTACCTACTCTCTCGTGCAGGTGTTACTGGCGCAGAAACCAAAGCAAACATGCCTGTAGGTCATATGCTCGATAGACTGAACCAATTTGATGCACCACCAGCGCTACTTGGTTTTGGCATCTCTGAGCCTGCACAGGTGAAACAAGCACTAGAATCTGGTGCGGCTGGTGCAATTTCTGGTTCAGCCGTGGTAAAAATCATTGAAGCGAACGTTGAGCAGCCACAAATTATGCTCGACAAGCTAGGTGAATTCGTTTCTGCAATGAAAGCTGCCACTCAAAAATAATTTCAGTTTGATATGACACAACAACGCCCGCTTAACATTATGTTTAGTGGGCGTTTTCTTACTATCGCGTTTATACCACGTCATTTTTTGTTCAACGCCCGCACTTTCCAAATCTATCTCAAGCAGAGCACTCAAAGAGTGTTAAGCTTGGGTAACTTAACTAACTCAATAAAGCAATGTGCAGTAAGGTTGCTACATGGAAGAAGTCAAAACACTGCTAGCCAAATGTCCTGTACTATCAGGGCTGCCAGATAAAGGGCTTAGTGAAGCAGCGCAAATGACTAAGGTTCGCTGCTTCGACGAAAAAGCACTGATTTGCAATAAAGGTGCGCTTCAATCTTCTCTTATGGTCATAGCTCAAGGTGCAGTGAGAGTGAACTCAATTAGTTCAAAAGGCAAAGAAGTCACACTGATGATTTTCGAAGCTGGTGGCTGGTTTGGAGACAATGTTTTTTCTCCCGGCATGCCTCGTATTTTTGGTGCGACCGCGCATTCTGACGTGACTGTAATGGAGCTTCCTGGAGATAAATTTCGCCAATTACTCGCCAAATACCCTCAAAGTTACCCCACTATACTCGACTTACTTAGCCGCCGCTTGTGGTCTGCTATTTCTGTTATCGAAGATGACGCGATTAGAGGAATTGAAGAACGAGTCGCCAAAAGGTTGCTGCTGCTTGCTGAATACCAACTTAATCAAGCGATCGATACTCGACCATGCGTTGTCAGGGTAACAAGAGAACATATCGCTAATATGATGGGGCTAACTCGTCAGAGTGTACACAAGATACTAAAACGATTAGAAAGTATCGGGATGCTAGAGCTAAACTATGGCTCAGTAACCATTACCAATCCGAAGCGCTTAGAAGAATACTTTAAAAAACTCGAGCAATAGATCCATTCAACAAACGGTAAGTATTGTCTAACGATAGCTAAAAAACTTATGCATCTAATTAGTTAAGAGCACAACACCATTTGCGCTTAGGCAAGTGGCGCTGTGACACAAAAACCATTGAATTGACTAAGCTATATTCAATTCAGATTTCAACTCACGTTTCAAAATCTTTCCTGTCGCACTCATCGGGAGGTGTTCACGAATTTCGACATAACGAGGATACTTAAACGAGGCTAATTGCTCTTTACCCCACTTATGTAATGAATCGGCGTCAATGTATTCTTTTGGTTTAAGTACAACGTAGGCTTTTATCTCTTCGCCATACTCTTCATTTGGAATCCCTATCACAGCTACCATTGAAACTGCAGGATGAGTCATGAAAACTTCTTCAATTTCTCTGGGATAAACATTAAATCCACCTCGAATGATCAGATCTTTCATTCTATCGACAATAAATAAATTACCTGAACTGTCAAAGCGGCCCACATCACCAGTATGGAACCAACCATTTTGTAGCGCAGATTCAGTAACTTCTGGGCGGTCAAGATATCCCTTCATAACATTATGACCACGCACAACAATCTCACCTTCTTCGCCTATCGGTAGTGCATTACCTTCAATATCGATAACTTTTACTTCGACACCTTGAACCGGTTGACCTACCGAGCCTGGTATGCGCTCCTGATCCAAATGATTAAAACATGCAATAGGACTTGTCTCCGATAACCCGTATCCTTCTAAGATCGGCACATTAAATGTTTCTTCAAAGGTTCGAAAGATTTCGGTTGGCAATGGCGCACCACCGCTTACTGCAACACGCAATGACGAGGTATCAAATTGATGCTGCACATGAAGCAGACCGATGTACATCGTTGGCACACCAGCAAATATCGTCACCCTATGTTTTTCCACCAGCTCAAGAACATGTTTAGGCTCAAACCTAGGCACTAACACCAATGTTGCCCCGCCCAAAACACTAGCATTTAAGTGGACGGTTTGACCAAATGTATGAAATAAAGGCAAAGTTACTAAGTGAATATCATCGGCCTGGCTGCCCATAATGTTTTGTGCCACCAGAGCGTTCATTATGATGTTCTGCTGAGTCAGTTCAGCGCCTTTTGGTAAGCCTGTCGTCCCTGATGTATACAAAATCACACATGTATCATCCGCATTACGCGGTATATAATCCGGCAACGGTTGGACATCGGCTATAAACGCATTGAGAGTTATTACACCATTCCAATAGCTTTCATCTTGAGATTGAGTCAATACGACTATGCCTTCGCATGTATCGACTTGTTCAAAGGCTTTGACACCCTCTTTTGCCATTGGCAGTTCTTTCGTCCCTTCAAAGCAGAAATAAAACTTCGCTTTTGAATCTTCTAAGTGATACTTAATTTCTCGCGCTTTCAAAAGCACATTTAATGGGACTGCAACCGCGCCAGCTTTTTGTATTGCATAATAAACAAACGCGAAAAAAGGAATGTTTGGGCATGAAATCGCAACGCGGTCACCTGGCTTTACGCCTTTATTGATTAAAGACGCTGCGATCTTGCCGGCGGTCGCATCAAACTGCGCATAATTTATCTTTTCAGTGCCACATATCAACGCCGTTTTATCTGGTTTACTCGCAGCATTTCTTTGTAACGCAGCAGCAAGATTCATCATAGTCTCTTCACCTCTTACTTGTCTTTCTCGTCTAATCAGCTCAGGAGCATTAACTAAGCAAGTTATCTCTAACACTGGATCGTCAGCATTTGAGTCTCACCAGTCATTACAATTTAACATTATGTTTACAACGCAATTAGAGCCAAGAATGTAAAGCAATTAACATTTCAGAAGGCAAATTAATAAAAGTGTGAGCTTGAAAGAGATGAATTGTTATAAATATCAACCCAAGTCACTAAAAACTCTGACTGCAATAGCAAATACAAAAGCGGTTAAAATTAACAAAAAGAAAACAAATAAAGAAAAATAAACTTGAACAATCCTAAGCGCGACCCTTATAAGAAAAATCAATAGCAAACGTTTGCTATTGAACAAAACTTTATCGTTCGTCAATAAAATATCGATTAATCCATCAATAATACCTTGCTGCATATTGCCAATTGTAAACGATAAGTGTAAAAAGCAAGGCGAGATAATTATCCGTAAATCCATTTATGGTTAGTGGGTAATTTTAGGATTTTACATTTTATTAGCACAGAGGTTATGGAAGTGTTAAAAGAAAAGAGTTTGCTAAACAACATTGGCGTACAAGTCGTAATCGCCATGATCGTGGGCACAGCCGTTGGTGCCATGATGGGTCATGATGCGACAGTGTTCGCTCCTTTAGGTGCTATCTTTATCAACTTAATCAAAATGTTGGTTATTCCTTTGGTCGCTGTAGCCTTGATTTCTGGCGCCGCTGGTCTTGGGAACAGCCAGTCAGCAGGTAAAGTTGGCATCGTCACTCTAGGTTATTTTGGTTTAACATCCGCCCTAGCCGTTGCGCTTGCACTATTTATGGGTGAAGTATTCCAACCAGGCATGGGTATCGACGTCTCTGGCGTTGAAGGCATGTTCTCAGCAGAATACGCTTCAAAAGGTGAACTACCTACTTTCTGGGCAACCATCACTGGTATGATCCCAACCAACGTTTTCCAATCACTAAATGAAGCAAACATCCTACAGATCCTCGTTTTCTGTATGTTCTTTGGTATTGCGATTTCTAAGCAAGCAAAAGAGCGTCGTGAACCAATCATCAATGGTGTTAACTGCATCGTTGACGCAATGGTTTGGATGATCAACAAAGTAATGATCATTGCACCTATCGGTGTATTTGGTCTGATGGCAGAAGCCGTCGGTACGTTCGGTTTTGGTGCGCTAATGGTGGTGTTTAAACTGTTCGTTGTTTACGTTGCCGCCATCCTAATCTTCGGTTTCGTTGTTTACCCAGCAATGGTGCATGTTTTCACGAAGACATCTGCGAAGAAATTCCTGTCTTCAATGAAGAAACCGCAAGCAGTTGCGCTTTCAACAGCGTCTTCTATGGCAACACTGCCTGTTACAATGGACACCTGTGAAAAAGAGCTGGGCGTAAAAAATTCAACTGCATCATTTGTTCTGCCTCTAGGCGCAACGATCAACATGTCAGGTAATGCGATTTACTATGGCTTGGTTGCTATCTTCTTTGCTCAACTGTTCAATATCGATCTAGGCATGGGCGCTTACATTGCAATTATCGTAACGTCTACATTGGGTGCGGTTGGTCAAGCGGGTGTTCCTGGCCCTTCTTTCCTAGTGGTTGCCGTGCTTCTTGCCGCTGGCATTCCAATTGAAGGTCTACCGCTGCTATTCGCTCTTGACCGTATTTTCGATATGATTCGTACAGCACTGAACATCACAGGTGATGCTGCATGTGCAGTTATCGTTGATGCGCTAATTGAAGAAGAAACGGCAGAAGCTGAGCTAAAAAAGCAAGAAGCCTAACCCTTTCTTGAATAGACCAAAAACCGCTCATAATGAGCGGTTTTTTTGTCTTTTCTTGCATTACGTAACTATACAAATAGAAACCGATGGCATAAATTTTTCAAAATGATATAAACCATTACAAAATATAACAAAACGTTAGAGCTAGGTTATATCATGAGTCTTGAGCAATCTTTGGAATATCTCACCAAAATAAATTTGCCGATCGAATCAAAGCAGCAGGCCCTGGTTGACTCAGTTATTCTTACCCTAACGAAACAAAAACGAGATGCTCTTTTTCAACAGGTTGCTCTGTATCGAATAAAACTGCTTAAATCTCTCTTTCCTAAACACGCATCAAAAAGTCTTTCTGCACTATTTGAGTTAATGGATTATCGAGATTTAGTGCAACAGTATCCGACAGGTTTCTCCAAAGAGATTCGTTTACTTGAACAACTTGCCGCAGATTGTTACCCGCATTGGATGGTTTTCTGGTGTCAATGCGAGATCGAAGCAATCAAGCAAAAATATCCTTCAAACGAAGCTGCGATTCCTACTCCGCTTCCGTTTGACGACCACAGCTATACTAGCGTGTTAATTGAAGATATCGCAGATTGCGATCTTGAGGTAATGCTGCCAAATCATGCAGCGTTAATGCCGATTTCCGAAGCGATCACACTGAGTAATCTTGAGCTTTTCGTCCAAACTGAACAATGGTTTGAAATCTTGCCTCTTTTATCACTCTCGCAAAAAGGGCAGCACTTTGCCCTCTTGCTCAAATCGTCATCTTCACCAATCATGGTCTCCTCCGCTTTAGTGCAAAGCTGGCATCAACGAAATAACTGGCTCAGTTACTCACCACAGTTTAGTAACGAACAATGGCAGTTTTGCTTTCCTAATCATGGGTACAGTGTTCTCAATCAACTGGGTATTTTGGAGTGTCGTGCTCTAACTCATGAGCACACTCTTATTGAGTTTGATGCTCAGTTTCAATCTCGTGTAAAGAACAGTGAAGCGGTTTGCGAAGTACTGCGTCTTACGGTGGGAGGCAACATTCAACAAAAGCTGTATTTTTTGTATCTGGCGCAAAAAACTATGATGAGCGAGCTCTATAAAGCAGGCTATAAGCTCGGCTTTACCATTATTGAGCAAGTATTTATGTTAAATTTCTATCAATCTATTGATTTAAGTGCCTACTTTCACTCAGGATACCGCGACATTAACGGTGACGGTACCAAGACATACCGCGGTTTCTGGAATTTAGGTATGATGGTTGAAGCATTTCAAGACATACAATTTCGCGACTACAAACATTGCGTACGAACAAAAAGAATGGATAAAAAGGTGAATGAGCATGCTTGATGTTCATTTGCACGGTCTCTTTTACCCAAAAGCAATGGCATTGTACGCGACTGTACTAATAGTATTCGCTTGGCTACTGTATTACTGCTATCGCCTAAAACAGAAGAGTGAATCAATCTTAGGCTCGCATCACGCGCCTTACATCGCTTATTCCAGCTGTATCATTGTTTGGATAAGCAGCAACGCCTATTTCCATACCGATTTATTGCCAGAATTAGGCTCTGTTGGTGGTATTTTTATGGCTAAGTTAGCGAACTTAGCGTCTTTTTTCGCCTTTGCGTTTGCATTCTATTTTTCTTGCCAGTTAACCGCAGATGTTAAAAAAACAGCGGTCAAAGTCTGGCAAAAAGTCGTCTTTGTCGCACTAGCAACGTATTCACTGTACATCAACTTAGTGCCGAATCTTACTGTCGAAAATGTCACCATTAGTGGTCCAAGCCAGTTCGTCATTGAATTTGGCCCACATACCTCATATTTTTTCATTAGTTTGCTAGCTTTCGTGGTACTAACGCTGCTTAACTTGATTGCCATGCGCGCTAACAGCAGCAAGCTCACGCTAGCAAAAAGCAACTATATGATCGCTGGCATTTTGGTATTCATGTTATCTACGGCAGTGATACACCTTGGAATGACGTATTTCCTTGGCGACTTCTCCCTAACTTGGTTACCACCAGCACTTTCAATCAGCGAAATGTTGTTTGTGGGCTATGCCCTACTTACCTCTCGCTTCTACAGCGCTAAATATCTCACGTACTTAACGGTAAGCGCGCTCTTAGTCTGCGCCATTTTTGTTCTGCCGCTAGGGGCGATATTTATTCCGATCTCTGAAGATAACCAATGGCTTGTTGCGGTACCTTTATGTGCGCTTATCGGTATCACTTGGCACTTGTTTTTTAAGCGAGTCAGTCGTTACGCTTCGTATTTTATTTATGGGAAACGACACACTCCCGTTCAGCAAATCCTTGGGTTAGAGGAAGAGTTTAAACGCTCAATAGATGATGCTATGCGTCAGTTGGCATCGTTACTTAACATACCAAACAACAAGCTACAGCTAGTCACTAGCAATTACACAGAAACGTTTTACGAAGAGTACCTGCCGTCAAGCAAGTCAGTTCTCGTGCTTGATGAGTTGTCTGAAGAAATTGATTATGCCTCCTCTTCTAAAGGGTCGATGAGAAAGCTCTACGAGCGCATGCGCTCAAGCAATACTGCGCTCGTTATGCCTCTCTTCGGTCGTGGAAAGTCTGTTACTCACTTACTAATTTCTTCACATAAAATAGATAATAAGCTGTTTTCTAATGAAGAAATCTCAGCTCTGCAAACGTTATTAGTTCGCATCCAGAGCACCATTGAAGCCGATAGAAAGGTACGCCAAAGCCGTGCGCTGGCTAACTCCATTGCACATGAAATGCGTAACCCTCTCGCTCAAGTACAATTACAATTTGAAGCTTTAAAACAGCATATAGAGTCAAACGCTTCACTGGATACGCTAAAAAGAGAAATTGATAAAGGTGAAGCCGCTATACAACGCGGTCGACAACTTATCGATATTATTTTACGAGAAGTTAGCGACAGCTCACCAGAGCATGAGCCTTTAGCTCTCACTTCCATACATAAAGCCATCGACCAAGCAGTAAGCCGTTATGGTTTTGAAAACGATCAAATAATAGAGAGAATTAACCTGCCACAGGCACACGATTTTGTCGCGAAGTTAAATGAGACCCTGTTTAACTTTGTCATTTTCAATTTGATTCGTAACGCTATCTACTATTTTGATTCTTATCCCGACAGTCAAATTGAGATTCGTACCCAGACGGGGGCTTACGAAAACATTCTGATCTTCCGAGATAGTGGGCCAGGTATAGATAGCAGTATCTTACACAAGATATTTGATGACTTTTTCTCGTATCAAAAAAGCGGAGGCAGTGGCTTAGGTTTGGGCTATTGCCAACGTGTTATGCGCTCATTCGGAGGACGAATAGAGTGCCAGTCTGAATTGAACGAGTTCACAGAATTCTACTTGTATTTCCCAGTCGTACCAAACGCACCAAAACCAGAGACATTAAGGGCACCGGACTTTGATAGCTGGAAAGCAACTGCATCACATTCTGAAAATCATTCAGCTCAACACGTACAAGTATCTAAAGATGCACCAACAGTGCTCATTGTTGATGACAAAGAGGTGCAACGCACCTTGGTACAGATGTATTTAAAAAGATTGGGAGTCAACAGCTTACAAGCAAATAATGGAGCCTCTGCGGTAGAACTATTCCACTCTCACAAGATTGATCTCGTTCTTATGGATGTCCAAATGCCGGTAATGAATGGATTTGACGCAAGCCAACGGATTAAGCAAATCACATCCTCCGTTCCAATCATTGCCTTATCTGGTGAGTCTGGAGCTAGAGAGTTGGAGCTAATTTCGAAACTCATGGATGACAGACTCGAAAAGCCCACCACGTTAAATGCACTTCAAGTCGTCATCCAAAGATGGCTACAGAACGAGAATTTTGCACCTTCCAACACTTTTTAATCTGCAAATATAGAATTGGCACTAGATGTGCATTATTGGAGTAAATCGAATTATCCAGAAGGTCAAGCAGGCTACAAAAGAGTAGCGTATGAGCTTGATAAGGAGATCGCCATGTTACTTCATCGACATACATACTACGGCCTGATTCATCATGGAATCAAAACACTGTTACTTGATCGCTTAGGCCACTATACAGAAGAAGAGTATCATCAATATCTGACCCTGATGACTGGTAAATCCACTTGCTTCACGATGTCTCTCGAAGAGCTAGAAGCAACGGTCGATAACTTACTGCGGGAAGGCTATTTAGAAGATGTAAAAACGCTTATTTCCCAATATCAACGTGTGGCTTAAGGTTTAAAACTCTCAACTCTATTGCCGCTTCACGCGGCAATTTTTATTCCTTCCATTTGCTGTTTCGACGTGGAAGAAGCTTGCGGGCTGTACGATATACTAAGCGTTACTATTCTTACCTTAACTTCCTCAGTATTCACATCTTGTCAGATTCCGTTAGACTGTCTTCAATTCAATAATTAGGTAGATTTTGCCATCATGAAGCAGATCCTAGACTTTATACCACTCATCGTTTTCTTCGCTTTATACAAGCTGTACGACATCTACGTGGCGACAGGTGCACTGATCGTAGCAACAGCCATTCAACTTGTCGTCACCTACGCGCTGTATAAGAAAGTCGAAAAGATGCAGCTAATAACATTTGTTATCGTCACTATCTTCGGCGGCATGACCCTTTTCTTCCACGACGACAATTTTATAAAGTGGAAAGTCACCATCATTTACGCGATTCTGGCGATTGGCTTAGCAGTGAGCCACGCATTGGGAAAATCAGCTATCAAAGGTATGCTAGGCAAGGAAATTACGTTACCTGACGCTGTTTGGGCAAAGATTAACTGGGCTTGGGTTGGCTTCTTCTCATTCTTCGCTGGCCTAAACATTTATATTGCTTACGAATTGCCGTTGGATGTTTGGGTTAACTTCAAAGTATTTGGAATGTTGATCGCGACATTTGCCTACATGATTGCGACTGGCTTTTACATTTATAAACACATGCCAAAAGAACAAAAAAATAACTCATCCGATGTGTCCACTGATGATTAAAAACTCAGTTTTGCTATAATCCGCGACTTCGCAGCGACCTTAGGGTCGCTGTTTTGCTCCATGTATCAGTAAACCGCTCAAACAACGTACCGTTTTCAGACCATTCTTGCTGCTGTAAACCAACTTTCTCTGGTCCGGTATCTGCGGTTTTTTAAGGACCTTTGGTTCTAGGTATTTACTATGTTGGCGCTTAGTTTGAGCGCCTTTAAGATTTAGGATGTCACAATGAGTCAAGAAATAAGCTCTCCGAAAGGTCAAATGCTGCTTCGTACCCTTGCAATGCCTGCAGATACAAACGCCAATGGCGATATTTTTGGCGGTTGGATAATGTCTCAGCTCGACTTAGCGGGCGCGATTCTGGCAAAAGAGATCTCTTGTGGTCGCGTTGTCACCGTTTCGGTATCAAGCATTACGTTCAAAAAACCTGTTGGTGTGGGCGATGTCGTATGCTGCTACGGCGAATGCACTAAGATCGGCCGCACATCCATGAGTGTCGATTTGGAAGTATGGGTCAAACCCGTCAAAGCTCACGGTGTTGGCGAACGCTTCATGGTTTGTGATGCGACCTTCAACTACGTAGCCATTGACAGTGAAGGTAAACCACGTCCGGTTCAGAATTAGTCAACCTACAACGCTAACAGTTAGAAAGGATCTCACATTTTCTGTTGTTCACTTGTGAGAGACACAAAAAAGGCGTTAAATTAACACTTTACCCTACCAATTAAGGAACTATGCTATGTGGTATGTCATCTTTTCACAGGACGTTGAGAACTCGTTGGAAAAACGCATGAGCGTTCGCCCACAACACTTGGATCGCTTACAAAAGTTACAAGACGAAGGTCGCCTTCTTACAGCTGGTCCGATGCCTGCGATAGATTCTGACAATCCTGGAGAAGCTGGATTTACGGGCTCAACTGTCATCGCTGAATTCGCCTCGCTAGAGGATGCTAAAGCATGGGCAGAAGCCGATCCTTACGTAGCGGCTGGTGTTTACGATAATGTAATCGTGAAACCGTTCAAAAAAGTATTTTAATTTATGAAAAAATTACTGTGTCTTTTCTTGGTATTTGGTGCTCTGGCTGGCTGTTCATCAACCGATGATAATCAGCGGCAACTTGAGCTTATGGCATCAAACCGAGCAGGAGTTTTGTCTGCGGGCCTCCCTTTAGAGTACGGTCCACTGCAAATAATGCGTGTCTCATCCAACAAAAATGTTGTAGAGATGATGATGATTTATAACGATGGCGCACTCGGTGCAAAGCCGTTAAATCAAGTACTGAATACCAGTATCTATACCTACTGCAGCAACCCAGAAGTTCGCAAGCAAATTGATATGGGCTTGATGTATCGTATTAAGGTACGTAATTCTCGCGGTCAGTTGATGGCAGATGAGTTGGTTTCCGCACAGACTTGTACTCAGGTGAAGTAGCTACAGTAATTTTTGTTGCTTTCGGCATGAGACGATGATTCGCTATTATTGGATAATCTGAAAACGAAAGTTAACAATTAAGAATAGAAAAACGGAGACCACAGTCTCCGTTTTTATTTGCTGTAACGACGTGTTACGCCAGCTCAGCACGGAGCTTCTTCGCCGCTGAAACCAGATTTGCCAATGCGGCTTCTGTCTCCTTCCAGTTTCGTGTTTTCAGACCACAATCTGGGTTTACCCACAAACGTTGAGCCGGAATTTTTTCTGCCGCTTTCTTGATTAAACCTTCAATCCATTCTTCCGTAGGAATGTTTGGTGAGTGAATGTCATAAACACCAGGGCCAATTTCGTTCGGGTAATTGAACTCTTCAAATGCTTTCAGCAGCTCCATATTTGAGCGAGATGTTTCAATGGTAATGACGTCCGCATCGAGTGCCGCAACCGAATCAATGATTTCATTGAACTCGCTGTAACACATATGAGTGTGAATCTGAGTTTCTGGTTTTGCACTTGCCGCAGAGACCTTAAACGCATTTACGGCCCATTCTAAGTACGCTTTGTGATCGCGTTTTTTGAGTGGTAAACCTTCTCGAATGGCTGGCTCGTCAATTTGAATGATATTGATGCCTGCATCTTGCAGGTCAGACACCTCATCACGTAGTGCCAAAGCAAGTTGCTGCGCAATTTCTTGACGTGTGATGTCTTCACGTGGGAACGTCCAACATAAAATCGTTACTGGTCCAGTCAACATGCCTTTCATCTGTTTGCTGGTTAGCGATTGTGCGTACGTCGACCATTCAACTGTGATCGGTTTTTCACGTTCAATGTCAGCAACTACAATGGCAGGTTTCACACAACGAGAACCATAACTCTGTACCCAACCAAATTTGGTCGTTTGAAAACCCGCCAAGTTCTCAGCGAAGTATTCCACCATGTCGTTACGCTCTGCTTCACCATGAACTAGCACATCTAGGTCGAGCGCCTCTTGACGTTTTACTGCGTCAGCAATATGTCCTTTAAGTGCTTGGATATATTCAGACTCAGATAATTGACCTGTACGATAAGCGCTGCGCTGCACCCGGATTTCACCCGTTTGAGGAAAAGAGCCGATTGTCGTTGTTGGCAACAAAGGCAAGCCCAATACTTCAGCTTGATGCGCAGCACGCTCTGCATAAGGTGCGCTGCGCTCGGCAAGTGACGCGGTAATGTTGTTTAAACGCGCTTGTACTTGAGGTTTATTCACATGTGTTGCTGTCTTGCGCGCTTTGATTGGCTGGCTATAGGTATCACAAGCGAGAATCGCATTTTGGTCACCATCGAGCGCTCGGCCAAGCAAGGCGACTTCTGCCACTTTTTGTTTTGCAAAGGCAAACCAACTTTTTACTTCTTCGCTCAGTTCTGTTTCCAGTGCTAAATCAACAGGGCTATGTAGCAGAGAACATGAACTGGCAACCCAAAGTTTGTCGCCCAGTTTCTCTTTGACTGGCTGTAGACGCTCGAGTTGGGCACTTAAATCTGAACGCCACACATTACGACCATTCACAACACCAGCAGAAAGCACCCAATCCTCCGGTAACTTGGTAACTACATCGTCAAGCTGCTGAGGGGCGGCAGATAAATCGATATGCAAACCATCTACCGGAAGCTCTACAATTTTGCCTAGCGTATCGCTTACGGAGTCAAAGTACGTCGTTAGCAGCACTTTTACATCGCTTCGAATCACTTGGTACGCTAGCTTGAACGCATCAGCCCATTTGCTTTCTAGCTCCAGTGACAAAATTGGCTCATCAATCTGAACCCACTCAACACCTTGACTTGCGAGCTTTGCCAAAATAGCTTGGTAAGCCGTAAGCAATCGTGGCAGTAGCGTCAGGCGATCGAACCCTTCTTCTACCTCTTTACCTAAGTAAAGATAACTGACTGGGCCAAGCAAAACTGGCTTCACTTTATGCCCAGCTTGGGTTGCTTCGTTGACTTCTTCAAACAGTTGAGGCCAACTCACTTCAAATGTATCGTCCTTGCTAAATTCAGGTACGATGTAGTGGTAGTTTGTGTTGAACCATTTAGTCATATCCGATGCTGCAGCGCCCGCACAGCCGCAACCCGCTTGAGATTGACCGCGACCCACTTTGAATAGCGTATCCAAATCAGGGAAACCGT
Organism: Vibrio sp. 2096; assembly: GCF_033339595.1. NCBI lineage: Bacteria > Pseudomonadati > Pseudomonadota > Gammaproteobacteria > Vibrionales > Vibrionaceae > Vibrio > Vibrio sp. 2096. Next base: position 141,524 of record NZ_JAWOUX010000009.1, read on the forward strand.
CTGCGTGACGTTTTGGCACGTGACCCAGTAACAACGTGGTCGTCAGTACATGATCGTACCAAGCAAAATCGCCAGCGGTGGTAAAACTCAAGCCAGCATCTGTTTGCGTTTGCCAGTTTTTAGCGCGCAGATCTGCTCCAACCTTTTTAAGCTCTGCTTGATCAATTTCTCCGCGCCAGTATTTTTCCTGAGCGAATTTTAATTCTCGTTTTTCACCGATGCGTGGATAACCTAGTACGTGCGTTGTTGTAGCCATGTCCCTATTCCTTTTTCAATCTTGTTTAATTTGTTTGGGTCAGAGTATCTTTCGTCATGAAAGATGTCTGGATGGCTAAACTATCGCTCTCATCTGCGGTTTGAACAACGTCCATTTATTCAACTTGTTTATTAAAAAAATTCATCATGAAGCGACATGATTCGCAGATAAAAACAACAAATAGACGTCTAGACGTTTACATATCCATTTTTTGTCGTTAAGTTATTTACACGATTGCTATTCTGTTCATAGCGAGCAACAAAGGATGAAAGGAATTCATGATAGAGCTAAAACATTTGCGGACACTCACTTCGCTTCGAGACACTGGCTCTCTAACGGCGACAGCGACCGCTTTGCATCTCACTCAGTCGGCACTGTCTCATCAGATCAAAGATTTGGAGGCGCGAATTGGAGGGCAACTGTTCCTGAGAAAGACTCGTCCGGTGAAGTTCACTTCAGAGGGAGAAATCCTATTGCGTCTTGCAGAAGATATCCTTCCGAAACTCGCAAGAGCAGAAAATGATTTAGCGAGCTTGAAAGAGGACGTCAATGGCCGATTACATATGGCCATTGAATGTCACTCTTGCTTCCAATGGCTAATGCCTGCACTTAGGGAGTACCAACTTGCTTGGCCTAGCGTAACATTGGACTTTTCCTCTGGTTTTGGCTTTGAACCACTCCCAGCTCTATTGGCAGGCGAACTCGATCTCGTTATTACTTCCGATATCCAACCTCGATCTGAAGTCCACTACGAGCCTCTATTCGACTTTGAAATGCGTTTAATTACCGCAACCAACCACCCATTGGCGGAAAAAGAAATTATTGATCCGCAAGATCTCGCAGATCAAACCATGCTCTCTTATCCGGTTCAAAAACAAAGGCTAGACGTCGTAAAGCACTTTCTTCAGCCAGCAGGAATAGAACCTGCGAAATGGAAGCAAGCCGACAACACTCTCATGTTAGTTCAGATGGTCTCTGCTGGATTAGGGGTGGCGGCACTACCCAATTGGGCGATTTCTGAATTTTCTCGCCAAGGTCTTATTACCAGTAAACCTTTCGGCCAAGGCTTATGGCGTCGCTTGTTTGCAGCAACGCGTCACTCAGAGAAAGAAAAGCGTTACTTACAAGCTTTTTTCGCAACCGCGAGGCTACAATGTAAAAGCCACCTTGACGGAATCAAGATGGCTTAAAAGATTTGGATTATGAAAGGCTTAGCGTTGATATGCTTTAAATTGGTTAGTCAATGGATCGTACTGATAACCGAGCATATCAAGCTTGCCGACTACAGACTCTACATCCATCTCATACACTGATACTAACTCGTCAAAACTGTCGCACTCTAAACGTAGCTTTTCGTTGACGATACCTAGCAAAATAGTGCTGTCCAGATTACCTACATTGCTTAAATCCATCGCGACTCTCCTCTTCGACAAGGTATATAAACAAGCGTAGTAGTAATCACGCGAATTTAAAGTGAGTGCGATCTAAAACGTGATCACCTTATACCCAAACACCAAGAAAGCACTTGGATATAAGCCGTCTAGCTTTGTCTTTAGAATAGAGGTTAAGCCGCGAGAGAGAATAAACCTTGCAGGCTCGTCATCGACGCGAGTGCTAGCAACAAGGCTACGCTCAGTTGCACCTTTTCTGGTTTCTTATGCGTAAAAATATGCCAACACCACACGATAATTGAAGAAATTAGCATAGCTAAAGACAGCAAGATTGGCTGTGTTGCAGCGTTTAGTGTGGCTTCATTTAACTGGTAAGAAGCAAACAACGTTGCGATGACTAATAGCATTCCAGACACAATGCCCGTAACTGGTAAAATACGGTGAAATGCCTGTAATCTGCTGCGAGCTATCGTAAGCAGCAATTGAGAAAATGACGCCCCAAGGAAAAATATCATTAGCGCCATCGCTATCGATGCTGGCCAGCTTGATTGCTCAAATACTTGAATACTCACATACGCAAAGGCCAAACCATTCGCTAAATGCATCGCCCATAGTGGCCCTTTTTCACGCGTTTTCTTGGTTTGAACCTGAGAATAGAAGTAGAAAATAGCAAACACGATCATAAATGCTTCAATGCGAAGTGACGCAACAGCGAGCCACAATACAGCTACTGCAGGCAACATTTTATGAAGACGTCCTCGCTGACCAGGACAAATATCGCCCTTGATTAGAAGCAAAGTCAGTAGCGCTTGTGCGCCAAATAGCATCGGAGGGAAAGTAACCAGCAATTGTTGAATCATGTTGAATGCACGCTCAAAAGTCATTTTGGGGGGCGATAATATCAAATCAACTATCGCCAAACCACCGAAAGTCGGCCCCAAAATGAGCTAAAACGGTAAGACAATTTTATTCACAGAGAAGCAAGATACTTCAACGCGTCTTCCTGCGTTAAAACTCCACGGTACTCTTCTTTGGTATTACACAGTACCCAAGGGAAACGAATCCCGGTTTTAACCAACTCTCGAATAACAGAGACAGGTAAATCCTCATCAACCAACACAAATTCGGTGCTCATTATCTGATTAACAGGACGTTTCCAAATTCGGCTTTCTCGTTCAGTTTCTCGCTCTGTGCCCATCGAGGGCGTTAGGTGTAAATTCACCGTCTCTTTCGTAATTAACCCAACACAACGATTTTCATTGAGAACAACTAAAGGCAAGCTTGGATTCAAATTCATGTACTCAACTGCCAAGGAGAGCGGTTCTCCAGGGTCCATAGACCTGACTTGTTCATGGCTCAAAGATTGCAACACATCACTTTGCTTAGACTCAATCGCGATGTCAGAGAACAGATGCTCATAACTGTCCGCTTTATCCATCAAATCGACAGGCACGGCAGCAGAAAATAGAAAGCCCTGCATGTAATCGACACCGATTTCTGCCAATACTTGAAGTTCTTGCTTAGATTCCACGCCTTCAGCAACCACTTTTACATTCATTTGCTGTGCAAGCTCGGTGACCATTTTCACAATGTTATAGCTGGTGCTCCCTTTATGAATGTTCTTGATGAATTTTCGGTCTATTTTCAGTAAATCAAACTGCCCTTTTTCTAGATAAGAAAAAGAAGAATACCCAGTACCGAAGTCATCAATCGCGATCTCAATGCCCTCTTTCCGCACTTCCTCTAGAGCTCGAGTATGCTCCTCATCTTGTTCAAAATACGCGGTTTCTGTTAGCTCGATAGTTACTCGCTTAGGGTCTACACCACTGGCTTTAATCAAATCATGCGACCGCTGAAGGATCTGAAGAGAGTCCAATTTCGTATTGAGGGAGCGATTGATGGTCACGCCCACTTCCTCGCCATAAATTTCTTGTAAGCGCGGAAAGTGCTTCAACGCAGCTTGGCAGACCACATCATCAAGTGCCGCTATGAGTTCTAGATCTTCAATAATAGCGATCATCTTTTGCGTACAATACGCATCATTTTCATCATAGAAGCGTGCGAGAGCCTCGAACTTAACCACTCTTCCGGTTTGAACATCGATAATCGGTTGAAAGTAAACGTCCACTAGCCCACTCTCTATTTGCGCCTCCAAAAACGCCTCGAGATGTTGGCGCTTCACTAATTCAGAGTGAAGTTCACTGTCGTAAAAGTTGAAATAGCTGCCTTCACCGGAAATAGAGGACAACATCGCTTGCGCTGCATGTGCTAGCGCTTGTCTTGGTCGGTTCGTATCATAGCCAAGGATTGACACACCAGTTTGGCCTTTAACGATAGTGGCATGCATTTTTGTGCCCATTTCATTTCTAAGCTCATTAAAGAACCCTTTCATGGCAATTTGGATCAAACGAACCGGGCTCAACCATTGACAATGAGGGGTCTGCAAGCATACGACAAACACATCCCGAGATAACTGCCCCGCAATACTGGTGTAGCGACTTCGCATAATAAAATCTGCAAAACCTAATTGCTGTTCAAGCAAATATCTCTCCGAAAACTTGGGTCTGAGTGTCATAACAATGTTGAGTTCTTTATTTCTGCTTTCATTCGCTAAGGTAGCTAATTGGAGTTCAAATTCTTTCCTCGTCGGTAAAAAGGCAGCCCAATCATGCTGTTGTTCACAACGATTTTTCATCCACAACAACGAAGCAGAAATATCCGTAGAAAATCCGAGATAAAGAATTCGTCCAGAGTGAAACGTAAGTCGGTAAATACAAAGATGATGAGCTTGGTTGCTACCGTTTGCTGTTTTGCTCAGCAAGTTACCACACCAACATCCTTCATCATTAATTTGCTGCCACAACTGATCATAAAACGCTTGGCTATGGTGAGAGGTACTGAATATATGAGTTTTAAGCCCAACCAGATCTCGGTTTTGATAGCCCATTTGTAACTCAAAGGCACGGTTACAACCTAAGATGCGCGTATCTTCATCGGCAACTAAAACGCCTACATTTGGCAAATCAAAAATCGTTTCGAGGATTTTCGCTAACTCCTCGCAACCAGTGATTGTTAATTGTGGAATGATAGTGCCTTGGATAATGCGCTTATTGAGCCTTTCAAAACTAATAGTAACGTGCACTAAGTTAACGTTTTTTAGCATCATGCAACAAGAAAACCGCCCCCGTCCGCCAAAGAGTTCCACTTCTAGAATTCGTTGTTTTAGCGTTTCTTGTTGCCCCATCAGCATATGATCAAACAAGTTATTTAGGCTGGTTACTGGCGTACTTATCCCAAATGCCTTTGCCATTCCTTGCTGATCACATTCGAACTCGCGAGTATCAATATCGTAAGACCACTCTATAACAGGAGTTAGACTGGAAGTCGTTTGCATTTTTGGATGCACTGTTGTCGTAGATTCACTCATACCCTAGCCCCTTTTTTGTAATTAGCCCAAGGCTCAAAATTCACAGTCAATTCGCGACATTCCAGTTGGGACCTGCCGATCCTCTTTATAGATGGATTGTGTCAACGATAAGCCTATCGACTTAGAACTATTTCCAGAGCAGCTCAGCCTTTTGCATTTAATATGCACTAATTTGATTATAGGCTTTACCCCACATAAGCACACCATTGCTTATGCTTTGTATTAAGATTGCGACATTTTTCATGAACCGATCTATAACCATGAGGCTTTCAAGGTGAAATTAGACAGAAAATCGCCGATAGAGCATTGATATTTTTACAAACCAAATAAAACTCGATGAACTAAGCTGGAATAGATGAGTTTGTTATAGATACCTGATAATCAAATCGCTATAATTCGCGCTCCCTGGAACAGAGAGCAAAATATGACCAATAACATCACTCCTATTCATGAGTACAAAAAATACTGGGCAGAGTGTTTTGGTACGGCACCTTTCTTGCCGACCAGTCGCAAAGAAATGGATGCCCTAGGATGGGATAGCTGTGACATTATCATTGTAACCGGTGACGCTTATGTGGATCACCCAAGCTTTGGTATGGCTATCATTGGCCGCCTGCTAGAAGCACAAGGTTTCCGTGTCGGTATCATTGCTCAACCAGAATGGCAAAATAAAGATGCGTTCATGCAACTTGGTAAGCCAAATCTGTTCTTCGGGATCACTGCGGGTAACATGGACTCCATGATCAACCGTTACACCGCGGATAAAAAACTTCGTCACGATGACGCGTACACACCAAATAACGAAGGTGGCAAACGCCCAGACCGCGCGACTTTGGTTTACTCTCAGCGTTGTCGTGAAGCTTACAAAGAAGTACCTATTGTTTTAGGTGGTATCGAAGCCAGCCTACGCCGTGTTGCGCACTACGATTACTGGTCAGATAAAGTTCGCCGTTCGGTACTATTTGATGCAAAAGCAGACATCCTACTTTTTGGTAACGCAGAACGCGCACTTGTCGAAGTAGCACATCGCATCGCAAACGGCGAAGACATCAGCACCATGACCAATATTCGTGGTACTGCCGTGAACTTGCCAGCGGCGCCAGAAGGCTACACGGTTATTGATTCTTCTCGCATTGAAAAACCTCGTAAAGAAGCGTTCGTACCAAAGAACCCATACGAAGTAGAAACTCAGTGTGAAACTAAAAAAGACGAGCCAGTTGCACAACCAATCACAATTCGCCCATCACGCCACGATGCTGCGACGACTGCGGTCCGTTTACCTTCGTTTGAAAAGCTAAGAAACGATCGCATTCTTTATGCGCATGCAAGCCGTGTACTGCATTTAGAAACGAACCCGTACTCTGGTCGAGCGTTACTTCAAAGCCATGGTGATCGTGAACTTTGGGTAAACCAAGCTCCAATTCCATTGACGACCGAAGAGATGGACTTTGTGTTTGGCCTGCCTTACGCGCGTGTTCCTCATCCTATGTACGGCAAAGCAAAAATTCCTGCGTACGACATGATCAAGACGTCTGTGAACATCATGCGTGGTTGCTTTGGTGGCTGTTCTTTCTGTTCGATTACCGAGCATGAAGGTCGAATCATTCAAAACCGTTCGAAAGAGTCTATCATCAACGAGATTGAAGAAATTCGCGACAAAGTTCCAGGCTTTACCGGCACAATTTCCGATCTTGGTGGCCCGACTGCAAACATGTACCGCCTGGGCTGTAAAGATCCAAAAGCGGAAGCGAACTGTCGTCGTCCTTCTTGTGTATTCCCGGGCATCTGTAACAAGCTAAACACAGACCACAAACACACGATCGATTTATACCGCGAAGCGCGTAAAGTTGAAGGCGTGAAGAAAGTGATGGTTGCATCTGGCGTACGTTACGACCTTGCGATTGAATCACCAGAATACGTGAAAGAGCTCGTGACTCACCACGTAGGCGGTTACTTGAAGATTGCACCGGAACATACAGAGAAAGGTCCTCTTGATCTGATGATGAAGCCAGGCATGGGTACGTACGATCGCTTTAAAGAGATGTTCGAGAAATACAGTGCAGAAGCAGGCAAGAAGCAGTACTTAATCCCTTATTTTATCTCTGCGCACCCAGGCACAGAAGACGAAGACATGCTGAACCTTGCTCTGTGGCTGAAAAAGAACAACTTCGAATGTGATCAAGTACAAAACTTCTACCCTTCGCCAATGTGTAACGCAACGTCGATGTACTACTCAGAGACAAACCCTCTGAAACGCGTGAAGTACAAAAAACGTGAAGATGTACCTGTAGCAAAAGGTGAACGTCAACGTCGCCTGCATAAAGCGCTGTTGCGTTATCACGATCCAGCAAACTGGCCAATGATCCGTGAAGCCCTAATCAGTATGGGTAAAAAACATTTGATTGGTGACAAACAAGGCTGTCTCGTTCCTGCAGAAGACATTGAAGCACAAACACCTGCGCAACGTCGTAAATCTGGTCGTCATGGGGCAAACCGCTTTGCAACCAAACATACCAAAAACCAACCAGGCTTCGGTGGTCATTTGAACAAACGTTCTGAAGGCGGTTCAAAAGATGGTAAACCATCTGGCAACCGTAACGGTTCGGGTAAAGCTACAGGTGGTCAACGCCCTGCAAGCAACGGCCAACGTCCTAGCGGCAACGGTGCAAACCGCCCGGCAGGTAGCAAGCCGCAAGGCCAAGGTCGCCCACAAGGACAAAGCAAACCAGCTGGTCAACGTAAACCAAAGCGTCGCTAACTCTTTAGCACTTAAATACTAGAAAGGGCTCCAGAGGTAACTCTGGAGCCCTTTTGTTTTGTCGGCTCATTGAGGCATCACTCACAACTAAAACTTTGATTCAATCAATACAAAAAATGGTAAACACCAACCAACTTATTGGAAAAACAAACAATTATTTGATTGACGCAAAACCATAAAAATCTAACTCATTGATTTTTAATTGCTTTATTTTGGTGCGATATTTGCGTAATAGAATAAAACTCTTAAACATGGGCTAACGATGAATAATCCACTTCCCCCAAAAACTTCTATGTTCTGGTATGACAACAGCTATACCTATGAGGAGGCCGTTCAGGCATTTGAAAGCGATGGTACACTGAAATCGCTGAATATCGTTCCAACCACGGAATCCGATGATCTTGCTGGCTCACCCCCAGAGCGCAGTATGTTTTGGGAGGGAGAAACAAAAAAAATCGATCCGCCACCGCCGTCTGAACCAGAGCCTCTCAATTTAAAAACTGAGAAAGAAGCAACGGAAGCATCACCTGCGCACTTTATCCCAGTCCGCTATGCCATCGATCAGCTAGAAACAGAAGAGACACAACCTTTTGGTTTGCCTGAAGAATGGAAAGGGCAAGGCCCAGCCAAACTCAATACCGTTGGTTACACCCTGCGTCAACTGCGCGACGGTTGGCTGTATGTCTATGATGCAATCAACAAAAGCTTAGACGAATACGAAATCAAAGGAACGCAATTCACGCTCTATAAGTTGGGAGAATCAGAAAGCCCAAAATCAGAGCAGCGTGGGACACCACAAGATGCAAAGCCCTTCCTTACTTACGTCAACGGAAGCGTACTATCGATTTGCTTCTCTGAGCACCGGTGGACATGGCACACGTTCATGCGCGTACTTAACAATCCGAGTAATCATATCGATCGCATGCAAACCATTGTTCTGTCCTCAAACGAGAATCAGCACAACATTGCACCAATAGATAAGTTAACCCAAGTCGCTGATATTGAATCTTCTGCCGTCGATGATGGTCGCTTTGCGGATTCTGGCATCGCCACCAAAGCAGATGAAGATGGTTCTGTCTTTAAACCTGTCGCAGTCGAAAGCGATTTAACCTCTGCGATTCCAGAAGAAGAATCAGGCTACTTCGTCGCGATAAAAGATTACGCCGCAGACATTCAAGATATGTCACTGCATTTTGTTGGTGCCGCAAGCCCTTACCGCCTTTTCACTGACCAGTTTTCAAACCAGTGGAACTTGATGCAGACCGCCATGCAACTGTGTATGTTTGGTGCAAGTGACGAGATAGACATGCCAGCTAGCGTTAAGCGTAACGGCGAAGAGCTGTCGTTTTATACCGACATGGCTGACTATTATGACTCCTCTCACCAACTTGATTTGGCAGAGCAGAACAAAAGCTCAGTTCAGTCCGGCTATCCTGCTAAATTTTCCGCTGGAGCGATTGAATCACACCAACATACCCAAAGTGACATTGCTAAAGCGATACAGGACAAATATCGAATTTCTGCGAGCCGTTTTGGTAAATACGAACAATGGATAGCGACTGAACGCTGGCGTCAGCAGCTCAACTGGAAGCAAATGCTGAGCGAGATGCAAGAGCTGTCAGAACAAAAAGAAACCATGCTAGCCCAAGTGGTTTCGGTCAAACGCGACTTTATCGCAGTAATGGAGTCCTTAACGCCGCATCATCTCGAAAGAACCTTCGACCTATACAGCGAAGACACGCAGTACAGCTTGTATCAACTACACAAGCAAGCGGTTGAGTCATTTACTTTGGTGATACAAGAAGAAGACCGCCAATGGGCTGAAAGCCAATGGGAGAAACCAACCAGTTTACTTGCTCTCTATGCCTCTGGGTTTAGTCGTAGTTTATTTAAAGTGATGGAGAAGAATATTACAGAGGCGCTTGATGAACAGTCGATCGTCTCAGGAAATCCTGATCCTGATAATCAGTTGATGGACCAGATATCTGATACCAGCAACCGCGTGAATATGTACTCTAAGATCATGGACTTTGTTTCCAATCCAAACACTGCGGAAACAGCCTTTCTCAAAGATATCGCCAAAGGTTTCCAAGAGCTGGATATTATTTTTAAATCTGCAATAGGTGCGCTTGCAAAAGGCGTTGTAGAGTTTGGTGTTAGCATGACCTCACAAGTATCAATTTCGCTGATGCCTGTTTTCGCTAAACCTCTGAACCGTCATAGCTATTATTTATTTGCCGTTATTGCAGAACATATGGCACACAACATGCCCGTAACAATAAAAGAAGGTTACGCTCGCGATTTTAAAAAATGGAAAACACGCGTAAATGATTATCTGATTAAGCTCGAAAAAAACGATGCAATCATTGCTGACTTCCAGAAAAATAACCGCAAAGCTGACTCTAAATACACAACAGCTTTAAAAAATAAAAAGACTATTAAGAAGGCTCTCGCTGTAGCTACATTGGAGTACCCGCAGTACATTGAGTTACCTGATGATCTACCTCAAAGAACCATCGAGCTTAGAACGCGGATCGTGATGAATAAGCTCAATGATTTGAATAAACTGTTCGAGAATGCCGGTGGTCTAGGCTTTCTGGCATTAATATTTAACTGCATCGCGCTTGGTGATGCCATGAGCAGTATTCAAGACACGGGGTTAATGTCCTCAGATGAATTTTTGGATATCCAGCAAAAGTTATTTTACACAGTCAACGCTTGGACAGGTGTTCGTACAGGTAAGTTATGGGAGAAAGTGAAGGGTGAACCTAGGTTAAGGTCACATTCATATAATGTCTTAAAAAAGTTAGTGAATAGAAACGAAGATACCTTTAAAAACTTAAACCTTGATGACCTAAAGGTATTCAATAAATGGCTAGCAATCACAGGGGCTTTAGGTGCGTTAGCTTCGGGTATTGAGGCTTACCGTTCTTGGCAGAGTGCTGACAAAGTTTATGGTCAAGAAAAATATCTGCATGTAGCAAATTCCCTAGTATTAACAGCAATGTCAGCTGTCGGTATATTCCAAGTATACGGAGGGTTAACTGGACAATTTGCATTAAACTTATCCTTTGGCGGGCCTATAACGGCCGGCCTGGTTATTCTCACGATTGCATACCTAGCCATCAATTATAAGTTGAATAAACTGAAACAAGATGATTTCCAAAAATGGTTAGATAAACTGCCTTGGGGTTATCACCCGACTCGCACTCAGTGGAGCCAATCTTCGAGCTTACCCGAAAGAGAGAAGCATAATTCAGCATTGGTTCAGCAAGCGCTGTTTGACTTACAATCTATTATTCAACAGCCTACGGTATACCATCAACCTATTGAAAAAGTACAAGCTTACCCAGGTTACACACATCGTGAGTTAATCGGTTTGGAAGTGCATATTCAACTGCCAAGGCGTGCTGCAACGAATGGTATTACGTTGAGAACTAACAGCAAGGCAACAGAAGATGATTTGATGTCAGGCTCGTGGCATCAAAACGCAGATTTAGTCACGCTACAAACTCAAGATCAAGCGAGCAAAGAATCACTGGTGTACAAAGTAACCTTGCCAATTGAAGAAGCAGATCATTACCTTGCAATGCAAGTAGCTTACGATGTGGAAGATGATGCCCCTGCTAAGCGTGAGTATTGGTTCCAAAACGGCATAAAACAGAGTGCAACTTATGGCATTATTTCAGACAATATCAAACAAGACATAATTAAAAAAACACTCACCCCCGCAGTTGGCACACTAGGTTTTCAGGAGTAACCCTTGGCATATTCACCGTTTTATATCACCCCAGAAGAATTGGCGGTTTATCAAGAAGCACAAGAGCAAGAGATTCTCAAAGGGGACAATTTAACAACATGGCATAAGTATGATGTAGAAGAGCCATTTCGCTACCATTACAAGTTAACGGCTTTGCCATTTATGAGCTTCTTATTTGTAATTGTATTTTTGACACACTCAAGTGATACGCTTGTCGTGACCTTTTTTGGCCTTATCTTGTCAGTAATGATGGCCGGGATCTTTTATCTTACGATTGGCCTCGACTATCGCTATGACTATATCTTTTCTGACAAAGGCTTTGTGATGAAGAAGCGTCGCAACATGCCTAAGTGGACGAATACCGCCACACAAGCCGTTGGCTGGATCGGTGCGGTAGTTTGCGTTTTGATGGTAGCGGTAGTTGGCCCGATGGCGTTAGCTGGAGCGGGCGCTCTTATTTTATTCTCATTTGGTATGTTAAAACGCAAGCCCGATGAACCAACAGAAGTGAGAATTGGAGAGCGTGAAGATTGGTTGTTTGCCGACTACAACAAAAAGCGCAAAGTGATCCAGTTCTACTTTAAGCAGGATAAGTGTGAATATATCGATATGGAACACAACACTATTGTCCGTTCACATAGTAGATCTGATTGCTACGTATTTTTCAAAACTGAAACGGACTTAGAATCGATGGTAAATCAGTTAGCTACGGAATATAAGCTGGATTGTACAGAGGTAGATGACCACAAAAAGCTGTTTGAATCGAAGCCAGAATCAAGGCTCTTTAGTATTCCGGTTTGTAGTAGAGAATATCAAACCGAAGAGGTATTTGATTTAAGGGCGTCAAATGCCCCACTTCCTGAGCGTGAATACCTTTACAACGGCAAGTGGCAAACGGAATCTGAGATTGAAAAATCAAAATCTGAACTAACGGCAGCCAAGGTATAAACCTTGGCTTGTTTACCTTTTTACATCCCCCAAAGCTTTAGGTTTACTCTGATGTACAAAAAGAAAAATTGGTTCAAATAACGAATTTTTAACTCGAGGATAGGAGAGTAAGCCCGAACCTTCTATCCTCAACTAAACACCCATTTTGCACTGAGTAAATAGTTACTCACCATGCCTGCCAATATGCCTAAGATCAAAGCCAAATAGACCATCACCCCTTGCGTTCCTAGCGCGAGCGTTACGCCTTTGAACACAATAAAGTTCGGCAAAGCACTGATACAGGCACTCGCCATAAATTTTTGCCATTGAGCGAAAGGGTTGGTTTTTTCTGCTTGAGAGAAAGTCAGCCAGCGATTGCCAAGCCAAGTCGTGGTTGCTGCAAACAAAAATGCTATCCCACGAGCCAGCATCAACTCCAGACCAAACCAATGGAACAACACAGAAAAGATAAGGGTGTCGACCATAAAGCCGACACCACCTACCAGAGCAAACCTTGTTAACGAAGCAAACCTTTCCAGCGAAGCAAATTTTGGTAATTTGCGCATTCCGTTATCCAACCACACAGGTGTAGAGTGAGCGTTTCGATTTTGCTGTGAACTCGTTGGTACAACTCAACGCATTTTCATGAATCATGCTATCCACTCGCTGCGATTTACCAATCAGGTGGAATTTCTTCAGATTGTTTAAGTCATTCTTATGTTTAAGCTTTTTCGCCTGACCATGACTATAGAACTGGCCTGAAAACGGGCGCTTACCAATGTAGAAGACCGGAGCATTATCATTAATTTGCGCGAAGATGATGCGGTCGCTGCGGCTATCTGCTTTGCCCATATTCAAAACCAACATCGCAATCATAAGCAGGGCTGGCAACACCGCTGCCGTTCCGGTCAACCATTTGAAATCGTGTTTATCCACCAGCATTGCAATCAAGATACCCAACGCAGGCACACCCGGTAGCACGTAAGCAGGCAAAATATTCCCAGCCATGGTGAACAAGATCATTGGAGAAATCAGCCAACACATCAGGAAGCTAAACAAACCTTGATGATCGGTTTCAATGGCTTTGAGTACCTTACGACGTTTCCACGCCAAGATAGGCAATACAATTGACCAAGGCGCAGCCGACTGTAGCCAGAATACCCAGATCATCCCACGTGGTTGATCATGAGCAGAACCATACAGGTCCCCTTCCCAACCGCTGACAACAAAACGCTTAAAGTGCTCGCCAACAATAAAGTAATCAATAAATCCAGGCGTCGCCATTTCAGCCATGATGTACCAAGGTAGAGCAATCGCAAGCATGAGCGCCAACCCCAACACAATTGGAAAACGCTGCCACAAGGCTTTGAAGGCACCGAAGAAACCATGCTGAATCACAAGCCAAGGAAACACTGCGATGCCCATGATCACGATCGCCACCGGACCTTTTGCTAACAGCCCGCAAGCCAAGCCAAAGAAACCGAGATAACCCCACAATCGGCTGTGGTTGTCTTTGCCAAGCCAGCAGTAGTAAAAGCCGACCATCGCCATGGTCATTGCCAATGTCAGTGCCATGTCTGTCATCACTGCACCCGCCGCAATTGAAAAGATGCCACACGTCGCCAATACCAACGCTGCGATGACTGCATTAAAGCCAGCGCGATGCGCCATGGCTGCAACAAAAATAATAGTCGCGACACCCGCCAACCAATGAGGCGCGCGCACTGCGAATTCATTCAATCCAAACAACTCAATGCCGTAAGCACTCATCCACGTGAACAGGGGTGGCTTCCCCCAAAAAGGCACGCCGTAATCAAACTGTGGGGTAAGCCAATTGCCGGTTTCCACCATTAAGCGCGCCATTTCGCCGTAGCGGGCTTCTGTGGTGTCCATCAAAGGGTAAGCGGCAAGTGAAATAAGACGGAGTAAAAGAGCAAACGCCAACAACAACCACAAATGGGTTTTATTAATACTCATGATTACGCGGTTTCTCCCAGTTTAAACTTCATGGTTTGGATGGATTGATGTTTTGCAGGCTGCTCGTAAACAGACTGAACAAGATAAAGAGGACGTTGCTTGGTCTCGACAAAAATGCGGCCAATGTATTCACCCAAAAGGCCAATCGACAGCAGTTGCACACCGCCCAACGCAAGTTGGACGACCATCATGGATGGGTAGCCAGTGACAGGCTCACCAAACACAACGGTTTTCATCACAATGAATGCGCCATAGATAAAGGCACTGAACGCCACTAACGCACCGGCAAGTGTCGCTAAGCGCAAAGGACGAATGGAAAACGAGGTAATGCCGTCCATTGCAAGGCCAATCAGCTTGAGGTAGTTCCATTTGGTTTCACCACAGAAACGAGCGTCACGCTCAAACTGAACCGTCACTTGCTTGAAACCCGGCCAAGAAAAAATGCCCTTCATGTATCGGTTACGTTCTGGCAGCGCATTGATGTGCTTAACCACTTTTGCGCTCAGTAGACGGAAATCGCCCACATTCTCCGGCACATCCAATTTCGCCATGCTATTAAGCACTTTGTAAAAGCAAGCGGCCGAGAAGCGTTTGAACCAGGTTTCACCGTGGCGTTCACTGCGCTGCATGTTCACCACGTCATAACCTTCACGCCATTTTGATACCATTTGCGGGATCAACTCCGGTGGGTCTTGCAAGTCGGCATCAATCACAATCACCGCTTCACCTTGGCAGTGTTCCAGACCCGCACTCATGGCGGACTCTTTGCCAAAGTTACGGCTTAATGCAATACAACGAACGTCGCTAGAAGATTGAGAAAAGTTTTGCGCGATCATTAGGCTGTCATCTTTGCTGCCGTCGTCGACATAGACGATTTCGCAATGTTCTGGCATTTCATCCAAAACGGCGGCTAAACGACGATGAAATTCAGTCAAGACTTCTTGCTCGTTAAAGAATGGCACCACAACAGACAAAACTGTTTTAGGCTCAGTGTGTTGGCTCACCTTTGAAAAGGTTGCAGCGTGAATGTTGAAGGTTGACATGCTACTCTTCCACTAAATCCGATGAATGAATCCAGTCTACAAACATCAACGTGAAAGAGATGTTATTGACATCTTTTTCACGTCCTTAGTGAATAATGTTCGGTTAAGACGAAGTCTTATTTTCGAACACCTGCCCACTTGGAGAGAAATACATGAAACGCGTACTTTTAGTCGAAGATAATCGAGAAATTGCAGGCATGCTGTTCGATTATTTTGAGTGTGCAGGTATGGAACTCGATTATGCAGACAACGGCGAACTCGGCCTGAAACTAGCGATGGAAAACACCTTCGACATCATCTTGCTCGATCTCATGCTGCCACGCATGGATGGCCTGACCATGTGTAATAAACTTCGCGACGCGGGCAACAACACACCGGTACTTATGCTGACGGCGCTCGATAGCCGTGACGATATGCTCAAAGGCTTCCAACACGGTGCGGATGACTATCTGACCAAACCTTTCGATCTGGATATTCTTGAAGCGCGCATGATGGCACTGATCCGCCGTTACCGTGGCACTGTCGCATCGAGCAAGTTGGAATACGGTGAAGTGTCTATCGACCAAAAAACGCGTAAAGCTTATCGCCAAGATAAACTGTTGGCGCTAAACCCTACCACTTACACCATTCTGGAAATGCTTGTGAAAAGCGCGCCAGACGTAGTGACACGCGAAGAAATTGCCTTCCAACTTTGGCAAGAGAACGAGCCGAACAACGACGTTCTGCGCAGCCACATTTACCAACTTCGCAACCAACTTGATAAGCCATTTGAACAACATGTGCTTATCACCGTGCCGAAAGTTGGCTTCCGCTTGGAGACAGGTGCATGATCAATCGCTTACTTGCTAGCACGCAAAGCACACAAAGTATGACAGGGCGACTCGCTCTGTTTTTCTCTTTTGTGTCGGTCGTGATTGGCATCTTCTGCTTTTTGTTGATTACCGGCTCCCTGCTTTGGTCTGAAGACCGCGTGGGCGAGCGTCGTATTATGGTCGACAAAAAAGAAGCAATTGAACATTTCCAGTCCCACCCAGAGCAAGGCAGTATTCAGCTTGACCTGCTCACCACTGCATACAACGACATCTCATTGGTTGCCGAGCGCTATCAAAAATACCTGATTGGTCAAAAGCACTTTCTTGATGAAGTAGAAGACGGTGAATACTCGCGCATGGTTTACATGAGCACTTACACCTACAAAGGCGTTGAACATCCCGTTATTCTGGTTTCCTTGATTGATGAAATCGAGATCACCTCAGAGGAATTCATTCTCGTCGTCGCTATGGTGCTGTCCATTGTCGCCGTGCTGGTGTTCCTGTTTGGTAGCCTCCTGCTGCGCTTATCACAACGCTTGATTGAACCCGTCAATGCGCTTAAAACTCAACTCGACCATCATCAAGGCGATGCTACGCAAACTTTTAGCGTGCCAGAGGGCTCGGCCAAAGAGTTCCAAACCCTCGCGGATGAGTTGAATGAGTATCGCCACAAAATCAACCAAGTCATCAAGCGTGAGCAAGCCTTTGCACGATACGCAAGCCATGAACTGCGTACACCGTTAACCGTAATGAAAGGCTCAAGCAGTTTACTGGCAAGAAGTGCGAACACGGATTTCCAGACCCGCCAGGTGAACCGAATTCAAGATGCAACGCAGCAGATGTCGACTATGGTGGATGCCCTACTCGGCTTAGTGCGTTACGAGCGTAATGCAGATGATTCACCAGTGCGCAGCATCACCGAAGAAGAACTCATCCAAATCATCTTCCAAAGCCAAGCTCAGGCGGATGAGAAAGCACTCAGCTTTGATGTACAGATCGACGGAAACCCAAAAACGCGCGCTACCAATGCTGTGTTGACCATTATTCTTGGCAACCTGATTCGCAACGGCATCGCCGCGACACCATCGGGATCAATTCATATCAGCATCGGGGAAAACACCATCTCGGTACGTGATGAAGGCGAAGGCTTTTCGACCATTCCACATTCTGATGGGCACGGATTGGGTTTGATGATTGTGGATGATTTATGCCAGCGTTATGGCTGGCAATTTAAGATTGGTACACATCCAGAAGGTGGTTGTGAGGCGGTGATTGACCTTACGTCAGAGCATCAGGAATAACCGAAAAGGTTGTACTGAAACACAGACTTTTTATCTGGGTTTAATGGCGTTACACTACGCGCCCTTTTTAAATGGCAAAGGTGACACGGTTTATTCCGTCAGCATCGACATGAAACTCTCAGAAAGTCCTATCACCCAACATAGCTTTAATGGGCACAAATTTTTCCTTAAACGTGACGACATGCTCCACTCCCACTTTTCTGGGAACAAAGCACGTAAGTTTATGACGTTAATGGAAGAGCAAAATCCCGACATCACCACGTTAATAAGCTTTGGCTCCGCTCAATCTAATGCCATGTACTCGCTAGCGGCTCTCGCCCAGATTAAAGGTTGGGCATTTGAGTTTTATGTTCATCACATTCCATCTTGGCTAAAAAGCTCCCCCATCGGAAACTATCGCGGCGCTCTCGATTTGGGTATGAAAATCACCGCCATGCAAGACATCGGTAGCGAACTTCACCCTAGTGAATACATCCACCAGGTACGAAGAGTAGATGAGTCGACATTGCTGATTCCAGAGGGTGGACGTTCCCACCTCGCTGAAGCTGGCATCAAACAGTTAGCACGAGAAATTCTTGATTGGACGCGATTGAGAGGTAAAGAGCAGTTTACGGTCGCCCTGCCATCAGGTACTGGCACGACGGCTTTATATCTTCATAAACATTTAAGCCCACACGGCATAGAAGTGCTAACTTGCCCTTGCGTAGGCGATGCAGATTACTTAACTGAGCAGTTCAACCAGCTCGGTGAAAACAGCCACCCAACCATTTTAACCGTGCGCAACAAACACCATTTTGGTCGCTTGTACGAAGAAGATTACATCACATGGAAAGCACTCTTTGAGCAAACCGACCTCGAATTTGACCTGTTATACGACCCGTATATGTGGCAATGCCTCACCCCTTGGTTGGAAGAGAACACAGATAAAACGGTGATTTATATTCACCAAGGCGGGTTACTTGGCAACGAGTCGATGTTGCCAAGATATCAACGAGAATTTGAATAGCGTGTTCAAATAAAGTTGTTGCTGATTACAGTGATTCCACTATTTGATGAGCGCCAGAATTTCTTTGAATTCAGGTGCTCGGCAATCTTCGACCATTTCATACAAACACATTTCTAACCCAGTGAGCACCACACCGTTAGCGGTTAACTTCGCAAGAGCGAGCGCTTTATTGGCAGCGGTTCGGGAAGAGACACAATCCGTGACTAATTCAACGCGATAACCGGACTGGCGCAGAGAAACCGCGGTTTGATAGACGCAAATGTGGGATTCAATACCGCAAACCAACCAGGTATCAACTTTCGCGTTCTCCACCGCGACCTTAAACGTCGCCTCTTTGCAACCATCAAACGTGTACTTGGTAATAGGTAAATGCGTGCTTTCAAGCACTTCACGAATCGGCTCCGCGGTTGGGCCCAACCTTTCTGGATTCTGTTCTAGCCACAGAATAGGCAAATCTAGTGCTTTGGCGCCCTTTACCAGTTTCGTGATATTTTCAATCAGTGCGTCGCTTTCATGCATTAATGTAGCGAGTTTGCCCTGAACATCCACCACAATCAGGCCCGTGTTTCCTTTCGATAACATTTCCATCTCCTATCTTGTGCGACCACAAACCATACTCAACAAGTTGAGCAAAAGTTAATGTATCAGAACCCTTTCATGTTAGAGCAATAAAACCTAGAAAGATGACCTTCGCTCACACATTTGCCCTTAGGTAAGAGTGGTTTGAACTGACTATTTAAATTTCTCTCGAATTAGTTCAATCAAGGCTTTGACTTTATTGGGCAGAAATAAGGCCGAGGGATAAATCAGAGTAAGATGCTGCTTCGGATGCGCGAATTGAGGCAGCACCTCGACCAACAAACCGTCTCTCAGTGCAGGCTTGGAATGAATTTGAGGAATAAACGCGATGCCGTTTCCTGCTATCGCCATCGAGCGCAGCAAGTTGAGGTCATCCGAACGCAACGCCACATGCAGATCTGAATCGAGCAAATCGGCATTGTAACGATTAGTTAAAAGGCGATGCTGCTTAAGATCTTCCACCGTTTTTACTGGCGGATGCGATTCTAGATAGGCTTTTGACGCAACAAAGTGACTACGATAAGGCAAAAGACTGAACTGCACATAGCTGTCATCGGTGACTTTGACCACGCTCGGAAGAAGCTGTAAATCAAACGATTGACGCTTGAGATCGACACTCTCTTGATGGTTTTCAATCTCGACCGAAATCTCCGGATACCGCGTTGTGTACTCGGTGATGATCGCGTTAAACGCGGCAGAGCTCATCAATGCGGAAGGAATGGCTAAACGCACCTTGCCCGTCAGCTCTTGTTGATATTCATGCATGGCATTTAAACCTTGCTGAATATGGTCAATAGGCTGCCCCACCAACTCAAACAAGCGTTTCCCGTGCTCCGTCAACTCAATGCTGCGTGTTGTGCGGATCAAAAGCTGTACCCCGAGCGATTTCTCTAATTCTTGCAGGCGACGACTCACTTTTGAGCGTTGTAGTTGATTCGCCTCTGCCGCTGCGCTTATACCGCCGTGAACCACCGTCTGAGTGAATAGGTAAATATCATCAAAATTAACGTTCATTGTCCTATTTTTAGGTCATTTATGTTCGTATTATCATTCTACTGAATTGTGAGTAACTTCTCTATAATCCGCTATCCAATATGTTTAACGGAACTTGTAATGACGGCTGACCAAAAATTCAAACACTGGATGCGAACTTTGATTGTCCTGTTCATCGTACTATTTTTGTACATTATCATTGCTGACCGCCACGCCCCCTTAACGACCGAAGGACGAGTGCAAGGATACGTTGTCCAAGTCGCACCCGAGGTATCTGGTAAAGTGACCGACGTTCTCATCGAGAATAACCAGTCCGTTCAAAAAGGCGATGTGTTGTTTACGATTGATGATCGTAAATACAAGATAGCACTTGAACAGGCGGAGCTGTCTCTGCAATCCGCTTATGAAAAAGAAGCAACACTGTATTCTCAACGCGAAGCCGCTCTTGCCAATATTGCCCGCGCACGAGCGACATTTGATAATGCACACCGCGAGTACAACCGCTTACTGACACTATCGAAGCAGAAAGTCATCTCTCAATCGACACTCGATAATGCCTTTGCCCAAAATCAGGTATCACGTGCAGCGCTTAAAGCGGAACGACAAAACTTAAAAGTCATTGAGGCGCAATTAGGCGATCAAAAAGGTCAAAGCACCGCCGTTCGAATTGCCAAAAATGGCATCGAAAAGGCGCAACTTGATTTGGCAAATACCGCGGTACTCGCTCCCAGTGATGGTGTCGTGACCAACCTGCAACTAGAAGTTGGCACGATGGCAAACACCAACATGCCATTGCTGACATTTGTACCAACAGGATCACTCTGGGTAGCCGCTGATTTTCGTGAAAAATCCGTCGCGAACATAGACAAGACTTTCCACGCCTTGGTCACATTTGATGCCAACCCAGGTTCGGTGTACGACTTTGATTTAGCTAGCCGCGATTACGGTGTAGCAGCCGCACAACAAACGCCTAATGGCGCACTAACCAAAGTGGAAGTGAACAACCGCTGGGTACGTGATGCGCAGCGTACACGAGTGAACCTAACCAGCAGCGAAGAGTTACCACCAGCACTGTTTGTCGGCTCTCGCGCTACCATTGTTTTGTACCCAGACAACAGCATTTTCTGGCAGTTGATGGCGCAAGCACAGATTCACCTCGCAAGCTGGTTCCACTTCATTTACTAGGCGGCGACAATGAAAACCTTACGAATTTGGTTCGGCTGCTCTTTAGGGCTCGCGCTAAGCATGATCTTCGGTTGGTCTTACGGATTTTTTGCCATCATGATGCCGCTGTTTATATTGGGCAGAATGGACAACTTTAATCTTTCGGCTTTATTGATCGTGTTTTTCTCTGCGGTGTGGACAACCATACAAGCCACATTTTTGCTGGAATACTTGCAGTTTCATCCAACATTAATGACCGTAGCCGTCGGAATCATGATGCTGTTCAAGTGCATTGCAATGATGAACCAGAAAACCTATTTGTTTGGTTACATGGGGCTGTTGGTGGGTTCAATTGTGTTGAATTTTGCCAGCTATAACTTCATGGATATTGAAGAGTTCAACGTCAACATGTGGGTGATGGCGTTCAGCAATATTTTTGTTTGCACATTCGCGTATTGGTTGTTCCCGGAGCCAAAGTCCCCCACCGAGCACATTGAGATGTCGACCCCAGTGAAAAGCGATATTGACTACATCAGCCAAGTTGCCATGGGTTGGGTAGTGGCGATGGCGGCGTTTATCGTATTCCAAGTAGCGGACTTATATGACTCGTTATCCGCACAAGCTTCCATTTTGATCATCCTAACCCCAATGACTTTAGCAGGCTCGCTCGCCATGGCAAAAATTCGCATCATCGGCACCGCACTAGGCTGCATCGCAGGGATGGCTGTTCAGCTGATATTGGGCAGTTGGTATGGGCATGCGCTACTCTTTTGGCTCGCCTTTACCATTGCAATGGGGCCATTCTGCTTGTGGCTCACAAAGGGGCAAATTAAAGCGGCTATCGCGTTTTCTGCCATGTCTGCCCTATCGGTTCCGCTGACGACTTCATTGGTGCCAGAACAAAAAGACGCGTTCTTTTCGATCTTGTACCGTTTCAGCTCGATTTTCGTTGCTGTTCTGCTCACCGCGATGGTGATGTGGGTGGTGCATCACTGGATTCGTGTGATATTGCTAAAGCATCCTGAGATGAAGAACGTGGAGTTGAATTAAATCTGGCCGAGGCTGGAAACGGGAAATGTATGTCGCTCACTTTACTGTGAGCGGCATTTTTATTTAAAACGGTCACCCTGAACATTGAGGAACGAGCGTGGTTCAGGATCTACTCACCGAGTGCTGTAAAGTTCTAAGGTTATCGCCATTTTCCAGTGAGTTGTTAGTAGATTCCTAGTCTCGTCTAGACTCGCTGGAATGACCAAAATTTGAATACAAGCCAAATAGTTGGGTATGTGAGTAACGTATCTCTTAACATCCGTCATCCTGAACAGCGAGGGACGAGCGTGGTTCAGGATCTACTCACCGACTGCTTTGAAGTGCGAAAGTTATCGTCATTTCCTAGCGAGCAGTAACCCGATTCCTAGTCTCACTTAAACT
>NZ_JAWOUX010000009.1:164448-215322 GCF_033339595.1 Vibrio sp. 2096
TGTGGCGAGCAATGCATTTTCCAACATCCGTCATCCTGAACAGCGAGGGACGAGCGTGATTCAGGAGCTACCCACCGGGTGCTTTGAAGTGCGAAAGTTATCGTCATTTCCTAGCGAGCTGTAACCCGATTCCTAGTCTCGTCTAGACTCGCTGGAAAGACCCTATCTTGAAGCTGCTCCAATACCTAGGGTTGTGGCGAGCAATATATCTTCCAACATCCGTCATCCTGAACAGCGAGGGACGAGCGTGATTCAGGAGCTCCCCACCGAGAGCTTTGAAGTGCGGAAGTTATCGCTATTTCCTAGCGAGCAGTAAACCGATTCCTAGTCTCATTTAAACTCGCTAGAATGACTCTAACTTTAGTTCATGGTGCGGAGCCTAAGTATTAATATCAACCCACCAACTCTTTACGAATGATCTCCGCACCCGCACTTAACGCATTGAGCTTAGCGGTCGATACTTCACGAGACAAAGGCGCCATACCGCAGTTGGTACATGGGTAAAGCTTGTCGGCATCAACGTACTTCAACGCCTCTCGCAGTGTGTTCGCCACTTCTTCTGGCGTTTCAATTTCGTTGGTAGCGACGTCAATCGCACCAACCATCACTTTCTTACCGCGAATCAACTCAAGCAACTCAATAGGCACTCGCGAGTTATGACACTCAAGCGAGATAATATCGATATTCGACTGCTGCAATTTAGGGAATACTTCTTCGTATTGTCGCCATTCAGTGCCTAGCGTTTGCTTCCAATCCGTGTTCGCTTTGATGCCGTAGCCATAGCAGATATGCACCGCCGTTTCACATTTCAGCCCTTCAATCGCACGCTCTAAACATGCAATGCCCCACTCGTTCACATCATCGAAAAACACATTGAACGCAGGTTCATCAAACTGAATGATGTCGACACCTGCAGCTTCAAGCTCTTTCGCTTCTTGATTGAGAATCTTCGCAAATTCCCAAGCCAGCTTTTCACGGCTACCGTAATGATCATCATAAAGTGTGTCGATCATCGTCATAGGGCCTGGCAGCGCCCACTTTATAGGTTGCTTAGTTTGCTGACGTAAGAACTTGGCATCTTCAACAAACACGGGCTTTGTGCGGCTTACTGGGCCAACCACCGTCGGAACACTTGCTTCATAACGGTTGCGAATGGTCACCGTTTTACGGTTTTCAAAATCTACGCCGCTTAAATGCTCAATAAAGGTCGTCACAAAATGTTGGCGAGTTTGCTCGCCATCACTGACGATATCAACGTCTGCCAGTTCTTGCTCTTGCAAAGCGACACGTAGCGCATCGCGTTTGCCATCAATCAGTTCTTCACCTTGGAGTTTCCACGGTGACCAAAGTTTTTCTGGTTCGGCCAACCAAGAAGGTTTCGGTAAACTGCCAGCCGTTGAAGTCGGTAATAGTGTTTTCATCGTCATTCCTTTCTAGATTCTCGTTGTCGATTACGCGTAGTTTGCAGACCATTGTTCAAGCACAGATTGATAAGGTTTGATGAAATGCTCCTCGGCAAATTTCCCTTGTTCAATCGCCAGTTGGCTGCGCTCTTCTCGGTCGTAAACGATTTGAGTTAGCGAGTGGTCTAGGTTTTTTAGGTTTGGCTGGTAGCAATTACCGGCAACCGCGTTGGCATTGTAAATCTCAGGTCGGTAAATCTTCTGGAATGTCTCCATCGTGCTAATCGTGCTGATAAGCTCTAGGTTTGAATAATCGTTCAACAAGTCACCGAAGAAGTAGAATGCCAATGGTGCAACAGTGTTTGGTGGCATGAAGTAGCGCACCTGTAAGCCCATCTTCTTGAAGTACTGCTCCGTCAACGAAGATTCGTTCGGCTGATATTCAAAGCCCAAAACAGGATGTTGATTTTCGGTGCGTCGGTATACCTTGTTGTCCGATACGCTCAGACAAATCACTGGCAGCTTTTTGAAATGCTGTTTATAAGACTCAGAATTAACGAAAGCTTTGAACAGTTTGCCATGCAAATCACCGAAGTTCGCTGGGATGCTGAACTGTGGCTGGTTTTTGTTGTGGTCCAACAGCAAAACGCTAAAGTCGTAATCACGCACGTATGAAGAGAAGTTGTTGCCCACAATGCCTTCGATGCGCTCGTTAGTGTTGTGATCAACAATGTTAGTTTTGAGCACTTCAATCGATGGGAATGCTTCTCCACTACCTTGGATATCCATATCAACAGAGATGATTTCAAGTTCAACTGAGTAGCGGTCACCTTGCGCGTTATCCCAATATGCCAACGCATTAAAACGATTGTCGATCATTCGGAGTGCATTGCGCAGATTCTCTCGGCGGTAGTTTCCGCGAGCCAGATTAGCAAAATTGGTAGTGATTCGCGTGTTGTCTGATGGTTGGTAATTCTCATCAAAGCGAATGCTTTTGATAGCAAATGTGAAATCGTTATTCATCGTGAGTTGGTATCCTATTTCCTTAGATAAAGCAGACTATTCCTAACTCTGTGCATGGGGACATTTTTTGTTTTTTGGTTTTCCCAATCGTTAGGTTGCACAGCACTTACGACGAACGGTTAGTACAAAAATGACCGTCGCAGTGCCTAACACCAGAGCAGTCCTTTTTTTATACTTGCTTCACGAGTTAAGTAATATTGGTATTGTTTCACATTGAACATGAAGGAAATTCATAGTGGGAGTTCCAACCCTGAGAGAGTTATCGTAGATACTGTTTTTCATTGACACCAATACACGTAACTTGGCGAGCATATTGCCAATATGTGTAATTAAGAAACTGATAAGGGATTAGCAGTACGTAAACCAGTTTTAAGCCGAGAAAACGCATTGTATAAACAAGGCACCAACTGGAATATAGGACAGCGTAACTTAAATAGTACTTTTCACACTCCATCGTTTATTCAAGCATTCGTTTAATTAGAAGTACGTTACATTTATATTCTCGGAAACATGATTATTTAATTATCTTATTTATTTCTTTTTCTATCTTTACCATCTTAAACGTAAAGTTTAATTTCCTGCTGTAAAAGCACATATAACTTCATACACGAACATGGCAACTTCATTGACGGACTTTATCACCAAACTATTACATTAAGCTCTAAAAAATAATAACAAAAAACACAAACCACTGTTTTAATTTGAATTAAACCCATAAACCCGAGATAACCACATAACGATACTTTACTTAATTTGGTATAACAAAAACCCTAAAAATAACATGGCTAACATTTATAAAATTCACTTTTATCAATAGAAAATCTAAATATAATATTAGAAAATTAAAATTAAGCAATAACTTAAAAAGACAAGACTTAATAACCAAATTCTTATTTATTATAGTTGAGAGGTGAATTTAAAAACTATGAGACATTAATCCCACGAATCTATCCTTTTTCTTTTTTTAATAAAAAACAAGATGCACTATTTCACCGCTCATTTATTGAGCTTGAATTTACAACCTGTCCATAATTATAAAGTGCCCATCAAGATGGTTTAAAACAAAAGTCTTTATGGGCTGACTAATAGGAAACAATAATGGAAAAACAGCATCTTTCCGCGAGTATTATCGCACTCGCTTTACTTGGTTCTTTAGCACCAGCACATGCTGAAGATACATTAAAATCTTACACTTCGACGTTGCTTCAGCTTGATGATGGTGATGCACGCTCGAAAAAAATCCGCTTAATTTATTCTTTAGAAAATGTCTGGAACCAATCTTTGCTACCAAATGGCGCTAAAGAAGCCAAGTTGATCCTAAATGGCGGTTCTGGCTTCGACATGACTAATGTTCCAAACAAAGAACAAATCTATGGTTTTGCTACTGGGGGAGATTACCGTTACACCGTTCCAACGGCTTTTAAGCTGGCACTGAGCTATTTAAATGGCGCCCCTTTACGCCACATGAGCCATGCTCCAGAAAACACCATTGCAACGGCATCTGTCAGTGAGTCTCTAGATTTTAACCTTGGATTCAGTGCTTCTACTTCTCCAAATATTAGTGGGGGAATCTCCTGGAGCAACCGTGTAACGTACGACCAGCCAGAGTTTCAAACGGTTGCCGATTTTAACCAAGCTAACGAAAGCATTAATTGGTTAATTGAAAACAAGACTATCCGCCATAATACGCCAGCTAAAGACTGGTTATTGTATCGTTGGACCAGTTGTGACATGGGTAATTTGATTGATTACAATGAGTTACCTGTCGTTATGCGTTCAGACTTTAAACCACAAGTCGGCGTCGTATATAGAAAAAATGACATTCAAGATGGCCTAGATACATCAGAGGTCAAGCTGGTTGCTGGTTGGCGAAAAACCAATTACTACTTTGGTCGCGACTGGTGTAGCTGGTATACCACTCCAGAAAATACCTGGAAGAAAAATCGTGATAGCAGTCAATGGACAGAGACTAGCCGAGCCGTAACTATCTCTTGGAATGACGATCTCTACCACTAACTTATTAGCCTGCGGCCACGGAATAAATAAGTGGCCGCCGTATTTACTAATGAAATAAACGGTAAGACATGACACATGACAAGTAACAAAAAACTCTTGACTGGATCGGTGCTAGCACTTGGTGCAGTACTCGCCATATTTCTGATTAATTCAAATAACAAGAATGCCCAGACCGAACCTGTTGCAAGCCTTGACGAGCAAATCAAGACAGAAGACGCTGCGACAATAAGTGTAACGCCTCCTGAGAGCGATGCTGCTCAGAAGGTGGTTACCACTCCAACACCACAAAGTGGCAATGATGATACTTCCGACGTCATTCCAGCTACACCTTGGATATCTGCCCCATTAAATGAACTGAGCAATGAACTGTACGATTTTATTGAAGCTGAACAGGTAAGTTACATCAGTACGACCGACTATCCATTCGACGAGCAAAAGCAAAAACAATTGCGAACATTAGCTAGGCAAGGGGTTCCTATCTTGTTTGACAATACGGAGTCATCCTATTTGGATAGCTACGGTGTCAGCGAAACCAAAGTCGTATCAGAGTATTTTGGTACGGCGTCTGAAGGTGATGTCATCATCGCTACCGGAGTACAGAATGCAGATGGCAGCATTCATTATCTAGTTTTGCCTTTGAAGAGCAAAGATCTCAACGATAACAGTAAATTGATTGAGGACACTAAGCTCGCAATCACTCTACTTAAAGAACAAAAGCATGACTTGATAAAAGAGAGACAAAACGAACATCGCGAATAAAAAGTAAAGGGAGATAGCCTCTGTATCGCTATTTCCCTTAAAACTCAGTTCTCAATTAAGAAAAGCTCATTTCTCCCTACTTACCGGCACCCTATCCGAAATTACCTTGCCGTCTTTGATGGTGATGATGCGTTTAGTGCGCTCTGCCAGAGCGTTATCGTGCGTCACGATGATCAATGTTCTGCCTTCAGCGTGAAGTTGATTGAACAAGGCTTCAATCTCTGCGCCGGATTTTGAATCCAATGCACCCGTTGGTTCATCCGCTAAGATGATTTGCGGATCGTTGACCAAGGCTCTGGCGATAGCAACTCTCTGCTTTTGACCACCAGAAAGCTGGTTTGGTTTATGGTCTAAACGATCCCCTAGCCCGACTTGCTCTAGCAATTTAGCTGCGTGCTGGCGACGTTCTTTGGCTTTGATGCCAGAGTAAACCAACGGCAGTGCCACGTTATCAAGCGCCGTCGCGTATTCCAATAAGTTAAAGCTTTGGAAGACAAACCCGATCTTTTGGTTACGAATGCCAGCCAACTCATTCGCACTTAAACTTGCTACGTTTTGGCCGCCAAGTTGGTACTCGCCATCGGTGGGCTTATCTAAACAGCCGAGCATGTTCATTAGCGTTGATTTACCCGAGCCAGACGGGCCAAGAATCGAAAGAAACTCACCTTGATTGATGGTTAAGTCTACGCCGTCGAGCGCACGTACTTCCGCCTCTCCGCTTGAGTAGTATTTGCAGATGTTGGTTAGCTCAACAAGCGGCTGGTTCGACATGTTCTCTCCAGAGTTATTGTTGTTATTCACTTTGTAGCGCCTCCAATGGGCTGACTTTTGCGGCTCGGTTTGCAGGTAACCATGCAGATGCCACACCAATTATCACTAAGGTGAGGATGACAATCGCGACAACGACCCACGACAACTCAGGGACAGGTTTACCCAGTTGTTCATAAAAGGCATTGCCCTCTAAAGGAATGGAACTGATGGCAGACACCAGCGCGTACGTCACGCCTAAGCCAAGCGCGCCCCCCATCATCATTGTCAATAAAGACTGCACTAAATAGTGCATGCGAATGGCCGTTGGGGTTGCACCGACCGCCATGCGCACGCCGATATCACGCGTAGATCGCTTTACGGTGGCATACATCACATTGGCGATGCCAACGCCAGCAACAGCTAACGTCACGAAGCCGATAATGCCAAGAAAACTCTGCAAACCTATCAGAAACTGCTGCATACTCTTTTGTTTAAGGAACATATCATCGACTTGGACGACCTGTTCATCACTGACACTTGCCCCGTGCTTACGGGCAATCACTTGCCTGATCATCTTTGCTAAGGCTTCTCGGTCTACATCGGCTTGTGGTTGCACATTGATGCCACCAATTTCACCGTTGACATGAAATCGCTTCCACGTCGCTAACGGCACAAAGCTGGAATAGTTGATAAGATCCCCCAGTTCTATTTGGGCGCTGTTTTTCTCCAATACGCCCACAACGGTGAACTGCTCATTGCCGATTTTTACCTTTTGCCCCACAGGGTTGACTTGCAATGTGACTGTCGCAAACCAACTAAAGTCCTCATTCGGGTTGAATAAGTCGGCTGCCAGTTCATAACCCAGTACAACGACTTTGCGCGTCTCTTTTTGATCGAGTGGATTTAACCATCGTCCCCCCGCCATCGGCACCAAATTGGTCATGGATTGAAACTCGCTCGTGACTGCTAACGGCTCTTGCCACGAGCTTCTGTCACCAACGGTGATGCGCTCTTTCCACTTCGCCGTTGGCGCAACGCTTTTTACATCGGGTAACGCTCGAACGACCTCTGAATCGTCCATTTTTAGTGTCAGAAACTTACCTTGGTGAAAAGCACCGTGGTCGACGGTGGCCATCCCTCCGGTCAAATAAATCAAGTTGCCGTTACCATTTTGTGCGGTTTTCAATACGCCCTGACGAATACCCTCACCTACCGCCAACATAGCAGCGATACAAAGGGTCGCCCACGCTACTGCTAGAATGGTCAAACCCAGTCTCAGCTTTTCTGCGGCCATTTCTTGGAAAATTTGTCTCATCGGTAACAACATGACTAAGCCCTCGCACTCAAAGCAATGACTGGCGTGAGACGCGATGCTCGCCTTGCTGGGAAATACGACGCCATCAATGCCAAGATAAGCGTCACAAGTAAAGACCAAGCAATGGAATCTGGCGTGATCACAGGTAAACCAATCCATTCCGGTAATGCCATGCTGCTTAAGACAGATACCACGGCATACGAAAACATCAGACCTAATGCCGCGCCCACGGCTACCAAAATAAGCCCTTCAAGAATAAACTGACTGAGTATGGATTTTTGAGTCGCCCCGATCGCCAAACGCACACCGATTTCACGCGTGCGCTCCGTGACAGATAAAAACATGATGTTGGCAACGCCAAGCGCACCGACCGCCATGGTCATCGCGCCGCTCGCTCCAAGAAAAATCTGAATGCCACGCAAAATTCCACTGATGACCGCTGCACCTTCACTAAAATCGGGTAGTTCGACCGCATCTTTATCACTTGGGTCAAAATGAAGCTGCTTGGCGAAAAAGTTCACGATATTTTGTCGAAATGACGATGCATCCATCCCTTCTCTCGGCTTCATCAATACCATCCAAGGTTTCGCATCCCACAAATCGCGGTACGTTGTTTGAGGAATGAAAACCGTGCGGCTATCGCCGAATGAAATGCCAGTGTCCTCACCAACGGTTATCCCAATCACCAAAAACGGAATGCCGTTGACTTTGAGCCTATCCCCGATTTGGATTCCACCCATTTGCGCAATTTGATCGCCTAACACCGCCACGCGAGTGTGGTTGTCCATATCACTTGGTGACAGGTTTCTCGAACCGGATTGCAGCTTGCGTTGCATTAAAGGAAAGTAAGACGTATCAATACCGCTGACCGTACTCGATAAATTCTGTCCTTTGAGATTGGTGATATTCGCATCCCATTTGGCGTAAACGCTCGACGCCTGTTGCACGAAGCCCGACTGTTTGATCATGTCGACTTTTTCTTGTGGAATATCAATTTGTCGCCTTGAAGGTAACCCTTGCCACGGTTTACTGGTGCTCGATGGAAACACCACTTGCACATTGTTGATCATAAATGAAAACGACTGGGTCTGATGGCGATAAAAGCCTTCGCCAAGTGCGATTAACACCACCACAGAGATCACGCCCCAAGCAATCGCGATAATGGCTAGCACGCTCTTCATGCGGTGCGCCATCAACGTTTGCCAAGTTTGTTGCAATAGGCTGCTCATGAATGAAAAGCCCGAGAGATCAACGCCATGGTATCGTCATCGAGTTTCCCTGCGGTTTGCAGTAAGCCGATTCTCTTACGCCAGTAGCTGTACAAGTTGGTTTGCAGACTGTTTTTCGCCTCAAACAAGCTGTTGTGTGCGCTGATAACTTCCGACACTTCAAGCAGACCAGCGTCGTAAAGTTTCTCTTTGCTTTGCAACACTCTGGCGCGCGACTCAACCAGCTCGTTCGCTATCAAAACTTGATTCCAGCTGATATCGACCTGCGTAAACTGCTGAATAACTCGTTTCTGAATATCAATTTCCACTCTACGCATATCTTGCTTGGCGCTTAAAATGTTCAACGATGCTTCGTCCACTTTAGCTCGCACTGCACCATTGAGGTCAATCGGCAAACTCAAACTAATCCCAGCGTTAAACTCGCCGTTTGAACGATTGTCACCATCGCTGTAGCCCACACTGCCTTTGACGGTTGGGTAGTATCCACCTTTAGCTGAATCTTTCGCGAACTCGCTCGCTTTCACCATCTGCGCCGCGACCAACAGCTCTGGACTACTGTCTTTCGCCAGCTTTAGCCATTGCTCCTGAGAGTCCACCAGCATCGGCGGCTGAATTAGAGAATCCGTTCGAATTTGGTCGACACTCTCCGGCATTTGATTGATTAACGCCGCAAGCTCTGCTTTTTTCACTTCGAGATCGGCTTTTGCATTGAGGATACTTGCTTGCTCAGAAACTTGATTCGCTCGCATCTCTTCAACATCAACCGACTTCACTTTGCCTGCTCGATAGCGTTTCTCGATGATGTTGAGAAGTTCTTTCCCCTCCTCCAGCTTGGACTGCGCCAATTTGAGGTCGCCCTGTGCGCTTGCTACATCTAGGTAAGCAGTGAGCAACTTCTGCGCAAGCTCGTTATGTGATTGAGATAGCTCTAACTGTGCTTTGAGATAATTGGCATTCGCTTGATCCAGTTCCGACCACAAACTGCTATCCCAAATAGTTTGAGATAAGGTAGCGCCGTAACTGTTCGAATGGCTTGAGGACTCATTCCAATCCGCTGACGCACTGGCACTTAAACCCGGCAATAACGCACTGCGGCTACTCTGTACGCCAACCTCGCCAAGCTGGACGCCGATTTTCGCTTTTTCGTAATTAGGATCGTTCTGCTTTGCTTGGTGCCAAGCTTGTTCAATAGAAATTGCGTAGGTCGGCAAACTGAGTGTGGCAGCCAACAATGCAAAGGCGATTTTTGATCGTTGCAGTTTAACCATGCGCCGCTCCCATCATGCTGTTGTCGATAACCTCTTCATCAAGCTCCACGCCGTCAAGCACTTCGACATTGATGCCATCTGACAGACCGAGTTTCACCGGTTGTTTATGAAACCCTTGTTCTGAGCTATCGGGGATCAGAACATTCGGTGCGTCACCATCAAATTGCAGAGCGCGCTCCGGTAGAGTGAGCACGTTTTCAGACTTCTTCAGAATGATTTGAGCCGTCGATGAAAAACCAGAACGAAGCAACACATCTTGTGGGATCTTGAGTTCTCCCACTTCAACCTCAAAACCGTTATCAAAACTTTTTGCCGAAGCGTTGCCTTCTGGTGAGTTAAGGTTCTCAGATTGAATCGCCACTTTGGTTAGCACACCAGAAATCGCCACATCAGGATAAGGCGCAACCGTCAACATAACGGGCATTCCCGGAGACAACTGCGCAGCATCATGCTCACTGACGCTACCTTTAAAAATCAGACTGTTCATGTCGGCCAATGACATCATTTCAGTCGCGGCTTGGCTTGATTGAGTCGAGATGATCGGCTCTCCGACCTCAACTTTCTGGTTGAGTACCGTGCCATCAATTGGCGCGTAGATCGTCGACGTTAAACGTGCATCGCCGATAGACGCCTCACCACTGCGGATGAGTTCGAGATTCTGGCGCTTTTGCAATACGTCCGCTTGCGCAGATTTGACTGCCGAGCGCGCACTTACGTATTCGTCGTAGTTACTTGGAATAATGTCCTGCTTGACCAAGCTTTCTAAGTTGGACAGTTTTTGTTTGGCGGATTCCAGATCGGCTTCGCTACGCATGAGCTCTGCCGATGCATCCGTTAATGCTTGGGGTGTTGGGTTTGGACGCACTTTGATCAGCGGCTGGCCTTGCTTCACCTTTTCACCAACTTTCGCGTAAATTTCACCGACGATACCGTCGATTTGTGACTTGATAGACACGGAGTGTGCAGGGACAATTTTACCAACAGCCACCGCTTGTTTTTCAATCGTGCCTTTTTCCACAATCAATGTAGGCAGCAATTCTGGTTGAGCAGCAGATTGGAGATAGAAAGACGTACCACCGCCGAGCAGCGCGAAGCTCACAGCGGAGACAAACCAACGTTTCGTCATTATTTATTCCAACAATTATTGGGTAGTCTAATGACTACTCCTAAAACACAAAGTTGAAGGAATAATATCCTGCTTTAATAGCGGTTTGGTTGTCACAGTTGGTATGGTTTTGTCAGTCGGCTCTGACAATCAAAAACTAAAGAATCATTCAGCAAAGACGTTGTCTACGATGGCGACTAACAAGCTCTGTAACCGCTCGTTTCAACCGCCACCCTTTTCATTCTGAACAATGTGCAAAATGGCGCAGTTCTGTATCCTCCAATCGCATATCCATACAGTCTTGCGCCTCACGTCCTAGAGCAGGAAAAACTGCATGCGCTTTTAAAATGCTTTGGCTGATAAAGCCGCATTTCTCCAACACACGGATACTCGCGTGGTTGCCAATATGCGGGGCGGTGCGAATGCGCGTTATACCCAAGCTTTGCAGGTAGACAACGCCAAGTTTGCAGGCTTGGGTTGCATAGCCTTTTCCCCGATAGCGAGCAGAAATACCAAAATGGATTTCACTGCTGTCTTGCTCAGGTATCAGCACCAGACAACCAATAGGAGTTTGAGAAGTGAGTTCTTCAATAGCGAAGACTAATAGATTGGGAGACTTTTGATCATATTGAGCACGCCATCTTTCTCGCTAGCTTCAAGGGTTTGATTAACATTTTGGTGGACTTGGCGATTGAGGAAGCGGCATGCTTTCTCATCGCCTAAATAGTTTTCAAACAGGGGAGCAGCGTCTGTTGTTTTGAGGTATCTGATTGCCACTTGTTGAGATTCAACTCTCATCATGATTTAGCTCTGATAAACATTCGGTTTCCAGATTTGCATGAAGTTTTCTACTGGAGCAATAGGAGTGAACCCAAGCTGTTCGTACAACCCATGAGCATCGCGGGTTGCAAGCATCATACGGCGTAAGCCTTGTAGTTCTGGATGAGCAACAATTTCTGATATCAACAACTTACTAATGCCTTTACCACGGTGTACCTCCACAACAAACACATCGGCAAGGTACGCAAACGTGGTACGATCGGTAATTAACCGAGCAAAAGCAACGAGTTGATTTTCATCATCCAAAACCGCGAAACAGAACGAATGGCGCAATGACTTCTCAAAGCGTTCTCTTGGAATACCCTTTCCCCAATAACTGTTTGAAATGAACTGGTAGATAACGTCTAAATCCATGTCATCTAACGACATAGTAATTCGAAATCCTTGCATTGTATCCCTCAACATTGATTTATATTTTCTCAGCCACACAGACAAGCGAGTTGGCATTCGCCTCAAATACTTGCGCTGACCAAGATTGGTACTTCTCTATGATTCTGAATCCCGCTTGTTCAAGGAAACCCTCTATGTCTTCTAGCGGACGATATTTTAAATCAATGCTGGAATGCTCAATCGTTCCACTTTCAAAATGGCGCTCTTTGTTCAAATACATGATGGACGTTTGCAAGTCATACTCGGCCTTCATACCGAAATAATTCACTTCACCATAAGTTGGAGAAACATAGGTTTGCCACAGCGCCATCTCATGATCCAATTCTAGATTTTCTGGCGTTGGTAACCGCGTATCGAAAACAAATCGCCCACCTTTTTCGAGGTGTCTTGATATTGAGCTCAGTGCACCTGCTAGCATCTCGTCACTTAAAAAGGCTTGGAATGCATTCCCTGTCATTATGGCTAGGTCAAACTTCTTACCTAACGAAAACTGGGTTGCGTCGAGATGAAGAAAACGCAAGTTACTCCTGCTTTTGGCTTTGTCCTTTGCGTGTTTGAGCATCCCTTCAGAAATATCAATGCCAATGGCTTCGTTGAGTTGCTCAGAGACTGGAATCGTGACAATACCGGAACCACAACAAACATCCAATACACTTCGAGCATTGGTTTCTTCGATTAACCTTGTGATGAAAGCAATGTCGTGATGGTAATGCTGGTCGTATTGAGCATCGTATTCAATTCCAGACCCGAACTCGGTTAAATCTTGTGTTTTCAAAAACAATCCTTGTTTGTTACTTATTTCAGCGGTGTGACTTTTTCTGCTCTAGCATCAAGTATCGACACACATAACCAACACCAGATACGTAACCAATCACATTTTCTAGGGAAACCACTTCCAACCCAGCTTGCTGACAGAGTTGCTCAACTTCACTTTCGGTATATGCCTTATGCACGACCGATCCACTATAAGTATTTCGAGGCAAATCTTGCCCATCCGGATCGTGGTATTGAAAGCTGATAAAACATCGTCCATTCGCAGTTAGCTTATGCGAAATGCACTCCAGAAGTTGTTGAGGCTTTGCTAGAAACTCAGTAAAACCAAGTGCGGTGATAAGGTCGAAGGTTTGCTCAAACAAAGGGGAAAATGGCTCATCGAGATTATGAACCGCGACACTTTGATAGAGGCTAGTTTGGCGCGCTTTATCAACCATTTTGGACGAGATGTCTAAGCCATGGATGGCGAGTTCTGGATAGTGACTTTTTACGACATGGCCGATACTGCCAGTCGCACAGGCTAGGTCGAGAACCGAGCCTTGCTCGATGGGAAAGGTTTTTAACTTCTCAGAAATCCAACGTGGACCGACGTAGTGACTGCCATCCACCAACTTTTGATAGCGATCCGACACATCATCATACATTTTTGCTACGTTCATCGTTTCCTCCTTGATAACCAGAACGATGCTCGAATGTAACACGCAATAAGCATCTAGACACTTATTGGTTAACTAGTCCTTTATGGAATGTGACCGACTGGTTGTTTAGGACAACAAAAAAATCCGATACTCTATATTTTGAATATCGGATTTTTATTGCGTTATCGAGCTAACCAAATTCTCGTTAATATTCCTATCGGAGTAGTAACGCCAGTTGTGACGGAGGAAATTTCACCATTTCTTAAAACATAAATGGTTGGGGTCACGCTAATTTTCCATTCGCGCATAATATCGCTTGAAGGATCGTTTATGTTTTCGAAACGATATTCTTTTGCCCTCATAAACTGCGCCACACGCTCATTCGGTCCCGACGATCCAGAAACGCCAACTACGGTGTAGTCATCACTCAGCCAACTCACGCTTGGGCTTACAAATTTACAAGCGGGACACCAAGTCGCCCAAAAATAAACAACGACAGGTTGTTCATAACTTTGCGCGATTGCATCGAAGTGTTCGCCATCGCTCAAGACTGAGCTCAATGGTGGTGACTCCTGTTTAGGAATATCTTTAGTGCGATACCAATCCATCGCGATGGAAATGACGGTGACAATGAGCACCATCTGTACGATTTGAACGAGCCAATATCGGAATGTTCTACGCCGCTTTGTCGAACTCATTGAATAGCTCCCCCACTCGCTTGCTTCACCGCACTTAAAACAACATCATCAGTCAGAATCACAGGTAACGGGATACCTTGCGGCGCTGCCGGGCCATAGACGATGTTAAACGGCACACCGTAACGCCCATGAGCTCGTAAAAAGTCAGTTACCGAGCCGTCCGGATGTGTCCAATCCCCTTTTAACGTCGCTACATTAGGGCTTTGCAGCAATGAGTAGACAGGATCTTGCCAGATCACACCGATCTTGTTCGCTTTACACGTGACACACCAATCCGCAGTGACATCCACAAACACCACTCGCCCATTATTGACGTGATCTTCAATCGCCGAGTTAGAAAGCTTCTGCCACGCTAAGTCCTCAGGAAGCGGTGTCGCCCATTGGTCGGCAGTGATACTACCAAGTAGCAGCCCGCCAGCAATTAAGATAAGCGATGCAGAGCCGGATAGCACGAGTGCTTTATCGCCATGAACGCGTTTAACGCGAATCATCAGAACAATAAACGCGACTAAACCGGCGAAAATGACCCAAAACACTGGGAGGTGATTGGCCATCAAAGACAGTAGCCAAACGCTGGTGGCCAACATCATCACACCAAATACGTTTTTGACCACGTTCATCCACTGACCCGGCTTCGGCAATTTAAGCGCAATACTTGGGAAAATTGCCACCATAATCCAAGGCAACGCCATCCCCAACGCTAAGGCGGTGAAAATAGCAAACAGCGTAACCACATCGGCACCCAAAGCAAACGCCACGGCCGTTCCTAGGAAAGGCGCAGAACACGGCGTAGCAAGCAAGGTTGCAAACATCCCTTGCACATAGTGTCCAGCTAACGAGTTGTCACCTTTCGAGGCCAGCCATGTATTGGTACCCGATGATAGACGGACTTCAAACAGCCCCAGCATATTGGCCCCAAACAAAGTGGTGACCAACACCATCAAACCTAAGAACCAGGGGCTTTGAAATTGCACGCCCCAACCAATGGCATTACCTGTTAGCTTGAGCACCAAAATAAAACCAGCGAGAATCCAGAACGACGTTAATATACCAAGTGACGAGGCAACAAACTGAGCGCGAATTTGACGACGCTCGATACCTTGAGCGGCAACAATACTACTTAGCTTCATCCCCAAAACCGGAAGAACGCAAGGCATAATGTTAAGAATTAAACCGCCGAGCAACGCGAATAGAAAAACACTCGTTAGAGACGTGCTCGGCAGCGGTTCAACTATTGCCTCAGCAGTTGCTTGAGTGGTTTCTTCTGCTAGTAAATTGGTGTCTTTGATGGTCACAAACAGCGACTGACCATCTAACTCCACATCGCCCAGCCAAGTATCAACGATATAGCTCGCGGTGACGATGTTTCCTTCTGGATGCATTCCTTCAAGCTTGAAGCTATAGTCTCGCGTTGCTTCATCGACACCATCCACCAGCACTTGTGGTTGTTGCCAACCCTGACTGTTCTGTAGCTTGATTTGTAGTTTCGATTGGTTCGCATCCCAACTCGCCTGAGTAACATCAATAAACGGCGATGGCTGCGGCACGTTACTCACTGCTTGAGCGTAACTGAACATCACGTCTTCATCGACTTTTAGATCAGAAGGCAAGAACGTCAATTGAATTTGATAGTCGGTCAGCACACAAATCGTCGTACAAGAAGAAAGTGTCAGTACCGCATCAATCGTGACAGGTTTGGACATGTCTTCGACGTGCAGCGTCATGGGGAACAAAGTGTCGCCTTTATACCCAAGAGTCTCGATACCTAATAGTTCGAATTTTTGTGGGTGCGGCCATTGCCAATCCACTTTGGATAAATTTTGTGAATTTTGCCAATCAATAGATGGTGCTACGCCGCCCTCACCAGGTGAACGCCAGTAAGTTTTCCAGTCCCCAGCCAACTTGACGTCCAGATAACCAGTAATTGTTTTGGCTTGCGGATCTTGTTGACCAGTGAGCACAAAGCGCGTTTGCACTGGAGGATGTTGTGGGTTGGTTAGCCAACCTGTATCAGTAGTTTGAGCTGAAATACTCAGAGAGAGCAAACTCAAAGCAAGCGTCATAAAAAACATGGACGCAAACTGAGTCAGTTTAGTAATTTGATTCATAGTGATTCCTAGTTAAAAGACAAAGGTGCTAAATAACTGACGCTAGTGGTCAGAAAGCACGCTTTTATTCTCGGAACACACAGAAAGTCAGATGGACTCGATACTTACGGCCTATCGGTTCCGTCCAATGTTGCGCACCAATATAGGCACTGCACAACCAAATTGCCGAAGCAAAAAGACCCACAAACAGAACAACAATAAATACATCGAGTTGATGTTGAGAAAACTGAATTAACTTTTCAGACAATTCGCACTTGCTGGTTTCTTTAGTATCAATCGACTTGACGCTCGAACGCTCATCAGTAAGTGAAACCGCGGGCGATTCCGTCTCATATTTCATAGAGCATGACGATGCAAAGCCTGAATTTTGCATCAGACACACAACGACCACCCAGCCAATAATCGCCAGTAGCCATTTTGCCCGCTTATGTGGCGTGTGATGTCGTTTAGTCAACAAACTCATAAGAATTCAGATAAAGTAAGAACGAAGAAGATAATACGCGAGTCGTCATAAAGCTCAAGTTGTATCCTCTAAATAGCCTTAAGAGGCTTCACTCGCTAAGCTTTAATCTAACTTGCCATAAATATATGCCAACTCTGCGACGGTTTTTGCCGAGAACTTCTTCAATAGATTGGCTCGGTGTACTTCAACCGTTCGCATTGCTATGCAAAGTTCGTCAGCAATACGAATGTTGCGTTTTCCTTCAATGATCAAACGTAAAATGTCTTTTTCTCTAGGTGTGAGCGATTCATAAGCCGATTTAGCTACTGCCATATCGAGGTTTGTGGCAGACTGCGCCTGTCCCTGCAAAATAGCTCGTGCCAGTTCATCGCCTTTGACTGGTTTTTGGAAGAAATTGACCGCCCCAGCTTGTAATGCATCGACCGCCATCGGGACATCACCATGCCCTGTCAGATAAATAACGGCCAACGGGCTGTTGGCTTGATTTAAAATTTGGTGCACTTGCTGACCACGAAAGTTGGGCATTCGGCTATCAAGGATCACGCATCCGGCTTGATGAATGTCCACTTTATCGAGAAAAGATTGCCCATCAGCAAAAGTCGTCACGTTGAAGTCATGCTCTTCCAGCATAAAAGCGAGCGAGTCACGCACCGATTCATCATCATCGACTACAAAAACAGGTAGCTGCTTTTCACCGCTGCTCATTGAATGCTCCTATGCCTAGTTCAGATTAGTTTTGATATGGAAACACAAGCTCAACCAAACAACCATGTGGTGCTGTCGAGCTGATGACAAACTCGCCACCATGCATTTCCATCACATCGCGACAAATGGCTAACCCCAGCCCAAGCCCTTCTTCTTTGCTACTCACAAACGCTTGAGTCGGATTCTCTTGCTGCAACCCTGTACCATTGTCTAACACTCGAATGGAAAGTTGATTGACTTGGTAGTCACTATGCAGGGCAATTTTACCTTGATAACCTGACGAGTGATATTTCTCTTGGAACAAAGTACACGCATCAATCGCGTTACTGATCACATTAACTAAAACCTGTTGAACGCCAACTGCATCGACAAGTAACGGACGAATGTTCCCTTCTGTACTGGCCACAATAGAAATGTTTTGCTTCTTCATTCGAAAATGGAGCAACTCAATCGTGTCATCAATGAGTACTTGAGGATCGCACGGCGCTTTGTCGACACTACGCTTGCGGATCAACGTTCTTAAGCGCTGAATAATTGCATCGGCTCGTTCAACTTGGCCCTGTATTTTCTCAAGCACTGGGACAATATCTTCATGAGGGCGCTTTTTGGCCAAGCGAAGTAAACCGCCTTCACTGTAATTGCGAATGGCCGCCAATGGCTGATTGAGTTCATGGGCAAGACTAGTGCCGATTTCTCCGACAATCGCGACTCTTTGTGAGTGTTCTAACTGTTCGCTTTTCTCTTTTAATCGTAACGATGTCTGCTCCAACGCTTGCTTACTCTTGCTAAATCGATACTCAAGCCAAAAGTGGTACGCGTTCAACACAATAACAAACATGAACAGCGCCCATGCCCATTCTTGATGACTACGCAGCCAGCGCAATGCTTCTTGCCACCAAGGTTGTTGCAACGGATGGAGATCCAACGCCTGATAAAGTTTGTCGATGCTCAGCAAGCTGACGGGGGACGTCCAACCTGACGCGCCTGCCGCAATAACCGCAGGGTGTTCAGGTGGCATCGCTAACAATACTTGCGCAATCTGTTTGGCAATCTGAGCTGAGCCGCGCTCTGTTTTGGCAAATGACCAGTTAGGATAAAGCGGTGTGGAAACAGCGCATAACGAGCGCTCGTTCGGCTGTTGATTTAAAACTCGGTAATTACCCGGTTGTAAAAGCCCTTCACTTAACATCTGTTCCAATAAACAAGCAGGGACGACGGCCGCTTCCACATTGCCATCACGTAATTGATACAGGTTGGCATCAATAGGAAAACCAAGATAGCGGACATCGGAAAAGAAATCGTTTGGATTAAGCCCCATTTTGACTATTTGATAGCGCATCGTTAGATAACCACCAAAGGCTTTTTCTGATACCGCCGCAACGGGACGTCCTGAGACATCTTGCACCGTTTGATAACTTGAATTGGCTCGAACCACAAGCGCCGAACCAATTCCGTAATTCGAGTTTTGTGGTGCTCTGCTGGTTAGCGTTGCCATCCACGACAGCGCGTATTGCCTGCCCAACCGCACTGCTTGACCTGGGTTGGTTAAGATGAAATCCATGGTCTGAAACTTCACCGCTTCGCCCATTTCATCCAAGTTAAGGGGATGAAGAACAAAATGCACATCGGAAATTTGCTGATTGAGCCAATCAATGGTCGGTTGCCATCTCTGCTCGGCATAAAGATGACCACGTATCGCTAACACGCCCACTTCGACTTTTTTCTTGACCTGTGGCTGCTCTGCTTTTTGCTCTTGCAGATCTGCTTGTTCAGAAACTGCGCCGTGAGCCAAAGATGCAAAGGCAACTAAGCAAAGAATCCAAAGCTGAAGCCACAGTGCTTTTTTCATGATGAGTCGAATCGTTCCGTCAAGAGAGTACGACAAGAATAACAGCTACCTTCCCTAAACCACATTTGTTTTAGATCAAGTTTGATCTGGGTATGTGGAAATCCACAATATAAGCCTCGCAGTGCATTTCTCACAATGGAATCAGTCAATTCAAATACAACAAAAAAGCAGGTGAGTTATGGATTCCACCAAACGTCGCTTTCTCAGCGCGGTCACAGCCGGAGCCGCGTTAATTCCAGTCGCAGGCATTGGCACGGCAACTGCGGGAAACATTATTCGAAATAACCAGTCCGCTGACCGAAAAGGACAAGTCGGGAAGCGTTATGCCATGGTGATAGATTTGCGTAAATGTGTCGGATGCCAGGCTTGCACTGTGGGTTGCAGCATCGAGAACCAAGCGCCTATCGGTCAATTCCGAACCACCGTAAAGCAATACGAAGTTACGTTAGATGATGGCTCTACCACGCGAGAAGCAAAAGCCTTTATGCTACCGCGCCTTTGTAACCACTGCGACAACCCACCTTGCGTGGCAGTGTGTCCGGTTCAAGCAACCTTTCAGCGCGAAGATGGCATTGTCATGGTGGATAACAGTCGCTGCGTAGCGTGTGCGTATTGTGTACAAGCTTGCCCTTACGATGCTCGCTTTATCAATGAAGACACCCTCACCGCAGATAAATGTACCTTCTGTGCTCACCGTCTAGAAAAAGGTCTATTGCCTGCCTGCGTGGAAACCTGTGTTGGCGGAGCACGTGTAATTGGTGATTTGAATGATCCATCAAGTGAAGTCCGCCGCTTAATTGCGAAGCACCAAGACGATATCACAGTGCTAAAACCCAATGAAGGCACCAAGCCTCACGTGTTTTACATCGGCATGGATGAACGCTTCACCAGCCACATCGACGGACAACCTGCTATTTACGACCCACAGGGAGAGCGCGCATGAACATCACCGAAGTGTTAGTCCAACCTCAAGCGATGGCTTGGCTCCCGTGGGCGGTGCAATATTTCTTCTACATCGGTTCGGCTTATGCGGCTGCTGTTTTATTCCTAATCGCCCTATTATTTGAAAAACACACCAGTCACAGACTGCGCGCTGCGCTTGTTCTGACGCTGGCCATCGGCGCCATCGTGGGGCCATTAGCGTTAACTGGCGACCTTCACCAACCGGGACGCGCATGGCATTTTTACGCACACATCACTCCGTGGTCATGGATGTCTTTAGGGTCGCTTTTCTTGCCTGTTTTCTCAGGTTTAGCGGTAGTGACTGCATGGCTGTATCTCCGCGAGGATCTGATCAACTTACGTAATCAGCCAGGGAAAGTACTGCCTCTAATTTCAAAGCTGTCACTGGGTGACTGGGCGCTCTCTCGTAGAGTCATGCTTATGGTATCTGTTATCACGGTGCTATCAGGCATCACCATTGCAGTCTACACAGGCGCTGAAATTGCAGTCGTTAAATCGCGCTCTTTATGGCACCAACCCGCGTCGCCGGTTCTTTGGTTTGTCACTGCATTTATGAGCGCGGTCGGATTTTCTCTGTTGATTTGGCTCTTGCTGCCTAGTCAGTCAAAGACGCTGACATCTGGCGATACTAATTTACTTAAAAAATCAGTGGTTACCAGCGGTGTATTAACGCTGATACTGCTACCGATTTGGGCATCCAACAATTCCGCATTTTCGCTCTATTCTAGCGAACAATGGATGCACAACATTGCCCTGCTCACTTTTGTCGTTTTAGGTTGTGTTTTGCTCGCTTTCATCTTCTTGCGCGATACCAAAAAGTCCGCATCAGCCAGATTTCGTCACG
This sequence comes from Vibrio sp. 2096, assembly GCF_033339595.1. Lineage (NCBI taxonomy): Bacteria > Pseudomonadati > Pseudomonadota > Gammaproteobacteria > Vibrionales > Vibrionaceae > Vibrio > Vibrio sp. 2096. Next base: position 185,589 of record NZ_JAWOUX010000009.1, read on the forward strand.
TCATAGGGCTCAGTTTCGTGTCTGCTGCCGCACTGGCAAGTGCATGGCTGATTCGCTGGTTTACCATCATGGAAGTGCAAACCATCGCCAAGTTCGATGCAGGGCTGTATCCATACCAACTCACTATGGATGGAAATGGCTGGATAGGCATTATCGGCATGCTCGGATTATGGCTTGCACTGGCACTGCTCGGTTCGGAGCTGGTTCAGTCAAAACAAAAGATCGAAGTAAAAGCCTCATCACTCACCTTAACTGAACGCTAATCAAAGAGGATTTCATCATGGATAACAAACGCCGTCAGTTTTTGAAATCAGGCATTGCAGTGGGTGGGCTTGGCGCATTCGCTGCGGGTTACGCTACCACCACCAAACACATAGTCGAGGGTGCGCTCGAAGGCACTGCGGGAGAAAAAACGCGTGATATTCACCACGGTAACTCGCTTGAACCAGAGTACACGGTCAACAGCAAAGGCAACCTAATCCCTAATCCAAATCAGCGCGTTGCGCCATCGATGTGCTTTGGTTGTTGGTCACTGTGCGGATTGCGTGTACGCATTGATAACCGCAGCGACGATATTTTGCGTATTACTGGCAACCCATATCACCCACTCTCTCATCAGCAAAACATTCCGTTCGAAACGCCAGTCAAAGATGCTTATTTAAGTTTGGCAGGAGAAGCGGGCCTTGACGGTCGTTCAACAGCATGCGCACGTGGCAATGGGATGCTAGAAATTCGCAACAGCCCGTACCGCATTACTCAGCCACTGAAACGAGTTGGAAAACGCGGCGAAGGAAAATGGATTCCGATCAGCTACGAGCAATTGATAGAAGAAGTCGTAGAGGGTGGTGATTTATTTGGTGAAGGCCATATTGATGGCTTACGCGACATCCGCGATTTAACAACGCCCGTAGATCCTGAAAACCCAGAATATGGACCGAAAGCCAACCAATTGTTAATGACCAACGCCGGTAACGAAGGCCGAGACGACATATTCAAACGCTTCGCGTTCAACAGCTATGGTACACGTAACTTTGGGCATCATGGCTCTTACTGCGGCTATGCATTTCGTGCTGGCAGCGGCGCATTTATGAACGACTTAGATAAGAACGCACACTTAAAGCCAGATTTTGATAATGCGGAATACATCATCTTCATCGGTATGTCGCCAGCTCAAGCGGGTAACCCTTTTAAGCGTCAGGCGCGCCAACTCGCCAATGCGCGAACAGAAGGCAGCTTGGAATACACCATCATCACGCCAAGTTTGCCGGCGGGTTCATCGAGCTTGGCCGCCGGTGACAACAACCGCTGGATACCAATCAAACCGGGCACCGACTCTGCCCTCGTGCTTGGCATGATCCAGTGGATCATCGAAAACCAACGCTACAACAAAACCTTCTTGGCGCAGCCGGGGGCAAACGCGATGAAACGAGCCGGCACCGCGCACTGGTGTAATGCTACGCATCTTGTGATAAGCGATAATCAGCACCCGAGAAACGGCACGTTTTTACGCGCGTCGGACTTGAATCTGCCATTCGAGGGCGAAGCGTTGTCTGACTCCGACCCGTACGTCATCGTGGATGATCAAAGCGGCGAATTTGGTGTGCATACCCAGACAGAAGAAGCGGCACTGTTTGTCGATAAAACGGTTTCGCTTGCATCAGGCGAAGTACGAGTAAAATCGTCTCTACAAAGGCTCAAAGAAGAGGCGTTCAAATACAGCCTTGCGTTCTACAGCAAACAATGTGAGATCCCTGTTGAGCAAATCGCAGAACTAGCGAAACGCTTCACCAGCTACGGCACAAAAGCGGTGGTCGATACCCACGGTGGCAACATGCACACCAATGGGTTCTATAACTCGTTTACCATCATGATGCTCAATGCATTGATTGGTAATATCAACATGAAAGGCGGCGCGATGGCCAAAGCGGGTGGCTACCCAACTTCCGCTGCGGGTCCTCGTTACGACTTCACCAAATTTGCGGGTAAGGTCGGCCCGAAAGGCGTCTTTCTATCGCGCAGTAAATTCCCCTACCACAAAACCAGCGAATACAAGCGTCGCGTTGAGGCAGGAAAATCCCCTTACCCAACTCGCGCACCTTGGTATCCGTTTGCAGCGCCACTGCTGACAGAGCACCTATCTGCAGCTATTGATGGTTATCCATACCGCGTTAAAGCGTGGATCAATCACATGGCGAACCCAATGTATGGTGTACCCGGTTTGAAAGCGCTGCTGGAAGACAAGCTTAAAGATCCAAAACAACTCGGTTTGATTGTGTCTGTTGATGCGTTCATTAACGAAACCACCGCATTGTCGGACTATATTGTGCCGGACACGGTCACCTACGAAAGCTGGGGTATGGCAACGCCTTGGCACGACGTTCCGGTGAAAACCGTCACCGCTCGCTGGCCGATTGTGGGAGCGCGAACAGAGAAAACCGCCGATGGTCGTTCAATTTGCTTAGAAAACTTTTTGATTGATGTCGCCAAGAAAATGCAACTAGGCGGCTTTGGTGACAACGCGATTCAAGATGCGCAAGGGAATTGGCACGCCCTCCACAGCGCTGAAGATTTCTACTTACGTTCCGCGGCAAACTTGGCGTATGTGAAAGGCGGGGTGCCTGAAGTTTCGGCAGAAGACATTGCGTGGTCCGGCCTAGAGCGTTTAATGCCAGCCATGCAGAAGACGCTGACAGCGGATGAGATGAAACGTGTGGCGTTTATTTTTGCTCGCGGTGGACGCTTTGAAAATGCAACCGAAGCGTATCAAGGTGAGCAAATGAAGCACAAATGGACACGACCTGTTGCGATATGGAATGAACGTGTCGGCAGCGCAAGAAACACCATGACCGGTGATTTCTACACCGGTTGCCCAACATGGCATCCACAAAAACTGGCCGATGGCACACCAATGGAAGACCAGTTCCCAAGCTCAGAGTGGCCTTTCAGCCTGACGAACTTTAAATCCAACATTCACAGTGCGGTATCCAATCTATCGCCAAGGTTGAACTCGATTAAAGGCGTAAACCCAGTGTACATCCATCCAATCGATGCCGAGCGCGCAGGCATTAAAACAGGTGATGAGTTTGTTATCGAGACACCATCTGCAAGCACCAAAGCACTCGCGATGATAGTCAGCGGGATTCGCCCTAGTACACTCGGATTTGAACATGGGTTTGGTCATACCGAGCTAGGACAACGCTCGCACTGGATCGGCGATAAACAACAACCCGTAAAAACGCGCAGCCAAGATGGCGTCAACATTAACGACATTGGCTTAATTGACCCTACTCGAGAAGGCAAAGGCGTGTTGTTGGATTGGGTAGTGGGCGCGGCGGCACGTCAGTCCCTGCCGGCCAAAATCCGCAAAGCGTAACGCCGCACGTTAAGACGTCTCTACCACTTAGAGCTGCCGATTTGTGCAGCTCTTCACCACTTTGTTTTTATCGCTTATAGAACAACCAATAAAAACAAATACGGCCATTTACACTTATTAAATATGTGGAAATCCACAATACCTTTCATTATTGACAAGGCCGACAATATTGTCCAAGTGACTACCAAGTAGCACTTAGACATATTAATAAAAATTAAAGTGAGTCAGCATGTCAAAAATTCTTCCAGTGGTGGTGGCCTGTTTGTTAGCAACCACTATGGGCGCAAGCGCCTCGTCTATTCCGGAAAAAGCCAGCGTATGTAGCGGTTGTCACGGCCAAGATGGCATGGGACAGCCAAATATCGCGCCGATGATCGCTGGTTTAAACGCGAATTATCTCAACACTCAAATCGAACTATTCCTTAGTGGCGAACGCCAAAATGTGGTCATGCAAGGCATGGCGAAGGAACTCAGCGATCCCGCAGACCGTAAGGAAGTTATGGAGTACTTTGCTAACCTCCCGAGCTATGAGTTCACGAATCCAGAACAACGCGGCGACCAAGCTGATATTCGTAACCCGTATCGTAAGTTAATTTTCCAAGGCGATTGGGATAGAAATATTCCAGCTTGCGCAACTTGTCATGGAGCCAGCGGTATGGGCGTCGACAAGTTCCCTCGCCTCGCAAGCCAACATGCTGATTACTTAAAAACGCAATTGATGGCATGGAAAAACGGCACTCGCAGTGGCGACCCGCTCAATATGATGGGGACCATCGCAAAAAATCTCACTGACAAAGAGATCGAAAATCTTGCTTACTACTTTGCCTCATTACGTTACTAGGAGCAGTCATGAAACGTTTCTATTCTTTGTTCGCACTGCCTTTCATTTCTACGCTCGTACTAGCTAACGATCCATTACCGGACCGCCAGAAAGAGCTACCTGCGATAGAAAAAGAAAATCACGGTGAATACTTAAAACCGCGTGATCTCAGCACAATCCCAAACACCGCATTTGGTGAGCAAGTAAAACGCGGTTACTCGCTCTTTGTTAACTCACAACAAATGCGCGGAAAATACGTTGGCAACGAACAAAACTGTGTGAACTGCCATATGGAGGCAGGACGAAAAGCAAACGCTGCGCCACTGTGGGCAGCTTACATGGCATACCCTGCATATCGTAAGAAAAACGATCGCGTAAACAGCTATGCTGACCGTATCCAAGGTTGTTTCGAGTATTCCATGAACGGTAAAGCGCCCGCTTACGATTCGACAGAAATTGTTGCCCTTAGTGCTTACGCCTACTGGTTAGCGATGGGCGGCTTGCTTGACAAACATGGTATGGCGGATGAACCCATTCCAGAACTAGACGCAAAAACGTTGCAAATTGGTGGAAAAGCAAAAGACTTCCCGTTGCCCGAAGCCATCGCACAAGCATTACCAATTGAAAAGCGGGGTAATCTCTCTGGGCGTGGCTACCCAAAAATCGCCGCCCCTGAGCAAGAACCATCAATAGAGCGAGGCGCATTGGTCTACGAAAAGAACTGTGAAACTTGCCATCGCGCCGACGGTTCAGGCATCAAAGACACCAACGACCATTCATACATTCCACCACTTTGGGGCGAATATGCGTATAACTGGGGCGCAGGTATGCACCGGATTAACACTGCAGCCTATTTTATTTACGAAAACATGCCGCTTGGGAAAAGTGTGCAGCTGACAGAGCAAGAAGCTTGGGATGTCGCAGCATACGTCAACAGCCATGAGCGTCCACAAGATCCTCGATTCAAAGGCAATGTCACCGCAAACGCGGAGAAATATCACCAGCACCAAGGCTATTACGGCAAAACGCTCAACGGTACGCAAGTCGGGGCCAATGCCTTTAAGAGCGGAACGGTCAAATAAAGTACAACTAACCACTTTAAATAAAATACTCTTTTCCCTGCTCAGATTATCTGGGCAGGATTACTTACCCTTAAAAACAAGTAATTACCCCTCCACAGACAAGCAATATCACATTATTTTCGACTTCCAACATACTCATCTTCGCCGTAAAATCTTGTACCAAACGCGACTTCGTTTATGTCTTAGATCTCCCATATGCTCTAATGCCAAAAGTAAGAAACTCGTAAACTCCTGAATCAAAACAAGCGTGCCTAGTGAAAAAAGAGTATTCTTAAAGCAAATGAATCTAAAACCTACCCGATGAGTATTCAACCTAATTCCCGTCAGTTAATTTCATGCGAAGAGTGCGGCCTTGTTGTTCGCATTCCCGATATCGAACAGGGGCAAAAAGCACAATGTCCTCGATGTTCGCATTCGCTGACTAAAGTGAATGCCAAGCCTTACCAAAGCGTGATCGCCATATCATCGGCATGTTTGATCATGTTAGTGCTAAGCATTTCTTTCCCTTTTATGTCGTTCAGCGTGCAAGGGTTGTCGCAAGAAATCACCTTGTTGCACGCTGCAAAAATGCTGGCTGAGTTTCAAAATGTGCTTTTGGGTGTGCTGTTACTCGCAACAGTTATCGTTTTACCTGCAATCTATGTTGGCCTCATTCTCTTTCTTCACCTTGAAGCATTAAAAGCACGTAAACATACCCCCTCTAAAAAGCAGCAACGAATGGCAAAAGTTTTATGCCGTCTTCTGTTTCGAGTCGAACCCTGGTTAATGGTGGATGTCTTTTTGATTGGCGTGTTGGTCAGCTTAATTAAAATCGCTTCCCTCGCAGACATAGGAATGGGCACTTCATTCTGGGCGTTTTGTGTATATACCGTTCTGGTAGTCAAATGCATATCAATGGTCGACAAAAGCTGGCTCTGGGGACACTTTATTCCAGCTATCGAGCTATCTGATGTAAAAGAGGGTGATACGCACCATAACCACAACCATATTGGTTGTCATACGTGTCACCAGCTCAACCCTATTGAAGCTAAAAAACACCAACACTGCATTCGTTGTAAAAGCCCTATTCACAAATACAACCCCGCAGACAATTTACAAAAAGCTTGGGCGCTTTTGTTTGCTTCAGTCATTTTCTATATCCCTGCGAACCTCTACCCTATGATGTACACCGTAAGTCTTGGACATGCAGAAGGTTCAACTATCATGGAGGGGGTAATATTGCTTTGGCATTTAGGTTCTTACCCTATTGCGATGGTAATTTTCTTTGCTAGCGTATTTATTCCAATGGCGAAAATGCTGGCACTCGCGTGGCTGTATTACAATGCGCAAAAAGCGCGATATCTTCCGCACGAAGAGAGTATTTCACGCTTAAAGATCTACCGTATAACTGAGTTTATTGGCCGTTGGTCCATGATTGATATCTTCGTTGTCGCGATCTTAGTTGCACTGGTTCAGCTACAAAACTTAATGGCGATTTATCCAGGTCCTGCTGCGCTCTCTTTCGCGGCAGTGGTCATTTTTACTATGCTTTCTGCAATGATATTTGACTCACGTTTGTTGTGGCAATTGCCACAAAACGAAGTGCAGGAGCCGATTTCTGACAACTTAAACGAGAAAGCCAAATATGAGTGATGAGAACAACGTAACCGCTCAAATAAAACCGCAAAAGCAGATTTCTGCGATATGGATTGTCCCGATCCTTGCGCTAGCCATGGGAGCGTGGATGCTGTTCCAATATATCAACAGTACAGGCCCACAAATTACTCTCCAACTGCCAACCGCAGATGGGATTGAGGTTGGCAAAACCGAAATCCGAGCATTGAATGTAAAAGTCGGACTGATTACTGAAGTCACTCTCAGTGAAAATTACGATCACATCATCGCTAAGGCACAAATGAACAAGGATGCAGAACGCATGCTGCGAGATGACACCATGTTTTGGGTGGTGAAGCCTCGTATTGGCCGTGATGGCGTTTCAGGTTTAGAGACCTTGCTCTCTGGCGCTTATATCCAACTTCAGCCGGGTAAATCTAAAATAGAGAAAGAGCGCTTTACGGTCTTAGATGTTCCCCCAGTCGCCTCTCCTGATGCAGAGGGGTTACGCCTTGTGTTAACACACCGCGAGGCTGGTAAGCTAGGCGTTGGTGACCCCGTCATTTATAAAGGCTTTACGGTTGGTCGCGTAGAGAAAACCAGCTTTGATGTTGACACTCGCAAAGCGTTATACCAACTCTTTATTTTCAAGCCTTATGACAGCTTAGTGCGCACTCGTACCAAGTTCTGGCTGAATTCTGGCGTAGATTTACAGCTCAATGCTGAAGGGTTCGAAGTCAAGTTTGGCTCATTAGAGAGCATGCTAACGGGTGGTGTTACCTTCGATACCGTTCCAGGTCTTGAATCCGGTGAACAGCTCACTGAAAATATGGTCAACTTCCGCTTGTACGATGATATTAAACAACTTCGAGAAGGTATGTACGATGATTATATTGAATTCGTTATGCTTTTTGATGAATCGGTACGAGGACTTAAACGTAAGGCACCTGTCGAATATCGAGGCTTGAGAATTGGTACTGTGATGCGTGTACCAATGCGACTTCCAACCCCAGAAGAGAACTTTTCTGCGAAAAAAATCCCTGTATTGGTACGTATCGAGCTCGGCCGTGTTTATGGCGATTTCCAATCCCAATCTTTACCAATGTTAAAAGATAAATTGAAGAGTGAGTTTGCTAAAGGCCTACGTGGTACTTTAAAAACAGGTAACTTATTAACAGGCGCACTATATGTTGACGCCGACTTCTATCCAAATGACGAGCCTTACGTACCGAGTAAGTTTGCTGATTTAGATGTTTTCCCAACCATGCGTGGTGGTTTTGCGCAGGTTCAGCGCCAAGTGAACGACTTCCTAAATAAGATTAATAACTTACCGATGGAAGAAACGCTAGATTCTCTCAATTCAACGTTAAAAACGTCCGAAAAAACGTTAGCTTCAGCAGAACGCGTGGCGGACAGTATTGATAAACTTTTGAATCAAAAAGAAACGCAAGAGATCCCAACAGATATTCGCCAAAGCTTACAGCAATTACAAAAAACACTCGATGGTTATGGGCCCAACTCAACCATGTACAGCGAAATGGAAGCCACGCTAAAAGAATTAGAAAGCGTGATGACAGAGTTTAAACCCGTACTTAAACAGCTAAACGAAAAGCCAAACTCTCTTGTGTTTGGAGAAGATGAAATCAGTGACCCAATACCAGTTAAAGGCCAAAACTAATGAAACGAGTATTCTTTCTGTCTATCGCGCTATTTGTCGGTCTAACGGGTTGCAGTAGCGCTCCGCAAACTAAAGGAGCTATGTACCTTCTACCTAAGGCGGAACCAGTGACGCTGAGCTCTTCTGATATCGCTCAGCGCCCAACTTTAGTTGTTCGTCCAGTGACATTGGCGAGTTATTTGAATGATAATGGCATTGTTTATCGAACCTCTGAGACCCAAGTTATTCAGGCAAAACACAATCAATGGGCGCACAGTATTTCTGAGCAAATCACTCAGAGAGTTGTCGCGGAACTACGTCAAAAGCAAAGTCATTACTGGCCGACTGAAATGAATAATCTGTTGGATCAAAGCGGTGAAGCCAAACTACAGCTTACGTTAAATAAATTTAATGGCAGCTACAAAGGTAATATCGAAATTGAGGGGGAATGGTTACTCATTAATGCCGAAGGTAAGGTAGAAAACAGCGCGCCAATACAAATCTCTCAGCCGCTTCAAGATGAGGGCTATGAAGCGCTCGTCAACGCTTTATCCATAGGCTTAGAAAGCCTAACCTCAGACATTGCCAAACAACTCTAAGTCAATGTTAATTACAGGGAAGCAAGTTGCTTCCCTTTTTTATGCAGAGTGTAGCGACTTCTACTAAGCTGAAAGCTGACGAAAAGCCGAAAAGGAAATTGGATGAAACCATGTAACCTGCTATCACTCTCCTCACTCATTCTTGTATTACCTACATCAGTAGCGCTCTCAACCGAGACACAAGAATCTCGTTGGCGAAATAGCATAGAAGTGTACATGCTAGGACTGAATATCCACGGGGATACCAGTATTGGTCGCTTTTCATCAGAGGTGGATGTCGATCCTAAGTTCATCGTAGACCACCTCGATATTGGGGCGATGTTGCGATTCGAGAGTATTTACCAAAGTAAGTGGGGCTACTACATAGATTATAGTTTCATGAACTTAAGTGGTGATGTTAATAATATCAAGGGCGCTCTGCCTAACGCTCGTTATCGTGCGGACATCGAAATACGGCAAGGTGTTCTAGAAGCAAAGGCATTCCAACGCGAACAATATTCATTTGGTAAACTGGATTATATGTTTGGATTACGTTGGTGGGACAATGACATCACCGGCAAGCTGTATCGTAATGATAACCGGGTACTAGAAGATAGACTGTCATTACAAGAAGATTGGGTCGATTTTTTAGTTGGCTTGCGACTCATTGATGAATTGAGCGAAAACTGGCGATTTCATGCCAGCATCGACGCCGGACTTGGCAACGATACTCACTTCACTTATGCCATTCAAACTGGTGTTCGTTATCGTTTTAACGAATGGTCTGATCTCAACTTAGCTTACAAGTCGACCTGGGTTGATTACAAAAATGAGGGAGTATTTGAATATGATACAGCTTCTCAAGGGCTTTTAGTCGGACTTGGCTTTTACTTTTGATCAGGTGAAACCCTAGCCTATATTCAAGCGTTGTAACGTGTACTAGCTCTAGGTACACGTCTAGTGTCGCGTTACAGATGCTTAAATAAGGCAAATTGATCTTCATCAGACTATAAATTGCTCTTCGGTGTTACTCTCTGTCGCAAAATATAAAACCCCACTCTATGACCTCATATAGGTCTTATTGATAAGGTTCCCGAGTAGCAATGTCGATTAACATTTCCGATTTAACCACCGCCCTAAATAAGGTGGAGCATATTCATAAAGTTCAGCTTGAAAACGTACATCAGTTCTTCAAAGCAAACGAAGCTTTTTCGTTGCAAACATTCAGCCAGCTGATATCTAGCGACTCGCTTGATGATCGATTTAAAACCATCGATAGAGCGTTCTCTTTGCTTGGTGATGCAAAAACCTACCTTTTAGAAGTGTCTTACCTTATTAAGTAAAAAAGAAAGCCCCGATAAAATTCATTATCGGGGCTATCATTTTCTATCTAAACTACTGATTTACAATTTGTAACGATCATCAGTTACCGTTAGTTCTGGGAAGGTTTTACCCTCGTCCATCGCTTCTTCTGTCTCTTCTTTTACTTGGTTATCAATCCAGAAATTACCGATATCCATTGGATGAAGCACCCATTCTGTCGCTTTTGTCATGCCGTTTTTAGGAATTTTAACCCAGCGCCAATGAGCAACTCGAGAATAAGGCACCATGTAGCCAGGAACGATGATATTTGCTTTGCTGACATAGTTTTGGATTTGATGCGACAAGTCGTAACGCTTCTCCTGATCAAACTCAGAGTCATACGCTTCAATTAACTTGTCTAGCTCAGGGCTGCTGTAGTTGGTGTGAGCATTCGTTTGTGGTCGATTTGCATTATCCGAGTGTAGGTATTCCCAATACGCAGGGATCTCACCAGAGCCCATATTCAAAAACGCTAGCTGATGCTTTTTCTCAAGAATGTATTTAAACGCAGATGAGCCATCCACCAAGTTTAACGTGAACTCAAGACCAGCAAGTTTCGCTTGCTCTTTCAGGTATGCAATACGCGGTGTCCAAGAGTTGTATCCGTAGGTGATGGCAAAGCTCAAGCGTTGGCCCTTGTCGTTAACACGAATACCATCTGCGCCCACTTTGTCAAAGCCCGCTTTTTCGAAGTGTTTAACCGCCGCATCAGCATCAAACTTTGGCGGTGTATTGTTAGGATCATCGTATTCGCCATGACCAAAGCCGAGTCCATGCGGTTTACGTGAATAATCTCCACGCATGATGTTTTCAATCATGCCGTCATAGTCAGTGGCTGCCATAACACCTTTACGCACTTCTAGGTTATCCAACATCGGCATCGCTGTGTTCATCCAAAGACCACCTGCTCCTTGCGGTGCTTCGTTAAAGCCCCAGTACTTTTGGATATAGCCTTTTTTGTACACATCACTATTGGTTTTGTCATGCCAAAAGCTTGGTAGCACCATCTCAAAGTAGTCTAAGTTGCCTTTCTCAAAGTGCTTCATGGCAATATCAGGATCGCGAATCACCTTAATGCGAACCTTTTCAACGTTATAACGGTTTTTATAGTAGCGGTTGTTGTATCCCCACCAATCTTCACCGACATGTTTGAATGTCACGCTCTTACCTTTCTTCACTTGATCAATGTAGTAAGGCGCTGCGGTTGGCTCAGATTTAAAGTTAAACTTTCTGACGAAGTTATCAGGCATGCCATCGTTATTTGCGTCCTTTTCTCCTTCAAAGAAGTGTTCAGGACGAGGCTGAAAACCATTACTTGGCATGTTAATCATAACCATAAGTGAGTCATGACTTTGAGCTACAGCAAGATTGACTTTGATCGTGTAGTCATCAATTTTTTCAACACTCACAATACTGTTTGTGAAGAAGTCGTTATACCACGGGTCGATAATGTCTTTTGACGTGTAGTACTTCATCATAAAGACGTAATCATCTGCTGTAATTTTTTCACCATCTGACCACTCGGCCGTTTCGTCGAGTTTAAAGAATACGGTTTTGTTGTCCTCTCCAAATGCCCATGACTTAGCAAGTTGAGGGATCCATTTGCCAGTATTTGGATGACGCTGAGCCAGTTTTGGTGAACCATCCATTAAGTATTGGCGCAAACCTGAGTTCGCATCTGGACCAACACTTCGTAATGTTTGCGGAAAGCTCTGAATGTAAGTGCGATAGGTGCCACCTCGTACCGCTTCTTCAGAGGCAAATAGAGGTTCGTTGTTGTTTGAAATCCATTCGATATCAGCTGGCAATTCTGCCGCACTCAGTTGAAAACTGGCAGCGGTCAGTGTTGCTAGTACTGAAAATGGCAGTTTTTTAGTCATGTTTCTTCCTTGTTGTGTTTGCGCACTAAGGTCGTAACAAGGAAGACAGCGTGTGAAAGCTCACAGAAAGCTGCGATTTAAAATACGCAGATAGGAAATAATAGGAACGTAATATGAAGTGACGTCCTGCCAGCTTCTATATTAATTTCAAAGAGTTTCACTAGGTCATCCTAGACCTTACAACGCAGTGAATGCATCTTCGCCATAGTATTCTTTAGACATTTGTAACGCAAGCCATCAATAACACATGGTTGCATTTTCGAGGCATCACAGTGAGTTATGTTACAAAAGTGTGATCGGCATAGTACCAAGCCCTACTTTACTCAGAATAAACCGCAGAACCTTTATCTCAATTGGCCCCGATATACCAGTTACAGCGAGTAAATGATCAGACATAGCTGGTTAAAAGGAATGGTTTTTTACCGCGATTAGTATTTTCATTCGATGTAAAAAGTGAGGCATCTTAGCCTCACTTTTCTCCATACAATCGAGACAGTGCTTACATGTTAGATAAGCTCTCATTGATCGACTTCAGCACTTCTGCAGGATTTGACGCTTGAGTGATAGGGCGACCAATCACAAGATAATCTGAACCTGATTGGATAGCGTCTACTGGTGTCATGATACGGCGTTGGTCACCTTGTTCTGAGCCAGCAGGTCGAATACCAGGGGTCACTAATTTAAATTCTTGGCCTAGTTCGCTCTTCAGTAGTGAGGACTCTTGCGCTGAACATACCACGCCATCTAAACCTGCGTTTTTGGTCAAGGTTGCTAGACGAATCACTTGCTCCTGAGGCGCAACATTCAAACCAATACCAGCTAAATCACTTTGTTCCATACTGGTTAGTACCGTTACACCGATAAGAAGTGGACGATCTTTACCATATGGCTCAAGAATTTCACGTGATGCCGTCATCATACGCTCACCACCGCTCGCGTGTACGTTCACCATCCATACACCCATTTCAGCCGCAGCGCGAACTGCTTTCGAGCAGGTGTTTGGAATATCGTGAAATTTTAAATCTAGGAATACAGAGAAACCACGTTTATGGAGTTCACGTACAAAATCAGGACCAAATAGCGTAAACATCTCCTTGCCAACTTTTAGTCGGCATGACGCAGGATCAATTCTATCTACAAACGCAAGTGCATCTGCTTGGTTATCATAATCCAGTGCGACAATAACTTTTTGGTCGATCATTTCATCTCCTAACTGTTTTGGTTCTTATTAAATAAAAAGTTAAAAAAATGCAGCGGACAGAAACTCTGCCAGCTGCATTAAGAATTATTCACCATCCAATCCGCGGATTGGCTTGATCGTCCCCCATCCTTTACAGGACGGACAATGCCAATAAAGGGAATGGGTAGAAAATCCACACTTCCGGCATCGGTAATGCGGTTTCACTTTTAACTGTTCACCCACCATCGCTTGTAGTGTTGATAGGCTGTCTTTCGCTCGACCATCTTCTGCTTCTGCAATGTGGTAGTCAATTAAACGGTAGAAGCCCTTCATGGTTGGGTTTTTCAGCAATTGTTTCGTCAGTAACTCTTGAGCAGCCCCAACGTTCTCGTGATGAGCAACTAATTGAGCCAACATCAACTCGGCTGATACGCCTGCTTTCTTATCAATGCAAGCTCGCAGAAATTCGACAAGTTCATCTTCCTGACCCAGATGATGATAGCATTCTGCAATAGTTGGCAAGACATCACTGATAAAGTCTTTATCTTGCTCAAGTACCCCCGTCAGATATTTGATGGTGTGCTTATAGTCTTCAGACTCTAGGTAAATTCGTCCCAAAGCTATACTTGCTCGAACACACTTCGGGTCTTCCGCTAACGCTTTTTTAAAATGCTGTATTGCCTTATTAGTATTCCCATCAGCTTGGTCGAGCATGGCTATTTCACACCAAAAATGGGCAATATTTGCACGCATCCTTGAGCGTTTATTACCTAACTTAGCCAATTGGTTCGCGTAATAAATCGCCTTTTCCCATTCTCGTGTTTGCTGATAAATGGTCACTAATTGTTGAAGAGCCGCCTCTTTGTAATCTGGCTCTTCGACTAACTGTTCAAAGATTTTCTCTGCACGATCAAGAAAACCTGAGACCATGTAGTCTTTCGCTAACTGTTGAAGGGCGAGGTTCTTTTGGTCCAGTGTTAAGCCTGAACGAGAAATAAGATTTTGGTGAATTCTGATTGCGCGGTCGACTTCACCACGAGACCGGAACAGGTTACCCAACGCAAGGTGAGTATCGATGGTCTCGTTATCAACTTGGAGCAATTCAATAAAGTGATCGACAGCCTTATCTGATTGGTCAGAGAGCAACAGATTAAGACCCGTCATATACTGACGAGAGATTTGATGAGATTGCTTCTGCTTGTCTTGCTGAGCGCTGCGATGCCCCATATACCAGCCATACGCAGCAGCTATAGGCAACAACAAGAAGAGTAGTTCAAGCATTAAAGTTAAGCCTTATCCTTATGCCTGTTTTTCAATGGCTGGCTTATCAGCAGCGTTGTTTGATTCAGTTGGTTCGTACTTTTTCAGTTTTTTCTTTAAACGACGGACCTGTAGCTGAGTTTTCAGTTGGATGCTACCAAATATAACCCACGCTAAAGCAAAGCCAACCACAAATACTACACCTAATAGCGTAGATAAGTGGAACTCTCCTTTTGCTAGAAGATAGTTAAAAGTCACGAGCTCTTGGTTTTGGGAACCTAACGCCAATGCAATTAAAAAGAGAGCTAAAACAGCAACGATTTTTATAATTTTCATGTTACATCACCCTTCTAGGAGTAAGTCGGTAAGATTATGCAGGAAAATGCTTCTTCAGACTACGTATATTAGCAATAATCTATACCCAAGTAACCTCAAGATGCTTAGTTTGTAGACATGCTTAGAAGTTAAAGTTATTTGGGTATAGAAAACAGCTGAATCCACAATTAGATTAGTAAACGATCTTGGATGTATGACTAACTTGGATACATTACAAAAAAGCGGCATACACAAACGTATGCCGCTTTTTTCAAACTAATAAGAGTGCATTAACCAATATTTACACGCTCACGAAGTTCTTTACCAGGTTTGAAATGTGGAACGTATTTACCTTCCAATTCCACTTTATCGCCCGTTTTAGGGTTACGACCTACGCGAGGCTCGCGGTAATGAAGAGAAAAACTACCAAAGCCACGGATCTCGATACGGTCACCGCTCTCTAGTGTAGAGGCCATGTGCTCTAAAATATCTTTTACAGCATCCTCTACCTCTTTCGCTGATAAGTGTGTTTGCTCAGCGCAGAGTCTTTCAATCAGTTCAGACTTAGTCATAGTTGCCCTCTTTGAGTATCTTTATCACTTATTATAGTAAGTAATACTAATTCCAACAAACACTTGCTGACAATTCTAGACAAATTTTATGCAAAATGCGCAATGAAGAAATGCCTTTTATTAAGATAGTTTACTGTCATTAGTATTACTACTTAAATATGACCAAATATAAAAAAGGAGCCTTGCGGCTCCTTTTTTGCTTAAGCGAGTATATTATTCGCCTTTAGCAGCTTTGAAAGCGTCAGCCATTGCGTTACCGAATGCATTGTCATCTTGCTTGTTGATAGATGCCATTGCTTCTTGCTCGTCAGCTTCGTCTTTAGCTTTGATAGATAGGTTGATTACGCGGTTCTTACGGTCTACACCTGTGAACTTCGCTTCAACAACATCACCAGCGCTTAGGATTAGAGAAGCATCTTCTACGCGATCGCGTGATACTTCAGAAGCACGGATGTAACCTTCAACGCCTTCTGCGATTTCAACAGTAGCGCCTTTAGCGTCAACAGCAGTTACAGTAGCGTTAACTAGAACACCTTTCTTGTTGTCAGCAACGTAAGCATTGAATGGGTCATTTTCCATTTGCTTGATGCCTAGAGAGATGCGCTCACGCTCAGCGTCTACTGCTAGAACAACTGCAGAGATCTCGTCGCCTTTCTTGTACTCACGTACAGCTTCTTCGCCAGCAACATTCCAAGAAATGTCAGATAGGTGAACTAGACCGTCGATGCCGCCTTCTAGACCGATGAAGATACCGAAGTCAGTGATAGACTTGATCTTACCAGTAACTTTGTCGCCTTTAGCTTGTGCTTCAGCGAATGACTGCCATGGGTTAGCTTTACACTGTTTCAGACCTAGAGAGATACGACGACGTTCTTCGTCGATTTCAAGAACCATAACCTCAACTTCGTCGCCAACATTAACAACTTTAGAAGGGTGGATGTTCTTGTTAGTCCAATCCATTTCTGAAACGTGAACTAGACCTTCAACGCCTTCTTCGATTTCAACGAAGCAGCCGTAGTCAGTTAGGTTAGTTACGCGACCAGTTAGTTTGTGACCTTCTGGGTAACGCTTAGCGATTGCTACCCATGGATCTTCGCCTAGTTGCTTAAGACCTAGTGATACGCGAGTACGCTCACGGTCGAACTTAAGAACTTTAACTTGGATCTCGTCACCAACGTTAACGATTTCAGATGGGTGCTTAACGCGCTTCCAAGCCATATCAGTGATATGTAGAAGACCGTCAACGCCACCTAGGTCAACGAACGCACCGTAGTCAGTAAGGTTCTTAACGATACCTTTAACTTCAGAACCTTCTTGTAGAGTTTCTAGAAGCTCGTCACGCTCAACGCTGTTCTCTGATTCGATAACTGCACGACGTGAAACAACTACGTTGTTACGTTTTTGGTCAAGTTTGATAACTTTGAACTCTAGCTCTTTGTTTTCTAGGTGAGCAGTGTCGCGGATTGGACGTACGTCTACTAGAGAGCCAGGAAGGAAAGCACGGATACCGTTTAGTTCAACAGTGAAACCGCCTTTAACTTTACCGTTGATGATACCAACAACAGTTTCAGCTTCTTCGTAAGCTTTCTCAAGTACGATCCAAGCTTCGTGACGCTTAGCTTTCTCACGAGAAAGTTGAGTTTCACCGAAACCATCTTCAACAGCGTCTAGAGCTACGTCTACTTCAGCGCCAACTTCAACTTCAAGTTCGCCAGCAGCGTTCTTGAACTGTTCAGCAGGGATAGCAGATTCAGACTTAAGACCAGCGTCAACAAGAACGAAACCGTTCTCGATAGCTACTACAGTACCTTTAACGATGCTGCCTTGTTGGAATTCTGTTTCGTTTAGAAACTCTTCAAAGAGTTGAGCAAAAGATTCAGTCATTTAATTAATCTTCAATAAATTAAACTTCCACGGGTATCCTACCGCATGGGGTTATTAAATTCGCCAGTCATCATCCTTGCGACCAACGCTCTTAGCCTAGTCGAGTATTATTACCCAGCTAGCTTCGATTCGATATATTGTAGTGCCTTTTCTACTACTTCGTCGATAGTCATCGACGTAGAATCTAGCACAAGCGCATCCTCAGCAGGGCGTAATGGCGCCACTGGGCGGTTACGATCTCGGTCGTCACGCTCTTGGATCTCGCTTAAAAGGTCAGCAAATCTAACATCTAACCCTTTCTCTTGCAACTGTTTAAGGCGTCGATTTGCACGCTCTTCAGCACTCGCATCAAGGAAGATTTTTGCTTGCGCACTCGGGAATACAATTGTGCCCATATCACGACCATCAGCAACCAGACCCGGAGCGGTCTCAAATGCACGCTGACGACGTAGTAATGCTTCACGAACACGTGGCAAAGCCGCAACTTTAGATGCTGCCATACCCGTTTCTTCTTTACGAAGCTCCCCTGACACATCTTCGCCTTCTAGAATGACCTTAACTAAGTCACCTTCCGCGATAAATTGAACGTCTAGGTGTGTTGCTAGTGGGACAAGAGCATCTTCTGACTCGGTGTCGACACCGTGGTGAATCGCAGCGAGTGCAAGTACACGATAAATTGCGCCAGAATCTAAGAGTTGGAAACCCAACTTTTTCGCCAGCAACATACATAAAGTGCCTTTACCTGCACCACTAGGTCCATCTACGGTTACAACCGGAGTTTGAGAGGACATGTTCTTCTCCACCAATAGTTTCTTTTCAGCAATTTGCTCGGTTTTCGAGGCGCACATTATACGGGTAATCAGTCTTTGGAGCGAGGAAAAATGTCGTGTAAAGCATTACACCTAATGCGTAATTGGATTCATCAATAAACATAAAGTTCAACAAAAACGGCGAGAGCTTCTGCCCTCGCCGTTTTAAATGCCATGAACTTAAGCTCGATTAAACAATCGGCTTTTGACCACGCTCAGCTAACTTTAAAATCACACTATCAGCGACTTTACCCGCCACACCTGCTAGCTTGTCGGCCAGTTTTTTCTTTTGTACATAATGCACAGAAAGTACAGTTTTATCTTTGCATGCTGCAACAACGATATCATCAGATGTACTAATGTCATCCACCAAACCAAGCTCTTTCGCTTGTGTACCGAACCAGTGCTCACCAGTGGCTACTTTGTCTAGGTCCAAACTAGGGCGACGCTCACGAATGAAGTCTTTAAACAAGACATGTGTTTCTTCAAGTTCTTGCTTAAACTTATCGCGCGCTTTATCGGTATTCTCACCGAACATCGTTAGCGTGCGCTTATATTCACCCGCTGTTAGTTGTTCGTACTCAATGTCATGTTTCTTCAACAGTTTGTTGAAGTTAGGAATTTGTGCGATAACGCCAATAGACCCCACAATTGCAAATGGTGCAGAAACAATCTTATCTGCTACACATGCCATCATGTAACCACCACTTGCCGCAACTTTGTCAACAGAGATGGTCAGAGGAAGACCCGCAGCTTTGATTCGGTCCAGTTGAGAAGAGGCAAGGCCGTAACCATGAACCATACCACCGCCAGACTCTAAGCGAAGTAACACTTCATCACCTTCACGTGCGACAGCCAAAATAGCGGTGATTTCTTCACGTAGAGACGCGACTTCTTTTGCGTCTATGCTACCGTTGAAATCAAGAACAAATAGGTGTGGTTCACGCTTGCTATCTAATGAACCGTCTTTGCTCGCTTGTTTGATTTCTTTCTCGCGAGATTTGTTCTTCTCTTTTTCTTCTTTCTTGACGGCTTTATCTCGAGCCTTGATGAAAGCATCGTCATGCAAATGATGCTCTAACTGCTCAACAGATTGTTTGTGTTGCTCTGAAAGGTTGGTAATCTCTAACTCCCCTTTCGCCGCACCCGATTTGCCACCAGCCGATTTTGCAATAATGAGCAGAACAATTATCGCAGCAACCACCGTGATAATTTTGGCCAGAAACAGACCATAATCTAATAAAAATTCCAACGAGAGCTCCTTTATCTCATTTCAGATGACGTTAGTATGTTACGCAGAAACATCAGCGAGAAGGCAGCGCGGTTTGTAACCACTTGTTCTGATTGATAGCATACCTAACGAAAGTTCTGGAATTGGTATAACACATGAATTGGTGTATTGTAACCATCTTGTCACGATTACCAAGATTTTCCATTGAGAAACAGGCGTTTTTTAGCGTCAATTAACTATCATGGACCCTCTTACAATAATAAGGATTTATCGCCGTGAACTACTCCGTTTCAGCTGATGCTCTAAAAGGTAAAGTCATTCTTGTTACTGGCGCTGGTAATGGCATCGGCCGTCAAGCCGCGCTTTCTTATGCCGAGCACGGTGCAACTGTTATTCTCTTGGGTAGAAATGTGCAAAACCTTGAATCTATCTATGATGAGATTGAAGCTGCTGGCTATCCACAAGCAGCTATCATTCCATTGGATCTCAAGGGCGCAACTCAGCAGAATTACATTGATATGGCAGAGACAATCGAAGGACAGTTTGGTCGCTTGGATGGTCTATTACACAACGCAGGTGTCTTGAGTTCGCTGTGTCCATTTGATCAAATCAAAGAGGAAGACTTCGACGATATCATGCAGATCAACGTGAAAGCCGAAGTGCTAATGACTCAAGCACTACTGCCTGTGATGCGTAAATCAGAAGCTGGGCGTATTATCTTTACCTCTTCAACCGTCGGCCACTCTGGCCGCGCATTCTGGGGGCCATACGCTATCTCTAAATTTGCCGTAGAAGGCATGATGCAAGTTTTGGCTGACGAGCTGAGTGATACACCGATCCGCGTTAACGCAATTAACCCTGGTGCCACTCGTACTCGCATGCGTGAAAAAGCATATCCGGGTGAAGATGCGAATACTCTCAAAACGCCACTGGATATCATGCCGCTATATTTGCACTTAATGGATCCTGCGGTTACCGATGTGAACGGTCAGTGCATCGACGCTCAACCGAAGCGTAAATAACTCATTCAGGTTACCTCACATAATCGATTGAAAAGGCAGCAAACGCTGCCTTTTTTCATTTCTCTCTTCATAAAAATCTTGCGACTTTCTCCCACAGAAATATACTGTACATATATACAGGTGTTTATTATGCAAGATATTATTCAGAACTTAAAAAGCCAACACCTTGTTTGGCAAGCAAATTTAACGAAAGCAGATCCTCAGCAGTTGCAGACTAGTTCCGGTTTTTCTGAATTAGATGATTTGCTCGGCGGAGGCTTTCCACCTCATGGCGTAGTGGAGATGGAATCTATTGGTAGTATTGGTGAATTGCGTTTGCTCGCTCCCTATTTAAAAGCCACTCAGACCAATGGTATAACCGCATTTATTCAACCACCTGCGCTAGTGAATTCTCTGTTTTTACACTACATCGGGTTGGATATAAACCAAGTGTGGGTTGTTAATCCAGCTCATCCCAAAGATGCTCTTTGGGCTGCAGAGCAATGTCTGAAAAGTGGGGTATGCAGTAATGTTTTGTTATGGCAAGAAGAGCTTGAAATACATCAAGTGAAACGCTTACAGGTAGCAAGTGAACAAGGGAGTTGCCCGCTCTTTATGCTTAAAACAGATACTATCAACCGCTTGTCTTTGCCTGTGTCACTCAGTTTAAAACTGAAAGGCGACGAGCAAGGGATTAATGTTGAAGTGCTGAAAAGGAAAGGAGGCTGGAATAGAGGTAGCGTTAGTATCGGCTTCCAACACCATTACCCGCAACTGGTGAAACCATCATCTGAAACTGTGCACTCGACTGTGGTCAATTTCCCACTGGCGAACCAAGGTTAGTGATATGGCTCTGTGGATTTACTTGCACTTCCCTCGCCTACAGCTAGACGCACTCTTTGGTGATAACCAAGAACAACCCGTGGTGATTGTCGAAAGCCAACGTTGCCAGATTATTCAATACAACGAGATTGCCGAACAACAAGGCATTAAGCCAGGTATGGGCCTAGGCAGTGCTGCGTCCTTGTGTCGAGATTTACAAGTGCATCCTTATCATCCACAAACCGAATTAAATAAATTACAAGAGGTAGCTCAGTGGTTGTATTTGATCACATCTGACGTTGTGTTGATGCCAAACCAAGGTATTTTACTGCGTGCTACTCCAATGCTCGCTCTGTATGAAGGGCTTGAAAACTATTGGAATAAAGTCAGAGCTCACTTATCGGAGCTGAAACTGAGTTTTCAATTCGGATGTGGTTTTTCTCCTTTTGCTGCCAAATTGATGGCAATATCAGGAGCGAACGTCATCAGTGAAGACAAATCTGCCATACAAAAAGCTTTATCACCACTACCGTTAAAACTGACAGATTTATCAAACGCTACCGTAGAGAAGTTACAACGTGTAGGTGTCACCACATTGCAAAACCTGCTTGAACTGCCATTGCAAGACATCGCACGACGCTTTGATATCGATTTGGTGAACTACGTTGGTCGACTGACTGGGCAGTTTAAACACCCTGTCGACTTTTATCACCCTACCGAATCCTTCCAAGTTTATTTAGAGCTGTTGTTTGAGATCGAAAACGTTCAGTGGATTGAAAAGCCGTTGGCCAAATTACTTCGTCAACTCGAAATCTTTCTTAAATTAAGAGATAAGGTCGCTTTTGAACTGTGTTTAACACTCCACCAGCGTGAGAAACAAGAGCAACACCTTCAACTCACTTCTGCGCAAGGTGATTACCTATGTCAGCGTTGGCAACAGTTAGCGAGTTTGAGCTTAGAGTCACTCTCGCTTAATGGCCCAGTCACAGGGCTAACGTTAAAAGTCATCCGTCAAGGTGAGCCTCTTAGTGCATCACGCGATCTCTTTGCTGGGCAGAAAGGAAACATGAATGCTTTAGAGTTGCTTTCTTTACTGCAAGCTAAATTGGGGAAAAGTGCCGTTTTAAAACCCAATATTGCTTGCGATCCTAGACCAGAAAAGGCCAGTCAGTATCGCCCTGCTGATGCTACGGATGAAAAGGGGCACGCCATACCATCCATACTACGCCCAGCAATGCAATTACCGACTCCCATTGTATTGCAAGAGCAAGTTTCTTTGGTCCACGGACCTGAGCGAATAGTTTCTGGGTGGTGGGATGGTGATGAGATCATGCGTGATTACTACATTGCACACACCAAGCAAGGCCGCTGGTTATGGATATTTCGTGATCAGCACAAGCACTGGTTTCTTCATGGCTATTTTTGTTAAATCGACAGTTATTTTTGTTGGGTCATTATGAGTTACGCGGAACTATTTTGTCAGTCTAACTTCTCTTTTTTGACTGGAGCTTCTCATGCAGAAGAGCTGGTACTCCAAGCTGCTTTCTATCGCTATCAAGCTCTAGCTATAACGGATGAATGTTCAGTCGCGGGCGTTGTCAAAGCCCATGCGACCATCGAACAACATAAACTCGATATCAAACAAATCGTTGGAAGTATGTTTTGGTTAAATGATGAATGCCAAATCGTACTGCTTTGCCCTTGTCGCAAGGCTTATGCCGAGTTGTGTCGTATCATCACAAACGCAAGAAGACGCAGTGAAAAAGGCAACTATCAACTGTTCGAATGGGATTTGATGTCGGTTCGACATTGTTTGGTATTGTGGCTGCCCACACATCAAGAGAGTGATCACTATTGGGGGCGCTGGCTCAATCAACACCACGCTAATCGTTTGTGGGTAGCGATTCAGCGCCATTTGAGTAACAACGATACTGAGTACATTGCGCACTGCGAGCAGTTAGCACATGAATTTCAATTACCTATAACTGCCTGCGGAGGCGTTCTCATGCATGACGTTGAACGCTTGCCATTACAGCATGTACTTACTGCTATAAAACATGGGTGTAGCGTCGATAAACTCGGTTTTGACCGTATTTCGAATACTGAGCGAGCGCTTCGTCCTTTTAAAAAGTTGATTCGGATTTACAAACCAGAATGGCTGGAAGAAAGTACTTACATCGCCGATTTATGCGAGTTTAAGCTCTCCGATTTAAAATACGAATATCCTACCGAGCTGATCCCAGATGGTTATACACCCGACTCTTACTTACGTATGTTGGTCGAACGTGGTAAAAAGCTGCGTTTTCCTGAAGGCGTGCCCGCAGAAGTCAATCAAACCATCGAGAATGAACTGGCGCTTATTCAAGAGCTTAAATACCACTACTACTTCCTTACTATTCACGACATCGTAATGTTTGCGAAACAGCAAGGTATTCTTTACCAAGGGCGAGGTTCCGCTGCAAACTCTGTGGTGTGTTATTGCCTGGAAATTACCGCCGTCGATCCTCGACAAATCGCTGTCTTATTCGAACGATTTATCAGTAAAGAACGTAAGGAACCGCCGGATATTGATGTGGACTTTGAACACGAGCGCCGTGAAGAAGTTATCCAGTATATTTACAAAAAATATGGCCGTGAGCGTGCAGCACTTGCTGCAACAGTGATCAGCTATCGCTTTAAAAGTGCCGTGCGTGAAGTCGGTAAAGCACTAGGGATTGAAGAGACCCAATTAGATTTTTTCATTAAGAACGTTAATCGCCGAGATCGCAGCCAAGGCTGGCAAGCTCAAATTATTGAACTTGGCTTACAACCAGAATCTCTCAAAGGGCAGCAGTTCATCCAATTGGTCAACGAGATCATTGGCTTCCCACGCCATTTATCTCAGCACGTAGGTGGCTTTGTAATTTCATCTGGCCCTTTATATGAGTTGGTACCTGTTGAAAATGCCTCGATGGAAGAGCGCACTATCATTCAATGGGATAAAGACGATTTAGAAAGCTTGAAGCTACTAAAAGTCGATGTACTCGCACTCGGCATGTTAAACGCCATCAAAAAGTGCTTTCAACTGGTCGAGAAACATCACCAGCGATCCCTCTCGATTTCCGAGATCACTCGCCGACAAGATGATCCACTCGTGTACCGCATGATCCAAAAAGCTGACACGATAGGCGTATTCCAAATTGAATCTCGTGCACAAATGAGCATGCTTCCTCGCCTAAAGCCTGCTTGTTATTACGACTTAGTGATTCAAATTGCAATTGTTCGTCCAGGCCCTATTCAGGGTGATATGGTGCATCCTTTTCTAAAACGACGAGATCACAAAGAGCCTGTCAGTTATCCATCGGAAGAAGTAAAAAGCGTTCTGGAGCGGACTATGGGCGTCCCTATTTTCCAAGAGCAAGTCATCAAGCTAGCCATGGTAGCCGCAGGGTTTAGCGGCGGCGAGGCCGATCAACTCCGTCGAGCGATGGCATCATGGAAAAAGAATGGCGATCTCGCTAAATTCAGACCAAAACTGATCAATGGTATGCAAGAGAGAGGCTATGACTTAGCGTTTGCTGAGCGCATTTTCGATCAGATTTGCGGCTTTGGTGAGTACGGCTTCCCTGAAAGTCATTCAGCGTCTTTCGCAGTGCTGGCATATTGTTCTGCATGGTTAAAATATTATTACCCAGCCGAATTTTACACTGCATTGTTGAACAGCCAACCAATGGGATTTTATAGCCCATCGCAATTAGTACAAGATGCTCGCCGACATGGCGTCGAAGTATTGCCGGTGTGCGTCAATCATTCAAAATATCAACATCATCTCGTCTCACGTCCGAATGGCAGGCTCGGCGTGCAACTTGGTTTTCGCTTGGTGAAAGGCTTTAACGCAGAAAGCGCACAAAGACTTATTGAGCGCAAACCACTTAATGGTTACCGATCGATTCAAGAAGTAAAGCAGATATTAAGAAGCCGAAGTGACATTGAATTATTGGCTTCAGCCAATGCATTTCAGGCCTTATCGGGGAATCGTTATAACGCTCGCTGGGCAGCAATGGATTCCTTATCTGACCTACCATTGTTTCACAAGGTCGAAGAACCCAATGTTAGCTACCAGACTCAACCTTCTGAATATGAAAATTTAATTGAGGATTACGCAAGCACGGGACTATCTCTTAGCCGCCATCCAATTAAATTATTAGAAGAAACGGGCAAACTCCCTCACTTTACCCGCATGAGGCAACTGACAGAGAAACCGCATAAGTCACTGGTCACAGTGGTAGGTGTGGTAACAGGAAGACAATCTCCAGGCACCGCCGCTGGCGTGACATTTTTTACGTTAGAAGATGACACGGGCAACATTAATGTGGTCGTTTGGCAAGCGACAGCACGAGCCCAAAAGCAAGCGTATTTAGGCGCTAAAGTATTAATGGTGAAAGGCATTCTTGAAAGAGAGGGAGAAGTCACGCACGTCATTGCTGGTAAGTTGATTGATTGCACGCACTACTTGAACAATCTACAAAGTAAATCTCGGGATTTCCATTAGTACAGAGGAATTAAGGAGAGAGATGTTAAAAATCAGAGAGAGGTGCGCTCCCTCTGATTTCACTAGATCTAATCATGCACTTTTAGAAAGCATCTGGCGTAATCGGTCTTGAGCAACTTCAACCAGCAGATCCGGTTGGAATTTAGATATAAAGCGATCACAGCCTACTTTTTGCACCATGGCTTCATTAAAACTACCGCTCAGAGAAGTGTTCAATGTGATAAACAACTTAGACATACGTGGATCTTGGCGCACTTCATGGGTCAGTTTATAACCGTCCATTTCAGGCATTTCAGCATCCGTAATCATCATCAACAGCTCTTTTTCTACATCTTTACCTTCATCACACCAACGTTTTAAAACCGTTAACGCTTCTAGCCCGTCACGGCACTCGATGATATTCATACCCAATTGAGAAAGCGTATCGCGAACTTGATTACGAGCTGTAGAGGAATCATCCACAATCAGAACATTACGCCCGACCATTGCTTGGGCCAATTCTTGATCGAGAATGTCCTCCGAGATAGTCACGTCGTAATGTACGATCTCTGCTAAAACTTTTTCAACGTCAATAATTTCGACAATTTGAGAGGCATCCCCCTCTTTGATTTGCGTGATAGCCGTGAGGTAATTCGAGCGACCAGACGTGGAAGGAGGCGGCTGAATTTCAGTCCATGCCGTATTAATAATGTTTTTAACCGGGCCGACTAAGAAGCCCTGCACCGTGCGGTTGTACTCTGTCACGATCAAATTTTCTTCTTCCGCTTCACCACGTAAAGCAGGAAAACCAATTGCGCCTCGTAAATCAATCACTGGTACCGCTTCACCTCGTAGAGAAGCAACCCCACGAATATTGTAGTGCGATCCAGGGAGCTTGGTTAACGGTGGAAGCTTGATGACCTCTTTCACTTTGAATACATTAATCGCAAATAACTGGCGACTATTTAAAGTGAACAGCAGAAGCTCTAGTCGATTTTCACCAACCAAGTTTGTACGCTGGTCAACCGTATTTAACACTCCGGACATACTACTACCTAAATTATGGATAATTC
This sequence comes from Vibrio sp. 2096, assembly GCF_033339595.1. Lineage (NCBI taxonomy): Bacteria > Pseudomonadati > Pseudomonadota > Gammaproteobacteria > Vibrionales > Vibrionaceae > Vibrio > Vibrio sp. 2096. The sequence continues at coordinate 212,591 of NZ_JAWOUX010000009.1, forward strand.
TTATTTTACTCGAAATCAGTACAGACACAGCAAGGTTATATAACCAAATAACCTTAAAATATTTGGCTTTTCGAGCACAGCTTTAAAGTACAACAGTTTTAGCGTATTACTTCTCTTTGCATCAGACGCAAAGTCACGCAGCACATTGAAAGCCATTTTGTTTATTTACTTGAGCTTTTTAGGAAATTACATGAATGGCGCAGATATAGCAATGCAACATAACTCAAATTCCCTTTCTAGTAATAGGCGATCAAAAAGGGTGAGCCGTTAAGTCTCACCCTAAATCACCTACAAATGCAGTCTCAACAGCCAGGCACATCATCATGTTAAAAAGTACTTAACCTTCCACAACCTTCATCAATAGTTGACCATCGTACAACGCTTGCTTAATCAACGCGGCACCAGGCATTGTGGCTTGCTTATAGAAACGAGACTCCACCAGCTCAAGATCTTGGTGATAAACAGGTAAACTCTGCTCTTCGATACAGCGACGAACCGCAGGATAAAGCACATCTTTTGCTTGGTTAATCACACCACCGATCAAGATTTTCTCAGGGTTAAATAAGTTGATCACAATAGCAATTGCAGAGCCTAAGTAGCCTCCAAGTTTTTCAATCACATCGACGGCCAAAGGATCACCGTTTGCAGCGGCTTCACAAATGCTCTCAATACTCATTTCTTCTTGTTTAGCAAGAATAGAGTCTTCGCCATCAGCGATTCGTCTTACGACTTCTTCACGAATTGCTTGAGAACTGGCAACGGTTTCCAAACAGCCAATATTGCCGCAATGACAACGTTTTCCATTTGGGTCAATTTGAATATGCCCGAGTTCACCAATGTTACCGTGACGGCCTTGCAAAACGCGCCCATCCAGAATGATGCCCGCACCTAAACCGTGGTGGATAGAGATAAGAACGGAGTTGTCATTATCTTGAGAATGACCAAAAAGCTTTTCTGCTAATGCCCAAGCTCGCGTGTCATTGGCAATGAAAACTGGCAAGCCTGTTGCTTTGTATATCTCTGGTCCAAGAGCAAGATTTTCGACATTGTAATGAGGCATCTGCAAAACGACACCTTGCTCTGAGTTCACGAGACCAGGCAGTGTAAGGGCAATACTGGTAACCCGATCCAGTTGATCCGCGTAAGTCTGAAAAAATTCATCAATTTCGTAAAGCAGGCGCTCAAGCACATCGTCTTGGTCAAGCTCGTGTATCTCGATTTTAGTATCGATCAGTACATCACCGCCTAACTCATGCAAAGCAATGGTTAAATAACCCCGCCCCAAACGCATTGACAAAAATTGCCAGCCTTCATTATTGACCTGCAAACCGACAGCAGGTCGACCACGACTCGTCGCTTCTTGTACTGTCGTTTCATGAATCAAGTGCGCTTCAATTAATTCTCGAGTGATTTTGGTGATACTAGCAGGAGCAAGCTCACTCTGCTTGGACAAATCAATTCGAGAAATAGGACCTTTTAGGTCAATTAGTTTATATACACGACCAGCATTGACCTGTTTGATATGATCAATATGGCCCGGTTGAGCCATGTACATCTTGCACTCCGAAATTCTATAACGGGACAATTTTTTTACTTTGCGAACTAATTGTGAAGTGAATTAATAAATCCCCGTGACAAGCATCACGTATAAACCTGTTTGTTTGTGTATTCAATCAAATAACGAAGAATCTACTCCTGTTAAATTGTTTGAAAAATAACTTATTTTTATTCACTAAATTATGAAGTAGTGCCTTTAAAGCAGCGCATTTTTATCAATAAGGCCATTGCCTGTCGAATATCTGTCTGTTTTACCGGGGTTACTCTTAATGTAAACATTCTGTGCATATACTTATATTCAAGTAGCTTTAAGGTGTGGGCTCAGCAACGAGGCTAACCTTGAGAGCGATTGCGTAAAGTAAGGATAGAGTTCAAGTTACCTTTACACACACATTCATCGGAGAATCTATGACTTCCAAATTAAGACGAACAAAAATTGTCACTACGCTGGGTCCTTCAACGGATAAGGACAATATACTTGAGGAGATCATCAAAGCCGGTGCAAACGTTGTCCGTATGAATTTTTCACATGGAACCAGTGAAGACCACATTCAACGTGCGAACAAAGTCCGTACCATTGCAGCAAGACTTGGGCGTCAGGTTGCAATTCTTGGTGACTTACAAGGCCCTAAAATCCGTGTATCAACGTTTAAAGACGGCCAAGTCATTTTGAATGTGGGCGATAAATTCACATTAGATAGTGATTTACCAAAAGGTGAAGGCAATCAAGAATCTGTAGGGTTAGATTATAAAGAACTACCGCAAGATGTTTCACCAAATGACATTTTATTACTCGATGATGGACGCGTTCAGCTGCAAGTTACTACAGTAGAGGGTAATAAAGTTCATACCCGTGTGATTGTCGGTGGCCCACTGTCCAACAATAAAGGGATCAACAAAAAAGGCGGCGGATTGTCAGCGGATGCGCTCACAGAGAAAGATAAAGCCGACATTCTTACCGCCGCAGCAATTCAAGTAGACTACCTTGCTATTTCATTCCCGCGTAACGGCGAAGACATGCATTACGCTCGACGCTTAGCCAGAGATGCAGGCCTTGAAGCCATGTTAGTGGCTAAAGTCGAACGAGCAGAAACCGTCGCGACCAATGAGTCTATTGACGACATTATTCTCGCATCCGATGTAGTGATGGTTGCACGTGGTGACCTTGGTGTAGA
>NZ_JAWOUX010000010.1:0-74420 GCF_033339595.1 Vibrio sp. 2096
GCGACCAATGAGTCTATTGACGACATTATTCTCGCATCCGATGTAGTGATGGTTGCACGTGGTGACCTTGGTGTAGAAATCGGTGACCCTGAGCTCATTGGTGTCCAGAAAAAACTGATTCGCCGCGCACGCAGTTTAAACCGTATCGTGATTACTGCGACACAAATGATGGAATCCATGATTACTAGCCCAATGCCAACGCGTGCTGAAGTGATGGATGTAGCCAATGCGGTTCTAGACGGCACTGACGCGGTGATGCTGTCTGGAGAGACTGCTGCAGGTAAATATCCTGTAGAAACGGTCAAATCCATGGCCGAAGTATGTGTGGGGGCAGAAAAAATGTCGGAGGCAAGTCTATCAACCTATCGCTTAGATAGAACCTTCGAAACCGCTGAAGAAACCATCGCAATGGCAACCATGTACTCTGCGAATCACATGGAAGGAATTAAAGCGATGATCTCGTTAACTGAGTCCGGCAGGACTGCGTTGATGATGTCTCGCTTAAGCTCTGGCTTGCCAATATTTGCCTTATCACGGAATGAATCGACACTAAATCGAGCAGCATTATACCGAGGCGTGACACCTGTATATTTCGAGTCAAAAAGTGATGCGGGTTTACCAACGGCTCAAGCAGCTATTACTAGCCTTAAAGAGCAAGGGTTCTTGCACAAAGGTGATTTAGTCATTATTACTCAAGGCGATGTAATGGATGTTGTTGGCTCAACCAACTGCATGCGCATTCTACAAGCGTAGTAGTTATACCTAACCGGAGTTAACCACAAGAACCCGCAAATAAGGCTCCGAAAATGGAGCCTTATTTATATGCTTTGTATATTGCGCACATCGTGAACGTAAGAAGGTTTATGCACTCTCTCTACCATCAATTTCAACATCCAGCTGGTCATAGAGTTGAACTAGGTTAAACCCAGCTTGAAGCCCAAGTTGATAGTCATGCTCTAGTGACTCTTGGTCACTTAACAAAGAAGAAGAACGAAGTCCCTCTTTAGGCGCAACTTGTAAAATAAAAGTGTCGTCAGGTGGAGCAGATATAAAGGCCTGAGTGAGCTCAAATGTTTGATAATGAATCATCAGCATGTCGGCTAAACCTGAATCAAAATTCTCACCAATCAAATGACTTAAACGATACAAGTTATCGGCACCGAACAACCAACGGCCTCCATTTAACAGCATTTTCCCTGCAAGCTTCGATTGATGTGCTGCATTAATTTTTTGTTGGAAGAACGACGCCCAATCCAGCTTCCACTGATTCACTTTTTGCTGCCATGATTGCTGTACTGAGTTGATAGACTCTCGATACCATTCGACAGGCACATCCCCCACTTCACTTTGGGCTCTCGCTTCAATCTCTGAAAACGGCTCTGTGCGAATGACAATAATGTTGCGAGCATTCTGACGCCACGCTTCTTGTACAGGGATAGAGGCAGACACGCCGCCATCAACAAATTTATTGCCATTTACGTCGACAGGTCCGTGGTACAACTTGGGAATCGCACATGTCGCTAGCATAGTGTTAAACCACGAGTCATCCAAGATTGGTAGATATTGATCTGATAGCGTCTCTATATTCGTTACCGCAGCAAACGCTCCTCGTTTTCCCAATGCGCTGCGACCTAAATCAAGGTCAAGCTTGTATGGGAAATCTTGAATCCGTTCTAATGCCCACTCTAAACCTAAGTACTGCTGCTTTCGGATATAGCGAAACAGATTAAAAAATTCAGGAGACGTTGTCAGCTCGGTAATAAAAGCTTTGCCCATGCCATGTTGACGACACAAGTAAGAACATAAGTTAAGTGCTCCGGCAGAGGTGCCATAGAATTCATCGAAAGGATCGAAGTTGGAAAGTAAAAAGGCGTCTAAAACGCCAGCGGTAAAAATCCCTCTCTGCCCTCCACCTTGCGTGACTAAAGCAGTTTTACCATGCCTAAAGTGCTCATAAACTTTTACATCAAGCTCTGCATGGCTTTCTGTGATTATACCGCTGTTACGTATCATAGGCTCACGCCGTTTTGTTAAAACGTTTGGTAAAAGTGGTTATCTTAAGCTGTTGTAATAGCAATGATGCCAAATGACAAAAGCACTGCAAAAACAGTCACCACAATGATTAATGCGGATTTTAGATCGTGTTCCATAAACACCTCCTTAATATGTAACAAATTAATAACACCGGTGTGAAATATGTTCAAGATTTGCTTAATTTAGTCGCGCAATTTTGACTAACCCATCACAATTAGCTTAGTCATAATAAGGAGATAGGGCATGAACCAAAAACTCAGCTGGCTAGTAGGAATCATGATGATGAGTACTGCTATCAATGCACAAGCGAATATCATCGTTACGCCATACATAGGCTATACAGGAGGCGGCCAAGTAGAGGATGAAAGTGGTAATACATACGCTCTCGACCCCGCAGTGAATTACGCTCTTTCAGTCGAGACTCCCTTAGAAAAAGGAAGGATCGGATTGTTTTACTCCAATCAATCGACGGAACTTGAAAAGCTGTCCAACTCGGCAGATATACATTATCTGCACTTCCAAAGCAGCATGTACTATCCTGTCGCAGAAAATTGGCAAACCTATATCGGTGTAGGTTTGGGCGCTTCTTATGCCGATGTGGATTGGGTAGACAAAAAATACGGATTTTCGGCTAGCGCTTTTGCAGGGCTGGAATATGAATTTTCAAAGAACTTTGCATTAACGGCCCAACTGAGATGGTTAGGAACGGTCGTTGATAACGATACATCTGGCGCCTGTACTCTACCTAATGACGGCTCAAACTGTATCATTAAGTTCGATACTGATTGGATGAACCAATTCCAATCAAATGTCGGTTTTAGTTTCCGCTTCTAATTTTTATGCATGTTCCTTTGTAGGACTCGTCACAAAGAACGCTGAACGAGTCCTGCACAGAGCCGATAAAGGATATCGTCTAAACACCATTGTTTGGCAAAGTAACGAAGCATCATCTAGATAGGTGCACAAAAGATAGCCGTACGCCCTAATTCATCAAAATAGTCTTAAACACCAAAGCAATTATTAGATCCCAGTTATTTATTCCAGACAAACAACCAACCACCCACACAAAACCACAATCAAACTCAAATTTAACAAGATTAAAACCAGACAACGCATCTGAATTAACATTTAGATTCTATTGCGCTAAGTATTATTAGAAGTTAGTCTGATCAGTGAAAACAGATAAATATTTCAGTTTTATCAAACACACATCAAAATTTTAAGATTAATAATCTACTTTCTCTTACAGTAGCCAGAATATAGCTCTATAAAATTATACAAAGTTAGAATTAAGGATAGAAAAGCTGATGGATAACAGCGGTCCTTTCTTCCAACTGTTTGCGCAATTATTACTGTGTTACGTAGAGAGCTTCATTCCTCAGGGAGTCTTATAGGAGTCAAATATGAAGCGAGAACAATGGGGATCCCGGGCGGGATTCATCTTAGCAGCAGTTGGGTCTGCTATCGGTTTGGGAAACATTTGGCGTTTCCCATACATGGCCTATGAAAACGGTGGCGGCGCATTTTTTATTCCTTACATTTTTGCCATGATCACTGCCGGTATTCCATTTATGATCCTTGAGTTCAGTATGGGACAAAAATACCGAGGCTCGGCACCAAAAACACTAGCGAAAATTCATTCTAAATTTGAATGGCTTGGCTGGTTCCAAGTTGGTGTGGCTGCAGTTATTGCCGTTTACTATGTGGCTGTTATCGGTTGGTCGATTTCTTACTTTGGGTTGTCGTTCACTCAAGGTTGGGGAACCGATACCAACGCATTTTTCTTTAGTGAATACCTAAAGCTAGGTGACAACTCACCAACAGACTTAGGCAGTATTCAATGGAAGATTGCTTTATCCATGGTAATTGCTTGGGCAATTACTTACACCGCTATTGCCAAAGGCGTGAAATCAGGAATTGAACGAGCATCTAAAATTATGATGCCAATCCTATTCTTGATGGTGATTTTCTTAATCGGACGTATGATTTTCTTGCCAGGAGCTCTAGATGGCGTGAACTACATGTTCGAACCCGATTTCAGCAAAATTTGGGATGTGAAAGTATGGGCAGCGGCATATGGTCAGATCTTCTTTACGTTAAGTATCGGCTTCGCCATCATGCTAGCTTACTCTAGCTACCTACCAGAAAAGTCGGACATAACGAATAACGCGTTTATGACCGTGTTGATCAACTGTGGCTTCTCGATCCTAGCCGGCATCATGATCTTCTCAGTATTGGGTTACATGGCTCAAGAGCAAGGTAAGCCGTTAACAGAGGTGGTATCTGCAGGCGTTGGCTTGGCTTTTGTTACTTTACCTGCGGCAATTAACCTACTACCTGCCCCATATATTCTTGGTCCACTGTTCTTCTTTGCACTGGTGGTTGCTGGTCTAAGTTCGCATATTTCAATTATGGAAGCCGTAACTTCAGCCATTATCGACAAGCTGAAGTGGAGCCGTAAAAAAGCTGCAAATGTTGTGATTGGTATTGGCTTCGTTGTCTCTATGGCGTTTGCTACCAATGGCGGTCTGCTGCTACTCGATCTAGTAGACCACTTTGCAAACAACGTTGGCATCATGGTTGGTGGTCTGGTTGAGATTGTCTTGATGGCGTGGCTATTGAAGCGCGTGCCAGAAGTACGTAATTACGTTAACGAGCGCTCTGATTTCTCTGTTGGTCAATGGTTCGAGATCTGCTTACGCTTCGTTACACCAATCATGCTCGCCATTATCTTAGCGACCAAGCTATACGCCCTAATTACTGAAGGCTACGGTGGCTATGATCTAACTTTAGGCTGGGCACTTATCGCCGCACTCTTTATCTTTGGTCTAGTGATCAACGCAGTGAACCGCAAGGAGACAGCAAAATGACAATCAGCGCAATTATTATGATGGTTATTGGTTTAGGTATCACTTGGGGCGGCGCTGCCGTTTGCATCAAGCGAGCCATGGATAAACAATAACAGTATTGCATTCCAAACAAAAAACGCCGGTATTTACCGGCGTTTTTTTATGTTTCTTTTATTCTAGAAACTGTACTTGATGCCAACGGCGCCGCCAAGTTGCAAGTCAGCACCTTTGTAAAGATCTAGCTCTGGGTGTATTTGACCATAAAGGTCCCAGCCGCGTGATAAATCCCAGTTCACGCCAAGTGGTACTCTCACACCAAACTCGTCATCCCATTCATACCAGCCACCAACGCCGACATACCAAGTCACAGGCATGTTTTGATCGAATGTTCCACGCTTAGCGATGTAATCAAACGCCATACCATCGTTTCCGATAATGCCACGATATTTGTTATCTAACTCTACAACAACACTTAATTGTTGATCGACAGCCATACCAACTGATAGATCCGTTGGTTCGCTTGCCGCCATTGCCGTACTAGAAACTAGTCCCAAAAATAAAATGAATTTGTTCTTCATACACGTTATCAATTATTCAAAAAAACATTATTCGCTATTCAAACATAATGGCGTATCAATATGTCAACGATGGGTAAGCTCGATGTATGAAAAAGCTGACAAAAGTAAAGATGAGTTTAGGATCACACTAAAAAAGGAACTGTCAGTTAATAAAATAGGAACTAAAAAAGGAGGCCGAAGCCTCCTTTTATGCATTACTATGAATGACTGCGATTAACCGTGGTTACGAATCCACTCATCCATTTCAGTTTTTAGGTTATCAGACTTAGTACCGAAGATAGCCTGTACACCACCAGCTACAACTACAACACCAGCAGCGCCTAGTTGTTTTAGCTTGTCTTGGTCAACAGCAGCTGTATCTGCAACTGCTACACGTAGACGTGTGATACATGCATCTAGACCAGTAATGTTAGCTTTACCGCCAAACGCTGCAACCAGTTCACCGCCCATATCAGAGCCAGAAGTTACAGCTGCACTTTCCGTTTCATCTTCACGGCCAGGTGTTTTTAGGTCAAGCGCTGTGATTACACCACGGAACACTACGTAGTAAATTACTGCGTAAACTAGACCAACGGCAATCATTAGCACCATCTTCTGAGCGTTACCAGATAGAACTAGGAAGTCGATCAGACCGTGAGAGAAAGAAGTACCGTGTACAAAGCCTAGAGTGTTCGAAACGATGTATGCAGAACCAGCTAGTAGAGCGTGGATACCGTATAGTAGTGGAGCAACGAATAGGAATGAGAATTCGATTGGCTCAGTAATACCAGTTAGGAATGAAGTCAGTGCAGCTGACGCCATGATACCCATTACTTTTGCACGGTTTTCTGGTTTAGCACAATGAGCAATTGCGATTGCTGCAGCTGGTAGACCGAACATCTTGAACATGTAACCACCCGCTAGCTGACCGAAGCCATTACCAGCAGCACGAGATGCTTCATCAGCAACTAGGTAACAAGTTAGTACACCATTTTGAGCTTCACCGGCAGCGTTAACACAAGAACCTGCTTCGAAGAAGAACGGTACGTTCCATACGTGGTGTAGACCGAATGGGATTAGAGAACGCTCAACAACACCGTAGATACCGAATGCTAGCTGTGGGTTTTGGTGTGCAGCCCAATCAGAGAATGCAGAAATTGCACCGCCAATTGGTGGCCAGATAACAGATAGGATAACACCTAGGATGATCGCAGCAAAACCAGTGATGATTGGCACTGCGCGCTTACCAGCGAAGAAGCCAAGGTACTCTGGAAGTTGGATTTTGAAGAAACGGTTGAATGCCCAAGCAGCCACACCACCGACAAGGATACCACCTAGTACACCTGTATCGATTTTCTCAACACCCATAACGCCCGCCATTACACCTAGCGTTGCCGTCATGATGCCGTAACCAACGATAGCTGCAAGACCTGCAACACCGTCGTTGTTAGTGAAGCCTAGCGCTACACCTACTGCAAATAGAAGTGCCATTTGACCGAATACTGAACCACCAGCTTGTTCCATAAGATTAGAAACGATCTCTGGAATAAAGCTTAGATGGGCAGCACCCACACCTAATAAAATACCTGCAACTGGTAAAACTGATACTGGAAGCATCAGAGCCTTACCAACTTTTTGCAGGTTAGCAAAAAGGTTCTTAAACATGTTTATGCTCCTGATAAATTTATAAGTATTATTTGGGCACTAACGGCACACCCCCGTAGCCTAAAGGTTAGCACCCAATGAAAATGTAACCACAACTGCATTATATTTTCCGGCTCTAAATATATATTGATGACCCTCAAACTTTCCACACAGTTACGAAATTTAGTTTCAAAACAAGTCTTGGATCACACCCAAAAACAGCCGATGAAAAGGTTTGCATTGCACTTATATTACTGTTTTATAAAGAATTAATTATTTATATAATTAATTTTAAGGCGTAAATAAAATACGCCCCAATGTTATTTTTAGTAACAAAATTACATTTGTGATTTTTGAATGTTATTAAATCAACATTTTTAGTAAACATTAAACTCGTGAGCGTATCTGTTGTTTTTATCAACAAAAAAGGAGCCTAAGCTCCTTTTTTATGCTCTTATTATTTTTTCATCGCAAAAAAAGATTTCGGAAGTTTTCGGTGGTTTTTTGTGCCACTTCAGAAAGAGAGCACGATTTGAGTTGCGCAATATAAGAAGCGACTTCGACAACGTAAGCGGGTTGATTCTCTTTGCCACGATGGGGGACAGGAGCCAAGTAAGGAGAATCTGTCTCAATAAGAAGCTTCTCTAAAGGTAGAGTCTTCACCACTTCTTTTAACTCTGTAGCTTGACGGAAAGTAACAATCCCCGAGATAGAAATATAAAACCCCAGCTCCAGTGCAGCTTCAGCAAATGGAAGATCTTCTGTAAAACAGTGGATAACACCACCACATTTCTCTGCCCCACCCTTACGCAAAATATCTAGAGTATCCGCACGTGCGTTTCTGGTATGGATAATTAAAGGTTTGTTGAGCTCCACTGCAAGATCAACGTGTTGCTCAAAGCGCTCTTTCTGTAACGCGGCCGTTTCGGGCTTGTAATGATAATCTAAACCCGTTTCGCCAATAGCGACGACTTTTGCATTCGACGCATGGTGGCGCAATACGTCCATCGAAAAGTCGCTTTCAACATCAAGTGGGTGCACACCGCACGAAGCATAAACATTGTCATAAGGCTCGATCATTTCCATCATTTTCGGGAAAGAATCCAGCGTTACTCCAACAGAAAGTAGTTCAGTTACGTTTGCTTGTTTAGCTTTGTTAATAACGTCTTCCACATTGATGTGGAGATCGTCGTAATTCAATTTGTCTAAATGACAATGAGAATCTACGAACATAATGCCTCTCGTGATTCAATTAACCAATTCATTGATAGTAGCTCAAGGTTCAGGCCAGGAAAGGCTTGCACCTGAGCTTTCAGGTTCATCAGCGCCTTCGCTGATGAGTACAAACCGTTATAGTTGTCCGGTTGAAACTTTGTCGCGCCCGGAAGCATTTGAGCTTCTGATACACCAAACTGCGCTTTCTGAGCATCTGTCAGTAAATACCATGCCCAGTCTAGTGATTGCTCTGAGTGTTTAGCGATTAAAGAAGCACACTCAGAAACGTCTGAAACAGGCGAAGACATTGCCTTAATAAAACTGCGTTCAAAAGCCAAGTAAGCTTCGAGCTCACCATTATTTAACGCATCCAATGTTTTTATTGGAGAGCCCATATTCAGTTTTAAGGCATAAGCAGGAACTTGCTTCGCCCCTTGTTCGTGCATCCATTGCATCGCTTGTTCCGCTGACGGAGGCGCAACAACCCAGTGTTGGCAACGGCTACGAATCGTTGGGAGCAGACGCTCCTGATTGTGGGTAACGAGCAAAAACAAGCACTTTGCCCCAGGCTCTTCTAGCGTCTTTAACAGCGCATTCGATGCCGACTCGTTCATAGAGTCCGCCGGTTCTATTACAAATAGGCGGTAACCATTAAGCTGAGATGATTCCTGAGCAAGACGGTTACAAGCGCGAATTTGGTCCACCGTTATCGCCTTTCCTTCTTTCTCTGGCTTGATCCAGTGTAAATCAGGGTGGTTTTGAGATTGATTTAGCTGGCAGCTATGACAAAAACCGCATGCTTCACTCGCGTAATTTTGGCAAAGAAGTGCTTGGCTAAAAAACTCGATAAGTTTTTCGATGCCCAAGCCCTGCTCGCTTTGTAATAAAAGCGCACCTGGTATTCTGTCCGACTCTAACCCTACTTTGAGGTTATCCCATATTGGCTGTAGCCATGGATAATCATTTAACATGAGTCACCTAAATTTACGTTTCACTTATTGACGAGCTAGCCACTCGTTTAGAGCGTCCCGAATATCACGCGACACGCCTTCAATCGTCTGTTCTGCGTTAATGATAACGATGGAAGGATCGGCATGAGCAATCTCCAAATAACGCTCACGTGTACGCTCGAAGAAACTAATATCCATCTTCTCTATACGATCTAACTCACCACGCCCACGTGCACGCTCAAGCCCAACACGAGGGTCAATATCCATATAGAGAGTGAGAGCAGGTTTAAAATCACCAAGCGTTGTATCTCGGAGATTTTTCATTAACGATGCGTCAATCTGACGGCCACCACCTTGATAAGCTTGCGACGACATATCGTGTCGGTCACCAACCACCCACTGACCGTTTTCCAAAGCTGGTTTGATCACGTTCTCAACCAACTGAACACGTGCAGCGTACAGAAGAAGCAACTCCGTCATGTCCTTAAGTTCTTCGCCTTCGTGCTCTTCTTTCACCAGAGCGCGCATTTTTTCTGCTAGCGGTGTGCCTCCTGGCTCACGGGTATTTACGATATCCTCAATACCGGCCGCTTTTAGCGTATCTAAAACGGTTTTAATCGCAGTGCTTTTACCCGCGCCTTCTAGGCCTTCAACGACAATAAAGTTTGCTTTCATCATTTGTTCTTTCTTAGTTCTCTTAAATAGGCACGAACAGCACGGTTGTGCTCAGCAAGGGATTTCGAGAATACATGTCCGCCCTTTCCACTTGCTACAAAATATAAATAGTTGCTGCTTTCTGGATTCAAAGCCGCTTCAATGGAAGCTTCACCAGCCATCGCAATCGGTGTTGGTGGCAAACCATTGATGGTATAGGTGTTATATGGTGTCGGCGTACGCAAATCTTTCTTACGAATGTTGCCATCGTAGGCGTCACCCATACCATAAATAACTGTCGGATCAGTTTGTAACCGCATACGTTTGTTCAATCGGTTGATAAACACAGAAGCGACGCGCTCACGCTCAGAATCAATAGCCGTCTCTTTCTCGATGATAGACGCGAGAATCAAGGCTTCATATTTATCCTGTAATGGCAGCTTTTCTTGACGAGCTTCCCAGCTAGCGTCCAGTATTTTATTGAGTTTTCGATGCGCTCGTTTTAATAACTGGCTTTCACTCGCACCCGCTGTGTAATGGTAGGTTTCTGCTAAAAACAACCCTTCTAGCTTTTCTCTCTCAATTCCGAGCTTCGCAGCCATTTCTTTTTCTGAAAGATCGGTTAAATCATGCTTTAAATAAGGAGCACTTTTTAGTTGATCTACCCATTCAGAAAAGCGGCTGCCTTCAACAAAAGTGATCGCAAACTGGTATTCTTTTCCAGTATTCAGATGCTCCAATGTTTGCGAAAGTGACATACCAGGCTCAAGTTGGTAAGTACCCGCTCGCACTTGCAACAATTCTGGATATAAGTGAGGAATTAAACGGATGTACTCCGATGTTTCAATCACCTCATCTTCAACTAAGGCGCGCATGACATGATGAAAGCTTGTACCACTTTCTACAGTAAACAGCTGAGGTTGTTCCAATAGAATAGGCTTTTCAACGTATTGTTTAGCCTGTGAAATTATATAAAAAACAGCTGCTGCGCCTATCACTGCGATCAGCACAACAAAAGCCAACAGTTTTTTAATCACGTAGTTAAATTCCCTTGCAGTCGTTGAGTCAATTTTCCTATCGGAAATATAGTCTTAGAGTTCGATGTCACTATGCTGCGAATAGGTGCGACACCTAATATTGAGTTACACATGAAAGCCTCGTCAGCACTCAGCAAATCTGGAAGTATAAAACGCCCCTCGATGACTTCAATATGACTTACTTTAAGTAACTCAAGCACCTTACGACGCATTACGCCCGTAACGCCTGATAAGGTCAGCTCCGGCGTAAATACTTTATTACCTTTAACCCAAAAAAGGTTGGCCATTGTAGTTTCAATGACATGGTTTTGCACATTTAACGTTATTGCATCTGCAAACTCTGTATTGTCGATTTCAGCCTTGGCGAGAATCTGCTCTAAACGGTTGTTGTGCTTATGTCCCGCAAGTAAAGGTTGAATCCCTAGACGAGTATTACAAACGCCCAAGTCCACACCTTGTTCTTGCCAAGATGAATAATGAGAAGGAAATGCAAAATTGGAAATCGTCACGATAGGGCCTTTAATCCCATTAGGGCTATACCCTCGCCCGCCAATACCGCGGCTAACGTGAATCTTCACCCCCGCTCGTGCGTCAGATAAAACCGCTTTGCTTGCCCAACCATGCACAACTTTCCAGTCAGGTGAAGAGATCTTCAAAGCGTCAAGGCAAGCACTCATGCGCTCAGTATGCTCCTGCCAGTAAACCAACTCTCCATTTTGGGTCAGGATGGTGGTAAAGCCTCCATCACCGTATTGGAATGAGCGATCACCTAGCTCTACATGCGTTTGCGGAACTCCATTTACCCAAAACATTCACGTACCTTCAAATTAGCAGACAACAAATAAAACAAAACGGCTCAATGCTAAGCATCGAGCCGTTAGAATACAAGTTTCGCTTATCTAAATAAGGTTAGATAGTGTTACTCAGCGAACTTTTTGAAGATCAAAGAACCGTTTGTACCACCAAAGCCAAACGAGTTACAGATAGCGTATTCCATACCTTCAACTTTGCGCGCAGTGTGCGGCACAAGGTCGATGTCTAGACCTTCTTCTGGATCATCAAGGTTAATCGTTGGTGGAACGATTTGGTCAACCAAAGACATAACCGTGATAATTGCTTCAACAGAGCCTGCTGCACCTAATAGGTGACCAGTCATAGACTTAGTTGATGATACAAGTACTTGCTTCGCACCTTCTTCACCAAGAGCACGTTTCACGCCCTTGATTTCTGCAACGTCGCCAGCAGGAGTAGATGTACCGTGAGCATTCACATAACCTACTTGGGTACCTGTGATGTTCGCGTCACGCATTGCCGCTTCCATCGCAAGTGCACCACCAGAGCCATCTTCGCTTGGAGAAGTCATGTGGTAAGCATCACCAGACATACCAAAACCAACCAGTTCTGCGTAAATCTTCGCGCCACGTGCTTTTGCGTGTTCGTACTCTTCAAGCACCATCATGCCAGCACCATCACCTAGAACAAAACCATCACGGCCTTTATCCCATGGGCGAGACGCTTTTTGAGGCTCTTCATTACGAGTAGATAGTGCTTTAGCTGCACCGAAGCCAGCCATGCCAAGAGGCGTAGAAGCTTTTTCTGCACCACCAGCAACCATCGCATCTGCATCGCCGTAGGCAATCATACGTGCTGCATGGCCGATATTATGCAGGCCAGTAGTACATGCGGTAGAAATCGCGATATTTGGACCACGGAGACCACGCATGATAGATAGGTTACCTGCAACCATGTTTACAATGGTCGAAGGAACAAAAAATGGGCTAACTTTGCGAGGGCCTTTGTCTACTAATGCAGTATGGCCAGTTTCGATAAGGTCAAGACCGCCAATGCCTGAGCCGATAGCAACACCAACTCGAGCCGCATTTTCTTCGGTAATTTGTAAGCCAGAGTTATCAAGAGCTTGAATACCCGCTGCAATGCCGTACTGGATGAAAAGGTCCATCTTACGAGCATCTTTTTTAGACATGTACTCTGTGCAATCGAAATCTTTAACAAGACCTGCAAAACGAGTTGAGAAGTTCGTAGTATCAAAGTGCTCGATATTTACGATACCACTTTGACCTTCTAGCAGGGCTTTCCAAGATGATTCTACTGTGTTGCCTACCGGTGACAACATACCCATGCCAGTGACAACTACACGACGCTTGGACACGATATAATTCTCCGGGAATTGAATATTTCTATGAGAGGATAGAAGAAGTTAGAAAGAACACAGGCGGTCTAGGAGACCGCCTGGGAGAGCTAATTACTGAGCGCTGTTTACGTAGTCGATTGCAGCTTGAACAGTAGTGATCTTCTCAGCTTCTTCGTCAGGAATCTCAGTGTCGAATTCCTCTTCTAGAGCCATAACTAGTTCTACAGTGTCTAGAGAATCAGCACCTAGATCATCAACGAAAGAAGCTTCGTTTTTAACTTCTGCTTCGTCTACACCTAGCTGTTCAACAATGATTTTCTTTACGCGTTCTTCGATGTTGCTCATTTTTCTTTTCCTTTACAGATTTCGCCTAATGCGATGATTCCGTAGTTTATTCGAACTATTGAAAGTTGCAAGGGGGTCCTTGCTGGTCAAACCACAAAATTAGCGAATTTAACCGAATTTCAATACATTTTTGACTTAAATCATGCACAAATCTTGCGCATAAGCATGACAAGTTCATGACAGTTAACTGCAACTATAGGCTATTTTTCACAATGTAAAATAGCTTATTTTGCATAAACTGTCGCATTAAACCATGTACATGCCACCATTTACATGCAAAGTTTCACCAGTAATGTACGCTGCTTCAGGAGAAGCAAGGAAAACTACTGCTGATGCAATTTCACGTGGGTCACCTAAACGACCTGCTGGCACGTTCGACAAAGTTGCCGCACGTTGGTCATCATTTAGCGCCTTAGTCATGTCAGTTTCGATGAAACCAGGAGCAACAGTGTTCACTGTTACACCACGAGACGCAACTTCACGAGCCATTGATTTAGTAAAACCAATCACGCCCGCTTTCGCTGCTGCGTAGTTAGTTTGACCTGCGTTACCCATGGTACCAACAACAGAGCCTACGTTGATGATACGACCCGCACGTTTTTTCATCATGCCGCGTAAAACCGCTTTAGACATGCGGTAGATAGGCGTTAGGTTGGTATCGATGATGTCGTTCCACTCATCATCTTTCATACGCATCAATAGGTTGTCACGAGTAATACCAGCGTTATTCACCAGAATATCGATCACACCAAATTCTTCGTTGATCGTTTTTAGTGTCGCTTCGATAGACTCGACATCGGTCACGTTAAGAGCTAGACCTTTACCGTTATCACCAAGATACTCGCTGATAGCAGCCGCACCACTTTCAGAAGTAGCAGTACCGATAACCGTAGCACCTCGCTCGACAAGAAGTTCCGCGATCGCGCGGCCAATACCACGGCTTGCGCCGGTAACTAGCGCGATCTTACCTTCTAGATTCATCATGTTGTGTTTCCTTTTCTTATCGCAAATTTATCGCTTGATGGATTACTTCGCAGCGTCTAGCGATGCGATATCATTCACTGCTGCTGCAGTTAGCGTTTTCACGATACGTTTTGTTAGACCTGTTAAAACTTTACCAGGACCAAGCTCAAGAAGATTTTCTACGCCTTGTTCGTGCATCAGTTCAACTGTTTCAGTCCAACGAACTGGGCTATGTAGCTGACGAACAAGCGCATCTTTGATTTTTGCAGGATCTGTCTCAGCAATCACATCAACGTTGTTGATAACTGGCAGCTGTGGTGAGTTAAATTCGATAGACTCAAGAGCTACAGCAAGTTTTTCCGCTGCTGGCTTCATAAGTGCACAGTGTGAAGGTACTGAAACAGGAAGAGGAAGCGCACGCTTCGCACCAGCTTCTTTACATAGCGCACCAGCTCGCTCTACTGCGTCTTTGCAACCAGCGATAACGACTTGACCAGGCGAGTTAAAGTTTACTGGAGAGACCACTTCGCCTTGCGCTGCGTCTTCACACGCTTTTGCAATCGCATCATCAGCCAAACCGATAATCGCGTACATTGCGCCAGTACCAACTGGTACTGCTTCTTGCATAAGTTGACCACGTAATTCAACCAGCTTGATGGCTTCTTTAAAGTCAATAACACCCGCACATACAAGTGCTGAGTACTCACCTAGGCTGTGACCGGCTAGGTTTGCTGGTTGCTCTAAGCCAAGTTCCTGCCATACACGCCAGATTGCAACAGATGAAGCTAGCAAAGCTGGTTGAGTACGGAAAGTCTCGTTTAAATCTTCTGCAGGTCCATTTTGAACAAGCGCCCATAGATCGTAACCTAGTGCGTCAGATGCTTCTGCAAATGTTTGTTTTACTACGTCATATTGTTCGCCTAGTTCTGCAAGCATACCTACAGCTTGAGAACCTTGACCTGGAAATACGATAGCAAACTTGCTCATGTTGTTTTCCTTTAAGCAAAGTAAAAAGAAATAAGATGCACCAAGTGCACCTTAAATTTTGAATTCTTGTGAAACTTAGAACTTCACAAGGGCCGAGCCCCAAGTGAATCCGCCGCCAAACGCTTCAAGAAGCAGAGTTTGACCGCGTTTAATACGACCATCACGTACCGCTTCATCTAGTGCTGTTGGCACCGTCGCAGCTGATGTGTTGCCGTGTTTATCAAGTGTAATCACGACTTGGTCTAGTGACATCGAAAGTTTCTTCGCTGTCGCTGAAATAATGCGGTAGTTCGCTTGGTGCGGCACTAGCCAGTCTAGTTCAGACTTATGCATGTTGTTGGCTTCAAGCGTATCTTTTACTAGTTTCGATAGCTGAGTGACAGCGACTTTGAATACTTCGTTCCCAGCCATATGAAGCCATTTATCCGCATCTTGCCCCCGCACAGGTACAGGTAGGCTTAGAAGCTCTCCGAATTGACCATCCGAGTATATGTGGGTAGAGATAATGCCAGGCTCTTGGCTAGCGCCTACGACAACGGCTCCGGCACCATCACCAAATAGGATAATGGTTGAACGGTCTGTCGGATCACACGTTTTAGACAAAGCATCTGAACCAATCACAAGTACGTTTTTGCACATACCAGATTTGATATGTTGGTCTGCAACAGATAATGCGTACACAAAACCAGAACAAGCAGCGGCTAAGTCAAAAGCTGGACAACCTTTAATGCCAAGCTTTGCCTGCACCTGACACGCAGATGAAGGGAAAGTATGGCTACTGCTCGTTGTGGCTACGATAATCAGGTCGATATCGTTTTTATCAATACCCGCCATATCGATAGCGTTTTCAGCTGCGTAGAATGCCATGTCTGCTACAGTCTCGTTTTCTGCAGCAATTCGACGCTCTTTAATACCCGTGCGAGCAACGATCCACTCATCACTTGTATCTACCATTTTCTCTAGATCTGCGTTTGTACGCACCTGAGATGGCAGGTAGCTGCCAGTACCTAAAATTTTGCTATACATGAAGACTAATAATGCCTCTCGAGTAAAACCGCTTCCAAACGATCGCTAATACGGCTTGGTACTTGTCGTTTGACCTCGTGTACTGCCTCGCCAAGTGCATTGACAATCGCAGATACATCCGCACTTCCATGGCTTTTTATGACAATGCCGCGCAATCCTAGCAAACTTGCGCCGTTATACTGGTCGGGGTTCAGTGTTTTTAGTTCATTAAACAGCCTAGAAAACAACTTTCTAGCTATCCAACCCTTTATCGTTGATGCCATTATGCTGGTTTTAATTTTTTCGATAAAAAGTTGAGCTGTTCCCTCACTGGCTTTTAAGCATACGTTGCCGACAAATCCATCACAAACAATGACGTCAGCAACATCATGCAAAATTTGATTACCTTCAATATAACCGACAAAGTTAATCGCATCGGTCTGAGAAAGCATTTCTGCGCAACGTTTGACTAAATCGTTACCTTTAATCTCTTCTGCGCCAATATTGAGTACAGCAACGCGAGGAGGACGACCCAAGTGTTCTTCAGCTAATGCACTGCCCATTACAGCAAATTGGAACAAGCTATCAGCATCGCACGATACATTCGCCCCCAGATCTAGCATCCAAGTGCGCTTTCCGGTAATCGTCGGTAAAGCGGAAACTAAAGCAGGACGTTCAATGCCAGGAAGTAACTTAAGAATGAAACGCGATAGTGCCATTAATGCACCGGTGTTGCCACCACTAACACAAGCATCCGCTTTCTGCTCAGAAACCAAATCGATAGCCATACGCATAGAACTATTTTGGCTATTACGCAACGCCAATGAAGGTTTTTCTGAGTTCGAGATAACTTTCTCGCTGTGAAGAATAGTCAAGCGGGAACTGGTCGAGGTACCGAGTTGAGATAATTGAGACGTGATCAGAGATTGATCACCAATAAGAATCACTTTTAGCTCTGGGAAATGAGACAGTGCCTGCACGGCGGCAGGCACTGTTACGCGTGGACCGAAATCCCCGCCCATTGCATCAAGTGCAACGGTAATACTTTGCAAAGGTTCAACCTTACTTGTTGATAACCTTTTGACCACGGTAGTAACCTTCAGCAGTTACGTTGTGGCGTAGGTGAGTTTCACCAGAAGTCGCGTCTACAGATAGAGCAGCTGTAGTTAGCGCATCGTGTGAACGACGCATACCGCGCTTAGAACGAGTTTTACGGTTTTTCTGTACGGCCATTGACCCTACTCCTATACTATTGGGTTAAAAACCTGAAGAAGAATCGGCTACCACACCTATTACTTTTTCAGACTTTTCAAAACGTCGAATGGATTCGGTTTTTCTTCCTCAATTTCTTCAGGAATCTCACCAAAAACCATGTTATTTGAATCAACGCTACAATCCGCTTCATCGTGCATCGCAATTTGAGGTAATGCTAAGATGAACTCGTCTTCAACAAGTTGTATGAGGTCTAATTCACCATATTCATTTAGATCTACCAAATCATAAATTTCTGGTGCTTCCTGTTCTGTTTTCTCACCGTAGTAAGGAGTAGAAAGGAATTCAACTTCGCACTCATGTGCGAATACCTCATTACAACGCTGACACTCTAAATCGACTTCGATGTTAGCTTTACCAGAGATAACAACGAGTCGCTGTTCATCCATCCCAAATGACAATGAGACTTCTGCGTCGCGTTTTACGCCTTCAGTTGTTTCCACTAAGCGCTTGAAAAGACTAGCTTGGATGATGCCATCGTAATCCAATCGTTTCTGTGCAGCTTTAGCTGGGTCAACCGTTCGCGGTATTTTTACCTTTTGCATAGGGCGCGAATATTATCTTCCAAATCAAAATTAGTCAAAGAAAAAGGCAAAAAAGTTGTACTTTTTTGCGCTTAACATACAGAGCATTAGCCAGAATCATTTTTGATCGATTATCCTATTGGAAATGCTCCCACGAATTGTAATTCAAAATGAAAAATTACCAACTGGTTTTAGCCTCAACTTCCCCTTTTCGTAAACAACTGCTTGAAAAGCTCTCACTACCATTCGTTTGTTTATCACCTGATTGCGATGAAACACCTTTTGACCAAGAAACGCCAACTGAACTTGTGCAGAGACTGGCCCAAGAGAAAGCAATATCTTGCCAGACGGATAAAGCAAGTTTAGTTATCGGCAGTGACCAAGTTTGTGTCATTAATGGTGAAATCGTTGGCAAGCCTTTAAATAGAGATAACGCGATAAATCAACTTTTGGCTCAAAGTGGAAAAGTCATCACTTTCTATACTGGTCTTGCGGTACATAACACCGTCACAAACCATACAGAAGTCGGCTTTGATTCTTTCGAGGTGCACTTTAGAGATTTAACGCTTGAACAAATCAAACGCTACGTCGACAGGGAAGAACCTTTTTACTGCGCAGGCAGCTTTAAAAGCGAAGGCATGGGAATTTGCTTGTTTACGAAATTAGTTGGTAAAGACCCGAACACACTTGTCGGACTACCATTGATTGATTTGATTGATATGTTGCATGTTCAAGGACTCGATGTCCTTTAACCCAAATACGATAAAAGGGAGCCACAGGCTCCCTTTTGCATCCGCGAGGAAAACATGGTTACGCGTTTCTTAAACCCGCCAACACTTTTTCTAGTTTCGGTTCCATCGGTGCGTTGATTTCCATCCACTCATCATTTGATGGGTGTTGGAACTTGATGTTTGCCGCGTGTAGGAACAAACGATCTAAACCAACTTGACCTGTGTAAGCGTCAAAGCGACGATCACCGTAGCGATCATCCCAAGCGATTGGGTGACCAGTGTATTGCGTATGAACTCGGATTTGGTGAGTTCGACCAGTAATCGGACTCGCCTGAACCAATGTAGCTTGTTCGAACTTTTCCAAAATCTTAAAACGCGTTTCTGACGGCTTACCATTAGGGTTAACACGAACAATACTGTTCACTTCGTTTTTGAGCAGTGGCGCGTTCACAACCTTACAACTGCTTTTCCATTGCCCCATGACAAGAGCTAAGTAAAACTTCTTTACTGTCTTTTCACGAAACTGGGCTTGCAAGTGACGAAGTGCAGAACGCTTCTTAGCAACCAGCAAAATCCCTGAAGTATCACGGTCAATACGATGCACAAGTTCAAGAAAGCGAGCTTGAGGACGCAGAGCCCTAAGCGCTTCAATCGCACCAAACTTTAAACCACTGCCACCATGCACAGCGGTGCCAGATGGTTTGTTTAGAATCAACATATGATCATCTTCGAAGATAATCATATTTTCCAACTCAGCGACTTTGTTAAGTTTCGTACTTGGTGCGACATCGTCATCTTTTTTCTCGACGGTCACCGGTGGAATACGAACGAGATCGCCTGCTTTTAACTTGTACTCTGCTTTTATACGCTTTTTATTTACGCGCACTTCGCCCTTACGCACAATTCGGTAAATCATGCTTTTAGGAATGTCTTTTAATTGGTTGCGCAAAAAATTATCAATGCGCTGACCCGCCATATCTTCGTCGATATCGACGAACTGGACTTTTGTTCTTATTTCGTTCATGGGCGGTATTGTAAACTCAATTTCGTGCGACTTCACATTATTCTTGTCGTAAAAGAAACACTCCGTGGCACATACTGGTCTAAATTTCGCCAAGCTTTTGTTTAAATTATTAAAACTCTCAATCAAGTTCTCAATTTGTTTTCTGTCTTGAACAGTTTGCACATCTCAATTGCTTATGAAACAGCCAGTTATAAAATAGAAATTTTGAGTTTAGCGGTAAATTTTCTATCGTTTGCGTGAAAGCAGATTGCTGATAGCCACGCGCACTGCTATAGTTCACAGCTGCTAAGGAAGGTTTGGTTACATTTTATTCATTACCAATCATTTATCCTCAAGCAATGTGAGTAGATCGTTGAAGGTCGAGTGCAGCATTGGCGTGAGACACATCGAATTCAACACTCTTGCCACCCTACTCCTCGCATATTCACGTTGAGTACCTACCGCCCAAATAGCGGGTCACAAGTCTACGTTTCCAACAGAAACCACAAGAGGCTTGTGATGACTGAAGTGCCCGAGAGCATCCCCTTCCAGCCGGGAGGCTGCAAAATACAAGCCATGGGATCAGGCACCGTGAAAGAGCGAAAAAACAGTGGCAAGTCGACAAGAAAGATATAAAAGAAAAGACAACGAGAATTTTCAATGAAAAGAATGTTAATTAACGCAACTCAAAAAGAAGAGTTGCGTGTCGCTCTGGTTGATGGCCAGCGACTTTTCGATCTTGATATCGAGAGTCCAGGACATGAATCTAAAAAAGCGAATATCTACAAAGGACGTATCACACGTATCGAACCAAGCTTAGAAGCCGCATTTGTTGATTACGGCGCCGAGCGTCACGGTTTCCTCCCTCTCAAAGAAATTGCCCGCGAATATTTCCCTGAAGGTTACACCTACCAAGGTCGTCCAAGCATCAAAGAAGTGCTAACGGAAGGCCAAGAAGTTATCGTTCAAGTGGAAAAAGAAGAACGTGGAAGCAAGGGCGCTGCTCTTACTACTTTCATTTCTCTTGCTGGTAGTTACCTTGTTCTGATGCCTAACAACCCTCGTGCTGGCGGTATTTCTCGTCGAATCGAAGGTGACGAGCGTACTCAACTAAAAGCCGCATTAAGTACTTTGGAACTGCCTCAGGGCATGGGCCTAATCGTACGTACTGCTGGCGTTGGCAAGAGTGCTGAAGAACTTGAGTGGGATTTGAATGTACTACTTAACCACTGGGGTGCAATCAAAGGTGCAGCGGACTCTAACCCTGCTCCATTCTTAATCCACCAAGAAAGTAACGTTATCGTTCGTGCAATCCGTGACTATTTGCGTCGTGATATTGGCGAAATCTTAATTGATAGCAACACCATCTACGAACGTGCAAAAGAGCACATTCAATTGGTGCGCCCTGATTTCCTTAACCGCGTTAAGAAATATGAAGGCGAAGTTCCACTATTCAGCCACTACCAAATCGAAAGCCAAATTGAATCGGCTTTCCAACGTGAAGTGCGTCTGCCATCTGGCGGTTCTATTGTTATTGACCCGACTGAGGCACTAACGTCTATCGATATCAACTCTGCTCGTGCAACCAAGGGCGGTGATATTGAAGAAACAGCCCTAAACACGAACCTAGAAGCAGCCGACGAAATTGCTCGCCAGTTACGTCTACGTGACTTGGGTGGCTTAGTGGTTATCGACTTTATCGATATGACACCTGTTCGCCACCAACGAGAAGTAGAAAACCGTCTACGTGAAGCCGTTCGTCTTGATCGCGCTCGTGTACAAATCGGTCGTATTTCTCGCTTTGGTTTGTTGGAGATGTCACGTCAACGTTTAAGCCCTTCTCTAGCAGAAGCAAGCCACCACATCTGTCCTCGCTGTAGCGGTACTGGAGTCGTTCGCGACAACGAATCTCTAGCACTTTCTGTACTTCGTTTAATCGAAGAGGAAGCACTGAAAGACAATACAGCGCAAGTTCTCGCAGTTGTACCTGTGCCAATCGCTTCTTACTTGTTGAACGAAAAACGTCGTTCAGTTAACCATATCGAACGCATTCAAGAAGTGAAGATTACGGTTGTTCCAAACTCTGACATGGAAACGCCGCACTTCGAAGTTATCCGTGTTCGTGAAGGTGAAGAGTTCGATCTGATTTCTTACCTACTTCCTAAAAAACTGGAAGCAATGAAAGAAGCGGAAGGTAAAGAGCCAGCGGAAGTTGACGTAAAACCAAAACGAATTGAAGAGCCAGTTCTTAAAGGCTTTGCGGCTCCGTCTCAAACCGCACCTGCACCAGCAGCTAAACCAGCTCCTGAGGCGAAGAAGAAAGAACAAAACGTTGAACAAGAAGAGAAACCTGGATTGTTCAGCCGTCTGTTTAAAGCACTTGGTAGCTTCCTATTCGGTGGTTCTGAAGAAACAAAAGAAGAACAGAAACCTCAGGAAGAGAAAAAACCAAATCGCGATAATCGACGTAACAAACGTGATCGTAACGATCGTCGTCGCAATAACAACCAGCGCGATAATCGTGATAACCGCGACAATCGCGATAACCGACGTCGTCGTAAGCCTCGTGATGAGCAGGCTAATGAGCAAAACGAAGCTCAACAACAAACAAATAAACCGCAAAACCGTAACCAAAAGCGTAAACCTAAAGCTCAACAGGCAGATAAAGCCCAAGAGCAGAAAGCAAACGCAAAAGTAGCGGAAAAAGGTCTGCAGCTAGCAGCGGAAGCTCGTACTGAAACAAAACCAGAAGAGAGCAAACCGAAGCAGCAAAATGCGAAAGCAGAAAAAGTGAAAGAGCGCCGCCAACGTCGCAAATTGAACAAGTCTGTACGCGTTAAGGACCAAGAAGCTATTGAGAAGAAAGCCGAAGAAACAGCGGTTAAGACTCAAGAAACGGTTGAAACCAAAGTTGAGAAGCCAACAGAAGCAGCGGTAGAAGCACAACAAGACAACAAGCAAGCAGAGTCTAAGCAACGTCGTAACCGTCGTTCGCCACGTCACCTGCGTGCAAGCGGCCAGCGTCGTCGCCGTGGCCGTGATCGCCGCCCTAACCCGTTCCGCCTACGTAAGGGAGGTGTCGCTTCTCCTGAAATGGCTATGGGTAAAGTAATGCCACGTTACATTCCGAAACTAGCACCTAAGAAGGAAGAGCGAGTTAAGGAAGAAGCTGTAGCAGCAGTACCTACAATCCAAGGTGGCTTTGCGTGTCCAGAAATGGCAATGGGTAAAGTGATTATTCGTCGCGAGCAACCTGTCGTAACAGATGCGCCAGTTGTTGAACACAAGGTTCAAGAAACCGTTGAAGCGAAAGTGGAAGCTCCAGTAGTAGAAGCACCTGTTGTTGAAACAGTAATCGCAGAAAAAGCTGAATCGGCAGTAGTAGAAACAGCATCGGTAGAGCCTATCGTTGAAACTCCTGTAACTGAACATGCTGAACCGGTTGATGTCATCGTAGAAACGGCACCTGCTGAAGAGCCTATCGTTGAAGCAGCAAAAGAGATTGCAGCCGAAGCGCCAGTAGATAAACCAGAGCCTAAAGTCGAAGCCATTAAAGTTGCGGCTAAGCTAAACGCTAGCGCACCGATGACGAAAGCACCTGGCCCTCAAGAGCTACGCGAAATCACGGTTGCAGCAGCACCGTTCAAAACCGAACGTTACCAAGCTAAAGGTGCTGGTAGCCAAGTGGCTAAAAACCGTGCATCGGCAGAGATGACAAAGCCTAACTTTAACTAGGCTAAATCATTACGTTCAACTGCTTAACGGCATAAATAAATTAAAGGCTACCATCTGGTAGCCTTTTTTATCTTCATATTTGCCCAATAAATTGTTCATATAAATACCAATTCGTGATCACATTTGTACGCCATTATTCGTATCATTCTTGAACTTAATCACACTTTTCGGTAGCATGCGCCGACTCAAGTTTTCGACACCATTCTGATGCTGCTCTTTTAATACTACGGTTTACACTGCAATGTTTGATTAAAAATCAACCTTCCAGTGGCTTGTGCAAATACGAATATGTGTCGGGTTTAACTCATTGCAAAGAGAACTTAAAAACAAACATGTTCGAATTTCCCCAATTTTCTAAGCACTCCGTAAAAAATGATGTGCTATCAGGCTTAACCGTTGCGCTAGCATTGGTTCCTGAAGCTGTCGCATTTGCGTTCGTCGCAGGCGTAGATCCGATGGTCGGTCTTTACGCTGCATTCATCGTTGGTCTTATTACTTCCATTTTCGGTGGTCGTCCCGGCATGATCTCTGGTGCAACAGGTGCCATGGCAGTCGTAATGGTTTCGCTTGTCGCGACTCACGGTGTCCAGTACCTATTCGCAGCCATCATGCTCGCTGGTATTCTTCAAATTGCCGCTGGTATGTTTAAATTGGGTAAGTTCATCCGTATCGTACCTCACCCTGTGATGATTGGTTTTGTGAACGGTCTGGCTATTGTTATCTTCCTAGCTCAGTTGGGTCAGTTTAAAGCGCCAGATATCAACGGCATGCTTACTTGGCTACCACAAGACCAAATGCTACTAATGCTTGGTTTGGTTGCGCTAACTATGGCAATCATTCACTTTCTACCAAAAATCACAACGGCTGTACCCTCTTCACTTGTTGCAATCGTAACGGTGACTGCTTTAGTGGTTGGTTTGGATCTGGAAACTCGCACTGTTGTTGACTTCCTGCGTACAATGTCTGGTGATGAAGCGGCAACACTCGCAGGTTCACTGCCGACCTTCTCTATTCCGGCGGTGCCATTTACGCTAGAAACTCTACAAATCATTCTTCCATACGCGATCATTCTAGCGGCCATTGGTCTAATTGAATCTCTACTAACACTGACAGTTTTAGATGAGATGACGAACACTCGTGGTCAATCTAACCGCGAATGTATCGGTCAAGGTATGGCAAACATGACGTGTTCTGTGTTTGGCGCAATGGGTGGTTGTGCGATGATTGGTCAGTCGATGATCAACGTAAACTCAGGTGGTCGCGGCCGTCTATCTGGTATCGTTGCGGCTATCGCTCTATTGATGTTTATCTTATTCGCTTCTTCGCTAATTGAAATGATCCCACTCGCTGCTCTGGTTGGTGTGATGTTCATGGTTGTCATTGGTACATTCGAATGGGCAACATTTAAGCTAGCACGCCGCGTACCGAAGCAAGACTTCTTCGTTATTGTTCTTGTGACCGTTGTTACTGTTCTTACTGACCTTGCTGTTGCCGTAGCGGTTGGTGTTATCGTTTCTGCATTAATGTTTGCATGGCAACACGCTAAGCACATCTATGCCGACACGTGCTTAAACGAGGAAGGTTCAAAAGAGTACAAGATTCACGGCCCTATTTTCTTTGGCTCTGCGGCTAACTTCCTGGAGTTGTTTAACGCGCCTGAAGATCCAAAAGATGTGATTGTCGATTTTGCAGACTCTCGCGTGACAGATCACTCTGCAATTGAAGCCATTGAAACACTGGCTGAGCGTTACAATGCTCAAGGTAAAACGCTGCACCTTCGTCACCTAAGCCCAGATTGTCGTAAACTTTTGGACAAAGCTGGCAGCTTGGTTGAAATTAACGTGAAGGAAGACCCAAGCTACAAAGTCGCAACCGACATACTAGCGGGTTAACACGAATAAAAAGGGATGAGCTGAGCTCATCCCTTTTTCTATTGTCTTCAAGCACGGCGATTATAGCTTCTTCAAAATTGCGTCTGATGCCTCTTCGATTAAATCAAGCACCAGTTCAAAGCCATCTTCCCCACCATAATATGGGTCCGGGACTTCGTCGTAACCTGACTCAGAATGACTTAAAAATAACGATACTTTGTGTCGATACTTCAACGGACAAATATCCAATAAATCGGCCAAATTTGCTTTATCTGCGGCTAATATAAGGTCAAACTTTTCAAAGTCATCAATGGTGACTTGACGCGCTTGCATTCCTTTAAAAGAATAACCTCGCTGCTTTCCTGCTGCCATCGCTCTTGAATCCGGTCGGTTTCCTGCGTGGTAGCCAATTGTACCTGCCGAATCAACCTCTACTTCAACGCCTAGCTTTTGAGCTTTCGCTCTTAACACTGCCTCTCCAGTTGGTGACCGACAAATGTTTCCCATACAAACAACAAGTATTTTCTTCATTTTATTCCCTGAATTATCGGTGGTTTTTCTTCACGATATGTTGGTCTATCATAGCGAGATAAATCAATGAACCCAAATTAGCTTGGGCACAGCACGAAAAGGAATTAAGGAAGTATTATGTCTATCGAAGAAAATAAAGAAGCACGCCATAAAGCTCGCCAACAAAAAGTCAAAGAACAGGTAGACGCAAAAATCGCTGCTGCTCAAGAGGAAAAAGGTCTGCTACTGATCATTACCGGAAATGGTAAAGGTAAATCGACATCAGGATTCGGTACGATCGCACGCGCAGTGGGTCATGGTTTGAATTGTGCTGTCGCGCAGTTTATTAAAGGTACTTGGGACAACGGTGA
This sequence comes from Vibrio sp. 2096, assembly GCF_033339595.1. Taxonomy (NCBI): domain Bacteria; kingdom Pseudomonadati; phylum Pseudomonadota; class Gammaproteobacteria; order Vibrionales; family Vibrionaceae; genus Vibrio; species Vibrio sp. 2096. Next base: position 26,410 of record NZ_JAWOUX010000010.1, read on the forward strand.
GCGCAACCTACTTGAGAAACTCGGCGTTGAATTCCAAGTAATGGCGACCGGCTTTACATGGGAAACTCAAAACAAAGCCGCTGATACCGAAGCAGCGCAAGGCGTATGGCAAGAATGTAAACGCATGCTGCAAGACGACTCTATCGATGTCATCTTGTTTGACGAGCTAACTTATATGGTGAGCTACGGCTACATCGACTTAGACGAAGTGGTCGAAGCACTGAGCAACAGACCTAAAATGCAGTCGGTTATTATTACTGGGCGTGGCGCACATCGAACCCTGATTGAAATGGCCGATACCGTTTCTGAAGTGAAAAATGTAAAGCACGCATTTGAATCTGGCGTAAAAGCCCTCAAAGGCGTCGATTGGTAACACTCGCAGAGTAATTTAAAAAGGGTTGGCAAAATGCCAACCCTTTTGATTTTCACGCACGGTTAGTTGAAAAGATTCTTCAATAAACCATCGACCGCATCTTTGGTTTTCTCGTCTTTGATTTTGTCCGTTAGCTTCTCTACGCCACGATCGATTTCTTTCTGAGCTTTCTGCTTCAGAACATCATCGAATACGAGCTTGAATTTAGGTTCTGCCCACTTACCAGACACATTGATTGGAATCGTGATGTCTTTCAGCTCATCTATATCTTTACCGCCCTGGCCTTCTAGGCTACCTACAACTGACGTGCTGATAGTAAAGTCGACTGTTTCATTGATGTAGTTTGCGGTACCTTTACCACGAACACGTAACAATGGAGACTGAGCTTGCATATTATCCGTTGATACAACACCTTTGTTGAGTTTCAATGTCGCCGTCATCGCACTGAAGTCTGTTTTCTTAGCTTCATTGGTGCCTTCAACTTTTTGCCCTTTAAATTTCGCATAGTTTTCACGAATCAACTGAGCAACGTTGATGCCATTCACCGCACCGTCAGCAAAATTGATAACAACCGTACCAGATAGATTCTTCTTGATACCGGTAGGCGTGAGACTCTTACCTGTAACATTCACATCAATGTTACCTGTCCCTTCAAGTTTGTCGTTTTCAGCAACGTCTATAAGTAGCGGTTGAACTTTCACGCCTTTGATTGACTTTTTAACACTGTAAGTCGCTGGTGATTGGCGTGCATCTAACTTCGCTGTCGCTGAGATTGAGCCTTGGTACAACTTCGAACTAAAAGATGTAAGCTCAAACACGCCACGATTTACAGTGAAGCTCGTTTTTACCGCTTCCATCTTCGCATTTGCCGCTTTGAATTTGTCGATAGTAATGTCACCCTTTACATCTAACGCTTTCAACGCAGACAAATCAGGCTCAACCTCAGGTCCGGCAGGAGCACTCTCGCCACCAGAAGCAGGCTTATTACCTTCGGCAGCTTGCTTATCTAACCCTAAGAACTCATCAAGATCGATATTGGGGCTATGGAGAGCAAAGCGTACTTTAGGAATATCACCGAGTGTCACATCTGCCTTACCATCTAGGGCGATAGCATTCGCTGTTAACTTCTCTAGAACAAAACTCAGATGGTTTTTCGTTAGGTCGAAAGACAGATCAGACACCATGTCGACTTTCATCGGGGACTGAGGTAAAGCATCACCCTCAAAAGTCGATTTAAGAGTTAACTTATCCAACTGTACTTTGCTGATAGCCTTGTCCACGCTAAGTTGACCAGCACCCTGCATATCTAACTTCATACCACCAGCGTCACCCTTAATGGCATAAGTCAGGTTATTTACTTTATCGAATTCAAACGTGTCTAAACCGATCGTTGCCGATTCAATTTTATTGGCAGGGTCAGAGTATGTCGCATCAAAGTTGATGTTCTTTAGCGCGTAGTTTGCCAAACCTTTTTCTAGCTTAAAGTCTGCCTGACCTTTCGCGGTGAACTTTTGGTCGTTCATTTCGCCCTTCACGCCAAAATCAGCCGTTGTCCAGTTGTCAAAAGCGAATTCGGAAAGGTTTAATGAAATATCATAGAGTTTGGTGTAACTACCGGCTTGCTTATCCTGCATTTCTAATGAACCGTTAGAAACCGTAACGCCAGCAAGATTAATACTCCAATCAGAACCAGAAGTTTGCGTTTCACCATTTTGCGTAGGCGCAGCATTGTTCTCTTGTTCTGCTTGTTGTGTTTGGGCTTTCGTCAATGCATCAATATTCTTGCTGCCATCTTTCTTGGTTTCAATGTAGAACTCAGCACCATCAAGCGTGACGTTTCCAATTTCAAGCTGTTGACTAAAAAGTGGCATAACAGAGATGTCTACACCAACGGTATCAACTTTGAATAAATTGGGTTTACTAAAGCCTTGTGGATTTCGCAATTCTGTATGTCCCAACTCAAAGCCAATCGATGGGAAAAATTGCCAACTGATATCCCCTTCAATCACCAACTCTAATCCCGTTTGCTTTTGCGCTTGCTCAACAATAAGGGGTTTAAACTGATTCGGATTGACGAAGATGGTTAACGCTAAAATTGCGACCAAAATGACCACAATCGGTATTGCTAGAATTAAGAGCAGTTTCTTCATTTGTTTTTCCTTGCTCGAGTGTTTTTACAATTATAAGCGCAGACTCCATTTACCGCTGACAGTTCCACAAAGCGTGAAAAGTGTCTGGTTTTAACCTGCAACTGACTAATTTAAAAACAAAAAAAGAAGTGGCACTTAAGGTGCCACTTCTTCTCCTAAAAATAAAGCGATATAGCCGTCTATAGGCTTAAGCTTTCAAAAGTCTTGCAATGTGAGCTTTTAATACATCAATTGCGATACGGTTTTTACCACCGCGAGGAACAATAATGTCCGCATATTGCTTAGAAGGTTCGATAAACTGCATGAACATCGGACGTACTGTTTGTTGGTATTGCTTAAGAACAGACTCCATAGTTCGGCCTCGTTCTTCCACATCACGCTTAACACGGCGAAGCAAGCAAATATCTAACGGTGTGTCCATAAATACTGTCGCATGCATCAAATCACGAAGACGAGGGTCTGTAAGAAGAAGGATACCTTCTAGAATGATCACCTTTTTAGGTGTCATTGTGGTGGTGTTAATTGTTCTTGTGTGCTCAGTGTAGCTGTACTCAGGCACTTCTACTGCTTCACCACGTACCAATTTTTCTAGGTGCTCACACAGTAGGTCGTGGTCCAACGCACTCGGGTGATCGTAGTTCGTCTTTACTCGCTCTTCCATGCTTAGGTGGCTTTGGTCGTTGTAGTAGCAATCTTCCGTGATGACACCGATTTGATGATCGCCTACTTTCGCGCGAAGCTCATTATAAATAGTGCTCGCGATCAGACTTTTTCCAGAAGCAGAAGCGCCAGCAATACCTACGATGACGCATTGATTATTATCAGACATTAGTTTGCACCCGATGATGATTTCTAGTCACATAAAAAGATAAACTGCCTGATTATAGGGAGTTCACCCCATAGTTACTAGTTGGAATTAGGGTTTAGTCATAAGTTTCTGCCTGCTCAGAGGATTAACCTCCGAGCAAACGTTAAAATGTGCAATTATCAACCAACAGGCATAGTAAACTTAGTTCACCATTGTAAAGCTAATCGCATCTGGTTTTGCTTTGCCTTGCCAAAACATCGTGCTACATACGCGATCGGCAAGTTGCTTATAATACCCTGCATGCTCACTTTCTGGGCGTCTTGCTACCGTTGGCACGCCAGCGTCAATATCTTCTCTCATAGAGATATGAAGCGGAATTTGTCCTAACAATGCTAAGCCAAATTCTTGCGACATTTTTTCAGCTCCGCCCATACCAAAAATATGCTCTTTCGCGCCACATTGACTACAAATGTGATAACTCATGTTTTCCACAACACCAATAACCGGGACATGGACTTTGTTAAACATTGCCGCTCCCTTCCTTGCATCGGCAAGGGCTAAATCTTGCGGTGTTGTGACTAACACGCTACCTGTTACCGGAATTTGTTGTGACAGCGTCAATTGAATATCCCCCGTACCTGGCGGCATATCAATCACCAAATAATCCAAATCTGGCCAATCTGTTTCAGTTAATAACTGCGACAACGCTTTTGAAGCCATTGGACCGCGCCATATCGCCGCTTCTGATTTATCCACCAAATAACCGATAGAATGAGTATAGATGCCGTGAGCAAAAATGGGTTCCATCCACTTGCCATCACGAACTTCTGGTTTAGCATCTTCTTGCCCCAACATCATAGGTACAGACGGACCATAGATATCTGCATCCAATAATCCCACTTTCGCCCCAGATTGAGCAATTGCCAACGCTAAGTTAACTGCGGTAGTAGATTTACCAACGCCACCTTTCGCAGAACTGACGGCAATGATGTTCTTAACACCCTTAACCGAGTTAGCCACTTGAGTTTCTAAAGCTTTAACTCCAAGGCGAATATTAAATGGGAATTCAGATACTTTACCCGAGGCTTGCTGCTGTTTGATCCAGTCATGCAGTACGGTTTGAAGCTCATTACTTGCGAATGGCAACGTTATATCAATAGAACCCTGTGTCGTAATCGAAATTGCGCCATGAATATCTGCCCAGTTTTCCACCAACTGTGGATGTTGGAATTGGTTAAACCAGTGACAAAAATCTTGTTTTGAAGTGAACTGATGCATAAGCCCTCCTTTTAGATGTCATGCTACCACCGTCCAGGCTCAACCAGAACCCCAAAAAAACTAAGGCATTCCGCAGTTTGACACCTTGGAGTTAGTCAGTTCATGGGGTAGTATTATCCATCAAAATTTATTTATACCTATCAAGAAAAGCGAATATTAAGTATGGCAAACGATCCAAAAAACTTTCCGTCAAGGAAAATGCTGGTAACTTGTGCCCTTCCGTACGCTAACGGTTCGATCCACCTTGGTCATATGCTTGAGCATATCCAAGCGGACATTTGGGTTCGTTACCAACGCCTACGCGGCAACACTGTAAACTTCATCTGTGCTGACGATGCTCACGGCACGCCAATCATGCTTAAAGCGCAACAGATGGGTATTACTCCTGAAGAAATGATTGCCGCAGTTAGCGAAGAGCACCAAAAAGACTTCGCTGGATTTGATATCAGCTTTGATAACTACCACAGCACACACTCAGATGAGAACCGTGAGCTAGCGTCACACATTTATCTTGAGTTGAAGAAAAATGGCTTTATCTCTAGCCGCACTATCTCTCAGCTGTTCGATCCAGAAAAAGAGATGTTCTTACCGGACCGTTTCGTAAAAGGTACCTGTCCAAAATGTAAGTCTGAAGACCAGTACGGTGACAACTGTGACAACTGTGGTGAGACTTACAGCCCAACAGAACTGATCAATCCTAAATCTGCGGTTTCTGGTGCGACGCCAGTAATGAAAGATTCAGAGCACTTCTTCTTCGACCTGCCTCAGTTTGAAAGCATGCTAAAAGAGTGGACTCGCTCTGGCTCGCTACAAGCTGAAACAGCGAACAAAATGCAAGAATGGTTCGAATCTGGCTTGCAGCAATGGGATATCTCACGTGATGCACCATACTTTGGCTTCGAGATCCCTGGTGAGAAGAACAAATTCTTCTACGTATGGCTAGACGCGCCTATCGGCTACATGGGCTCTTTCAAAAACCTATGTGACAAGCGCGACGACCTAGATTTCGACGAGTACTGGAAGAAAGACAGCTCAGCAGAACTGTACCACTTCATCGGTAAAGACATCGTTTACTTCCACAGCCTATTCTGGCCAGCAATGCTAGAAGGTTCCGGCTTCCGTAAACCAAACAACGTATTCGTACACGGTTACGTAACCGTAAACGGCGCGAAAATGTCGAAGTCTAAAGGTACGTTCGTAAAAGCAAGCACTTACCTAGAGCACCTAGACCCTGAGTGTCTACGTTACTACTACGCTGCGAAGCTAAACAGCCGTATCGATGATCTAGATCTTAACCTTGAAGACTTCACTCAGCGCGTAAACGCTGACGTTGTTAACAAGATCGTTAACCTGGCATCTCGTAACGCAGGTTTCATCGCGAAACGTTTTGAAGGCAAACTGTCTGACAACTTTGCAGAGCCTGAACTTTACAACGAATTTGTTGCTGCTGCTGACCGTATCGCTGAGCTTTACGAAACGCGTGAGTTTGGTCGTGCAATCCGTGAAATCACGGCATTGGCAGACAAAGCTAACCAATACGTTGATGAAAAAGCACCGTGGGTTGTAGCAAAAGAAGAAGGCAAAGATCAGGAACTACAAGACATCTGTTCTGTCGGTATCAACCTATTCCGCGTACTGATGACTTACCTGAAACCAGTAATGCCATCGCTAGCTGCGCGTACTGAAGCGTTTCTAAACCAAGAGCTAACTTGGGAAAACATCGCTGCTCCACTAACAGGCCACGAGATCACTAAGTTCAAAGCACTGTTCAACCGTATCGATCCGAAGAATGTTGAAGCGATGATCGAAGCGTCTAAAGAAGATGCGGCGGCAGAAATGGCGGCGAAAGAGAAAGCTGAAGCGGAAAAGAACAAGGCTAGCCAAACCGAGCTAGACAAAGAACCAATCGCTGAAGAGATTGAGTTCGATGCTTTTGCTGCAGTAGATATGCGTATCGCTCGCATCATCTCTTGTGAAGAAGTACCAAAAGCCAACAAACTGCTTAAGTTCCAATTGGACATCGGTGGTGAAACTCGTCAGGTATTCTCTGGCATCAAGTCAGCTTACAAACCTGAAGAGCTAGAAGGTAAGCTAACGGTAATGGTAGCAAACCTAAAACCTCGTAAGATGAAGTTTGGTATGTCTGAAGGTATGATCCTAGCGGCAGGCCCTGGTGGTAGTGACCTGTGGATCCTTGAGCCACACGAAGGCGCTCAACCTGGTATGCGCGTAATGTAAGTTGTAGCTTTACAATCAAATTTAAAAAGTCCTCGCCAGTTCAGCGGGGACTTTTTTTGACTGAATTCACACTTTTGGGGAATTTGTGCACCAAACTTGTACAGCACCTCTCCCATCACAATCCTAAATTACTGTTTTAATAGAATTTAATTAGTGGCATCAAAACTGCAATCTTTCTTGTTAGGTCCAAACACTAACAAGGAGTTGGTTATGTTTGTTTTGATTTCCACACTATTGTCCATCGCTATTTTAGCCGGAATATATCACTTATCTTCTAAACGAGAGCAGCAACATGCGCGCAAATATCAGCTGTTAACATTGTTACGAGATGTTGTTCACCTTCTGAGACACCACCGAGCTGCTACTCACTACTCGCTTCAATTCCAACAAAACGATCAACAAAAATTGGACGCTCTTCATGATGCTCTGACTAACAAGCTGCATCTTTTAGTCGAAACATCACGGTTTGAAAACAAACCCATGTATCGCGTATTACAGATTAAAGTAGGGAAACTACTTGAACAATGGAATGACCATAGTGTTGCAAGAAACCAGATGGAGCATGGTAAGTTAATTCGTCATTGCTTGTTTTTGATGGATGAAGTAACCATCGCATGGCTAGCGGTTGAACAAAGAAATGACTTGCATAATGAGTATCACATGAACTGGCAAAACATTATGGATAGCTTGGAGACCCTGACTCAGTTACGAATCAGCATTCAAGATTTAGGAGAGCAAGGCGGAAATGAGCGTTTCAAAAATTATGCATCGGTCATGATGCGTAAGCTAAACCAACTAGCGGTTATCGCTCCACTTAGCATTACCTCTCCTGCTTCCACGCGCTCAATACAGACGCTAAATGAATACGTGACAGGGAGTCATGTCGACTTAACAGAAGCAGAGCTTTATGGCGTCACATCGGACTTGTCATTGACCATCTTCAATACTTACGACCATGTCCTTTCAGATGTCGTAGAGTCATTATATCTACCGTTACCCAGACTCTCACTAGCAGGATAAACGTTCCATACCTTATTATTGGTGCTTGGTTCGTCGCCGACTTATAAATAAAAACAAAAAAACCGCAGGCCTAAGGCACTGCGGTTTTCGTTTATTCAACTTGTCAGCGCTTAGCTGTCGTCTTCCGTGAAGTTCGTTGGTAATTGCTTTTTCATTTCGTTCCAGATCAACGCACTTTCCATACCATAATGACGAATCACTACTGGTAGTTGCTCACGCTGGCCACTTTCACAAGTTTCGAGCAATTGATGGTAAAACTTCAGAGCTAGCTCACGAGAAGCTGGATTTGAGAAGTAGTAGCTACCGACACGATCGTAGAGCTTCTTCAAACCATTAAAGATCAAACCGTAAATTTGATTTCCTGAATGGAATGCTAGGCGCTGGAAAAGCATATAATCGTAAAAGTTGAACGTTTTAGCAATCAAGATTTCTTGACGCTTCGCTTCATCTTTCTCGTTATCTTCTTTCACATTCTGCAGAACTTTTTCAGCATACGGCGAAGAAGCGATGAATTCGTCCCAGGAAGCCGCATTCATTAAAGCTTCACAAGATTCGATTACGTTCTTAATTGTACGCTCAGAGCTCTCTTTGTTCGCTTTAAATGCATAGCGCATAAAGATAGGACTGATGTTAGTACGTGCCGCAAGCAGATCTTCTACAATGTTTGTCGCATTATCAACGTCTAGCGTCATTAAAGTATCCAAAATATGCAGACCAGAGGTCTCCATAAATTGGTTAACTTTCGTAGGTTTGCCGTGCTGGATAGTCAGCCATCCATCACGGGCTAGTCGTTGAAGAACCTCTCTTAAAGTCGTTCGAGTAACACCAATCAGTTCGGACAGCTCGCGCTCAGCAGGTAAAATTGAGCCTGGAGGAAAACGGCCGTTCCAAATGCTCTCGATAATATATTTTTCTGCGAATCCCGCAGGGCTTTTCGCCTTTATGACCATTCTACTTTTTATCCAATATTGATTTCTGAGGGTCGATACTACTCATCATACCACTACTTAGCGGTTTGAGAAAATTTACGATCAATAGTGGAAACGACTCCATAACATAGAGTTAATACTCTATATGTTGTGTCAATTTAAGAGGCTCTAACATGCGAGCGAAAGCAGTAAAATATGAATTTTCATTTAATTAAACAGCTCACAAATCTCGGAGAAATAAAGACAACCGTGTCACATTTTTATATTCAAAATATGAAAAATTACTTTGTATATCACAGTTAATATTCTTTCTTAATTTGCCTTTTCTCGTCACTGACCGTCATTTAAAATCCAAGAGGATTTTTTTAAGACTTTCATGGTATAGTAACGCCGTTTTGATCGCGTTATTACATTTAAAAAGTCATTTTAGTCGGTAGCATCACGTTTTGTTATTGACTAATAAATGCCTGAGTGTAGAGTTTGCGGTCGAAAGTGAGCGGTGCTTGAGTTCAGGGGAAGTAACTTGGCAAGACTACAATAAACAAAGGATTGTTGTTTTACTAAGTTATTGTTTTTAAAGACTAGTTAATAAGTCTAACAAACAGATACTTAAGCACTATTGTAGTGTCTATTCATAATTTTGTTATAAAGAGAATTATCATGCCGATATCGCTCGGAAACGCTTTTATCAAGAACTTCCTTGGTAAAGCGCCTGATTGGTACAAAGTTGCCATTATAGCCTTCTTAATAATTAACCCGATTGTATTCTTCCTAATAAACCCATTTGTAGCTGGATGGTTGTTGGTCGCTGAATTTATTTTCACGCTAGCAATGGCATTAAAATGCTACCCATTACAACCTGGCGGTTTACTTGCTATTGAAGCCATTGCTATCGGCATGACTAGCCCTGCGCAAGTTAAGCACGAATTAGTAGCAAATATCGAAGTACTGCTACTTCTAGTATTTATGGTTGCGGGCATCTACTTCATGAAGCAGCTATTGCTGTTCATTTTTACCAAAATTTTACTTGGCATTCGCTCTAAAACCCTACTATCACTCGCGTTCTGCTTTGCTGCGGCATTTTTGTCTGCATTTTTGGATGCCTTGACGGTTATCGCCGTTGTTATCAGCGTGGCGATCGGCTTTTACTCTATCTATCACAAAGTAGCGTCTGGTAACCCTATCGGTGACCATGACCATACACAAGATGACACGATCACTGAACTAACGCGTGATGACTTAGAAAACTATCGTGCCTTTTTGCGCTCTTTGTTGATGCATGCTGGTGTAGGTACTGCCTTAGGTGGCGTAACCACGATGGTTGGTGAACCTCAAAACTTAATTATTGCAGACCAAGCGGGTTGGTTATTTGGTGAATTCCTAATCCGTATGTCTCCAGTGACACTACCTGTATTTTTCTGTGGTCTCATCACTTGTGCTTTAGTTGAAAAGCTTAAAGTGTTTGGCTACGGCGCGAAGCTTCCTAATAACGTTCGTCAGATCCTCGTCGATTTTGACCGTGAAGAGCGTAAAACGCGAACAAATCAAGATGTCGCAAAACTCTGGGTTCAAGGTCTTATTGCGGTTTGGTTGATCGTTGCACTCGCTTTGCACTTAGCGGCTGTCGGCTTAATTGGCCTTTCTGTGATCATTTTAGCGACCGCATTTACTGGTGTCATTGAAGAGCACTCCATGGGGAAAGCGTTTGAAGAGGCCCTGCCCTTCACTGCACTGCTTGCTGTATTTTTCTCGATCGTTGCTGTAATCATTGATCAAGAGCTGTTTAAACCAGTCATCGATGCGGTGCTTGCCGTTGAAGATAAAGGTACTCAACTAGCTCTGTTCTATGTGGCGAATGGCTTGTTATCTATGGTGTCGGATAACGTGTTCGTTGGTACGGTTTACATCAATGAAGTAAAAACTGCACTCATTGAGGGCCTCATTACTCGTGATCAGTTCGACTTACTGGCGGTGGCAATCAATACTGGTACTAACCTGCCTTCTGTTGCAACGCCAAACGGTCAAGCGGCATTCCTATTCTTACTCACATCGGCTCTCGCTCCATTAATTCGTCTGTCTTACGGTCGAATGGTTATCATGGCGCTGCCTTACACCGTCGTTCTTGCGATTGTCGGTCTAATGGGAATCATGTTCTTCCTAGAGCCTGCAACAGCTTCTTTCTACGAAGCTGGTTGGATTTTACCTCATAGTGGTGATCTGACTCCCGTAGTATCCGGTGGTCACTAAAATTTGAGTTGATTAGGAAACTTATCCACGATAAAAAGCTCTGAGTATTCAGAGCTTTTTCTATTTCAGACAGGAACAAAAACGTGACTATTTTAAATTCACTTAACCAGTTTTCAAAGGGACGTTTATCGTGGCTACTGCTTCTGCTATTCGTCGTTTTCTTTGAAGCATGTGCCCTCTATTTTCAGCACGTCATGATGCTTGCACCATGTGTCATGTGTATTTATGAAAGAGTCGCGATGATGGGAGTGGGCGTCGCTGCAATGGTTGGTATATTGGCACCCAAGAACCCAATTTTCCGCTGGCTAGGTTTGATAGGCTGGGGATTAAGTGCTTACAAGGGTTTGTTACTTGCGATGCAGCACGTTGACTACCAGTTTAATCCATCACCATTCGCGACTTGCGATTTATTCGTCACATTCCCTAGCTGGGCTCCGCTCAATCAGTGGGTTCCTTGGATGTTTGAAGCATATGGTGATTGCTCTAAGGTTGTGTGGCAGCTCCTTGATTTATCAATGCCACAATGGTTAGTCGTAATTTTTGCAGGCAATTTAATCGCTTTGGCATTAATTGTAATTGCACAATTCTTCCCTGCAAAACGCGTTAATCCAATTCGTTAATCCTACTGACGCGTAAAAATTAACAAAAAGCCGACCATCTGGTCGGCTTTTTGTTAAGTGGATAGCGCGGCGATTCGCTTTAGCCGCGTGATTGACCACAGCACTGCTTGAATTTTTTTCCGCTCTCACAAGGACAGGGATCATTGCGCCCGATACCTTTGAATGGGTTTAGGCTTTGAGCTTTATTTCCTACCATCAACTCATCCGCGCCCAGCGCGACTTCACCGACCATTAAATCAAGCTGGTCGACTAAATCTGTCAGGGCCGGTGGCGTTTCAATACCTGCGTCGCGCATCTGTTGCTGCGTTGCTGGCTCATCGATAGCCAGCATCAAAGTGGTCAGTAATGCTTGCAGCATACGCTGTAATCCATCATTGAGCTCAACGTCCTGCCACTGTTCTTCAATCATTGGCCAAACAGACATAAAGCCTTCGGCAAAATCAGCAAGTTGTTCAGGTTCTTTGCCTGTTAGCTCTAGCACGGAATATTCGTTTCGTTGAATTCGGTTATGCTGCTTGTGAATTTGCTCTTCCACAGCTGGTTGAATCGCTTTGAATCCCTCACCTAATAGCGGCTCTAACCACTTTTCAGGAGCGAGTGGTTTTGTCGTCAGATTCGCAGCTAACACTGCGCCTTCGATAAATAGGCAAGATTCATCGACGTGAACTTCACCTTTTTCAATCAATGTGTATTGCATGACATCTGGTTTCCCATAAATTTGGCGGCATTATACCTCAGAGCTCAAAAGCACGTAACCTAACGTTGTGTGTTTGACTGCACTGGGCGCTTCGACTCTTTTAATGACAAACTTAACTTACATCGCTACAATCGCCCTCCTTTTTACCACCAAACTGTATTAGGCAAGCTATGCGAGTTGTACTAGGCCCAATGGAAGGCGTTTTAGATCATTTGATGCGCCAAATCCTGACCGAGATAAACGACTATGACCTGTGTGTTACGGAGTTTGTTCGCGTAATCGACCAGCTATTACCCGATCATGTATTTCACCGTTTATGCCCGGAGCTGTTGCAAGGTTCTCAGACTGCATCTGGTGTGCCAGTACATGTGCAATTGTTGGGACAAGAACCAAACTGGATGGCTGAGAACGCAATTAAAGCGGCAAATCTTGGCGCCAGAGGTATTGATATAAACTTTGGTTGCCCAGCCAAAATGGTCAACAAAAGTAAAGGTGGTGCAGCGCTACTCCAGCATCCAGAGCTCATTCACCGTGTTGTGAAAGCTTGTCGAGAAGCCGTTCCAGAAGCCATTCCCGTAACTGCAAAAATTCGTCTTGGCTGGGAGAACCCTGAAGATTGCTTTGAAATTGTCGATGCCATTCAGTCTGCTGGCGCAAATGAATTGACCGTACACGCACGTACTAAACAAGGTGGTTATAAAGCTTCTGAGATAAAATGGGATTACATCAACCAAATTCGCGAACGTTTCGATATCCCACTGATAGCGAATGGTGAAATTTGGAATTATGAAGACGGTCAACGTTGCATTGAAACGACTGGCGCTAACTCTTTGATGGTGTGCCGAGGCGCTTTCAACATCCCTAACTTAGGCAATATGGTAAAACATAACCACCAGCCAATGTCATGGCCCGAGGTGGTTGAGTTGCTCATCTACTACTCCAAGTTTGAGATGAAAGGCGATAAAGGCTTGTATTACCCAAACCGCGTAAAACAATGGTTCTCTTACTTACGTCAGGCTTATCCTGAAGCAAAAGACCTATTTAGAGAAATAAGAACGTTCAACAAAGCCGCACCAATTGTTGAGCATATTCAACGCTACCGCGATGACTTAAACTCTCAGGTTGCATAACTCCCGAACACAAAAAAGGACGAATATCTCGTCCTTTTTTGTATCTAAATCCTAGTAACAGATCTTATTTTTGCCGGTACTTTTGGCTTGATATAACTTTTCATCCGCCGCTTTAAACAATTCATCAAAGTTTTCTACTCGGCTCTCTTTACTAAACACCACACCGCCAGAGATCGTAAAGCCTTCTTTCGTTACGCGTGTCGAGCGCTCATCTATGGCCTTTTTTACTCTGTCTAAAATGAGTTTAATGCCCTCTGAATCTTCGTCATAAATCGCTAAAACGAACTCTTCGCCACCAAACCTTGAGGCAACATCGGTATGGCGAATATTTTCACGTATACATTTTGCAACAAGCTGAATTGCAGAATCACCGACATCATGACCATAGGTGTCGTTGATCTTCTTGAAGTTATCAATATCGAACACTGCTAAAGCAACCTGTTTTTTTGTCATCTTATTACGCCACATGGTTTGCATACCTCGACGATTCAATAAACTGGTCATTGGGTCTCTTGCTGCCAGTTCTTTAAAGTAACGTCGCTCGCTATGCATATTCACATAGAACAAGACGACGGTACTCAGCACGTAAATAAATAGTGCGACAATAAGGCTGTATTTTTCAAAAACCGCTAGGTTCTTAGCTTCATCCCAAAGGTTGTACTCGTAGTACATGCTGTGATTCGCACTCAATCGCTCTAATTCGACTGGTTTGATTCGTGTACTGTTTGAAGGAATGGATTGTAAATTGGAAACCAAATGAAACTGACCAACAAGACCTAGCGACGAAGCCATGAGCGTATTGATGTCAAAATCAATAGACAAAACACCTTGGTGTTCTCCTTTCTCATAGACGGGTACCGTCATACTAATGACTTGACCTTCCATCGAGTCCAACACTGGCCCTGGTCCAGCCAAGGTAATGTTCACTTTATCTTGCGCGGTTTTTTGCCAAAAAGGTCGGGCTTTTAGCGTTGACAAAAGTTCTCTCGTGAAATTTTTTGCGTAGGTATCGGGTGAGGAGATAACGTAACCGCGTTTGTCAATGTAATGGATTCCAACAATGTGCGATTCAATATCGTGCAGAAATGACAATGACGGCGCAAAACCCGCCTTTTGTTCAGCTAACTGGTTAATCGTTGAACCTTGCTGACATAAGCTTTCATCCCCTACGATCATATAATCAAGGTCAACCGCAGGTAACCCTTCACTATAAACACTTTCGAGTAATAACACATCTATAGGCCAAAGATAACAAAGCCCTTCTTTGACTAAAGAATTATGTTCTTCAAACAGTGGGTTAGCGTAATTGGTATAGTTGGTGAAGCTGTAATCTAAAGCCGTGAGTACTTTAATACCGCGAGACATTGCACGCTCGATACGCGAATACTCAGAATCGATATAGCGGTTAACCGCATCATAGTAATTTTTCGTTGTCACGAGTAAAACCACTACAAATAACGCCAGAGGAAAAAAGATGACAAATGAGAGGCTAAATCGCCTTTGGTTTACCATTGAGTACCATGCATATGAAAGGTCAATAGTCTCTTATGACTGCTATTAAATTGATACTCGTTATCTGGTGACGCATGCAATGCAGCACCAGATAACAAGAGACCAAACAAATGTGTGCGCGCTGTTTGAGACCGTTTATATATTAAAGGAGTTTAATCAATATAGAGTGTGGTGTCACTTTAGTCGCCATAATTTGCAGCTCTGTGCCGACATATTGACAGAGATATGACCTTTATAATCAACCTGTTCTGTGTCATCTAACAACGATACAACTTGGCTAACCTCCAAGCCCAGTTGCCACATAGGTAAATCGATTGAACATTCATTACCACTGAGATTAATCATTACAACGACTGCTTCACGACCCAGTACACGTGCGTACGCCAACTGATTGTTAGTGCAATGCAGCCATTGAATACAGCCCGACTGTAAAGGCTTACATTGTTTACGTATCTTGATCCATTGTTGGTAAAGCGATAGCCATTGTGAACTTTCAATTTCATTCCAAGGAAAACAACGACGATTATCCGGGTCTAGCCCTCCTTCTAGACCGACTTCACTCCCATAGTAAATACAAGGCGTGCCAACGTAAGTCATAAGCATTGCTAGCGCGATGTTCATTTTACGCTTATCACCATCAACCAATGTGATAAACCGAGCAGTATCGTGACTATCGAGTTGATTTAGCTGCGATAGCTGATTAGAAAATGGGATTTTTGCTCTGGCTTCGTCCAACCATGCTTTAAACTCCAAACCATCAATGTTGATTGGATCGTACATAATATCTTGTCGTGCGATAAAAGCTCGGACTGGATGAGCAAAACCGTAGTAGTTCATCGCCCCATCCTCTTGATCGCCTTGCAACCACTGCGTTGCTTCAAAAAAGTGCTCACCTAACACATAAGCATTCGGGTTTACTGACTTAGTCGCATTACGAAACGCTGCCACATAATGAGCATTGTTTTTCGCGCCGTCCCCTTCGCCAAGCATATGGATTACATCAAACCGCCAGCCATCAACCAAGTACGGTGGCTTCAGCCAATACTTGATGACAGAATCTTCACTTTGGTAGATGTAGTCGCGCACCTGTTCATTTTCAAAGTTCAGAACCGGTAAGTTACCAATGCCTTTCCAACCAATGTAGTGATTGGTTTCACCTTCGAAAAAGTAGTAATCACGGAACTTTGACTGCGGATTGCCATACGCTCCTTCTCCTTTTTGTTGGATATCAAACCAAGGATGATGCACTGACGTGTGGTTAAACACCGCGTCTAAGACAATCTTCATATTCTTACCACGGATTTTCTCACACAGTTCAGCAAACTGATCGTTGGTGCCGAGCATAGGGTCAACAGTGAAGTAATCGGTGGTGTCGTATTTATGATTACTTGGTGAAGAAAAGATCGGGTTGAAATAAAGCGCAGTAACGCCGAGCTGTTCAAGATAGTCCAACTTTTGTTCTACACCTTTGAGGTCGCCGCCAAAGAATTCACGTGCCCCGGTATTTTGGTGAGAGCCTACCGCGTCTCCCCACGCCTTGACGACCGATGCAGAATCATACTGCGCATAAGCGTGGCGAATATCAGACTCACTTTTACTAGCAGAAAAACGGTCAGGAAAGATTTGATAGAAAACTTGCTCTTGGACCCAGCTTGGTGGTTGATGGTTTACATTCAACTTAAAGTGGAACTCTTTGGGTGGAATACGCTTTTGCATACCCCGTGCATCGAGCCAGTATTGTTGTCCGTCTTTGAGGATCTTAAACACATAATGTGTGACATCTCGATCTCGATTTGGTCGAAACGATGCCTCCCATAGTAACAATTCCCCAGCTGTTCCAATTTGAGCCATGTCGACCAGATATTCTTCATTGTCCGGCTCAATACGCACATAGACGGAATCAAAATCCAATGTCTCGGTTTTCAGCCTGACTGTAACTTGCTCGTCATTACAAGCTAAACCATCAATAGTTTGACTATGAAAAATAAATGGCAGGTTCATTATGGGCACTCCTCGTCATCGGATATGCCACTATGTTATTGAAGAATTAGAGACAAGAAATCCTCCCTGCGAGTTGACATATCAGCCAATTTTCCCAAGGAGGATCACACTTAGTAGGCGTAGTGACTTGTCGGATACCGCTTAGTTCAACAAAAGACTGTCATCTGCCAGCTCTTCACCACGCACTTTGGAGAACATATCCAACAAGTCTGGTACTTGCATGTTAGCGCGCTGCTCTCCAGCCACATCAAGCACAATTTCACCTTGGTGAAGCATTACGGTCCTATCGCCACATGCTAATGCGTCTTTCATCGAATGCGTCACCATCATCACGGTTAAATCGAACTCATCGACAATACGTTTAGTTAAGTCGATAACAAACGCCGCCATACGAGGATCAAGCGCAGCCGTGTGTTCATCAAGCAACAACAACTTACTCTCCGATAACGTCGCCATCACAAGGCTAACGGCTTGTCGTTGTCCACCAGACAGCAACCCAATGCTATCGCCCAAGCGGTCTTCTAAACCAAGACCGAGGATGCTAATTCGCTCTTGGAACAGCTTGCGACGTTTGGTAGAGAGCGCCAACCCCCAGCTGCGTTTTTTACCACGCATGTGCGCTAGAGCCATGTTCTCTTCTATCGTCAGTTCACCACAAGTCCCGGCCAATGGATCTTGAAACACTCGGGCGCATTGCGTCGCACGTTGGGCAACCGTCTGCTTGGTGACGTCTTTGCCATCAATGATCACCTGACCACCTATCATCGGCGTCTCACCTGTCACCGCACCAAGCAACGTCGATTTTCCTGCGCCATTAGAACCAATCACGGTAAGAAATTGATGCTCTGGAACCTCTAAAGAGACGCCTTTCAATGCACGATTTTCCAAAATCGTCCCAGGGTTGAACGTGACCTGAATATTATTTAGTTCGATCATAATGCCTCCCCAGAACCATTTTTTGATGCCGCTTGTTTAGCATCAGTAACGCGTTGTTTCGCTCTCATGCTCTGTTTTAGCTTTGGAGCAATAAGCGCCACAGCCACCAATACTGCGGTAACAAGGTTGAGGTCTGAAGCTTGTAAACCAAACATGCCAGAGCTCAAAGCGAAAGCCACTGCAAGGCGATAAAGTACCGAACCGATGATGACCGCAAATACCGCAACCCAAATCTTGCGCCCGGGAATAAGGGTCTGCCCCAAAATCACAGCTGCCAAACCAACCACAATGGTGCCCACGCCAGAGGTCACATCTGCAAAGCTGTTCGTTTGTGCAAACAACGCGCCTGCGAATCCGACAAAACCGTTAGATAAAGCCAAACCAAAGTAGGTATAAAAACCAGTGCTCGCCCCTTGCGCAGAAACCATACGCGCATTCACACCCGTGGCTCGTAAACCAAGACCAAAGTCGCTGTTCAGCAGGCGAATGACAAAGAAAGCGGACAGAAGAACTAAGGCCCCAACAACCAGAGGGCGAATAAACATCGCATCGCCCAATGCTTCAAACGGAGTGAGAATCGTATCCTCTCCAAGCAACGCCATATTAGGTTTGCCCATAATACGAATATTAATTGAAAATGCAGCGATCATGGTAAGAATGGAAGCTAACAGGTGTAAAATACCACACCGAACAGCCAGAAAAGCGGTTACCCACCCCGTCATACTACCAGCTATCATCGCCATTATTGTCGCAAGCCAAGGATTAATACCTGCGACAATCGCCGTTGCAGCCACCGCCGCTCCCATTGGAAAGCTGCCATCCACACTCAAATCGGGGAAATCGAGAACACGGAACGTAAGATACACACCCAGAGCGACTAGGCCATAAATCAAGCCAATTTCGAGTGCACCAAAAAAAGCAAATGCAGACATAACTGCTCCTTTCTGCATGCTCAGGCTGGCTAATACCAACCTGAACTTAAGACTTCTAACGTATACTCCCCTTCTTCTCTAGCAGAATGCTTTACACGAGAAATCTGGAGAGTATCAGTTTTGGGGCAAGCCTCTATCAACCAACGTGACAGGCTTAACCCCAAAAAGCGTTACTTATTGCATGCTTGTCGCACGTTCAATCACAGAACTTGGCAGCTTGATACCGAGCTTAGATGCTGCGCTTTCATTAATTACAAGGTCAGAGCCCGTCGCGACTTTTACATCCAGCTTGCCTGGTTCTTGACCATCAAGAATCGCCGCCACGTAATCCGCGGTTTGTACACCAACCTGGTAGTAGTCAAAACCTAAGCCTGCAATTGCACCTTTTTCGACATACGACGTCGCGCCACCAAATACAGGTTTCTTCGCTTGATTCGCTGCCACAATCATTCCTTCAATCGCACTTGCAACTGTATTGTCTGTTGGGGCGTAAAGAATGTCTGATTTCGCTGCAATCGCTTGAGTCGCAGACTGAACATCAGCACTTTTTAGTGCGGTCGCTTCAACCACTTGTATGCCTTTTGCTTTTGCGCTTTCTTTTAGTAATTCAACCAAAGTCACGGCATTAGCTTCACCGGGATTAAATACAACCCCGATGCTTTTCACCTGAGGAAGAATTTCTTGGATGAGATCGACATGCTGAGCAACGGGTGAAAGATCAGACAGGCCAGTTACGTTTTTGCCTGGTTGTTCCATCGACTTAACCAATTTCGCACCAACCGGATCTGTTACCGCAGTAAAGACAACAGGAATAGAGCGAGTAGCCGACACCAAAGCTTGTGCCGAAGGTGTCGCGATGCCAACTAACACATCAGGATTTTCGCCGACGTACTGACGGGCAATTTGCACCGCAATCGCTGGATTACCCTGTGCGGTCTTATAATCAAATTCTAGATTTTTGCCTTCTTCGTAGCCTTTCGCTTTCAAACCATCAAGTAACCCTTGGCGCGTCGCGTCTAACGCCGGGTGTTCGACAATCTGTGAAACTGCGACAGTTGCAGTGGCGGCCAGTACATTGGTAGAAGAGAAAATAGCAGTAGCTGATAGAACGGCAGTGGCTAATAAACGTTTCGTTTTCATCATAACTCCTTGATGTGACTTCGTCCTTGTTTCACGAGCTTTCAATATGTGTATCGACTCGTGAATTCAAATGTTTGAAGGCGGTATTGTTGTGTTCATATAACTGTGTACTTCTTGCGCATCTTGTTTTTATTATTACTACTAAGTCTTAGTAAAGAAAAGAAAGATTTAACACTAAAGCAACATTTGTGATCGGGGGGACTTCTTCATCCGGAAAGAATCTTTGGTAAACAAAGCTTCGCTCGCTTCATCAACGACCGTCAAAGTAGGTAATAGAGGCAGGATCAAAAATGGAGCGGCCAGTGCACACTCCATTTCAAACAATTTAAATTAGAACCAACGCTCTAATGACGATTTATCGAGCTGGCGAAACGCTCGGTTCAATATTATCGCAAGCTCTTTGTAACGAGGGCGAGCTTTGACAGGCTCTAATGCAAAACCTGTTTCCACAATTTTTTGATGCAACTCCCGATACCAAGAGGCCAAAGAAGGCGGCAATTTCGTGTTGGATCGAGCACCAAGCCACCAAATGCCTTGAAGTGGCAAGCTAATCGCAAACAAGGCGACAACAATGGATTGAGGTAACGCGTGGTAATTGTTGAATGCCATTTGAGTGAGTACGCTGATCGCAGCAACAGCTGGCATGACTTTAATGCCAAAGCGAGTCGCCTTAATGATACGCTGTTCCGGAAATATGGCGCTTAGCTCTTTACGAACCGGCCAGATCTCCATGTAATTCTGGCCATCTTTCAGGCTATGGATCAATCCGACTTTATTACTCATACCGCTCTCTCACTAAAAAATAGTTGAACATTTCAACTGAAGGTACAAAAAATTGATGAAAGTTAATATTCTTTCAAATTTTTTTTGTTATCATTGCTTATTATCGCTATCCTTTGCAGACCCTCAATCTCATTGTTGCTGTTATTTACAATTTAAGCAACTCCGAGATATCTATCTGCACGGATCGCATCATAGTGATGGAAGGGTTCATCACTATTTCTTTATATGGAATTAGAACAATTTTTGACCAGGATTAGTACGCAGCCTTCTGGGTATCGGCTATTCTTGTGATTAATTTTTCATTCTTTAACTGATTTTTTATCAGACGAATAACAGGTAGTCATACATGTCTAAGCTAGTTTTAGTTTTAAACTGCGGTAGTTCTTCTCTTAAATTTGCCGTTGTTGATGCCGAGAACGGCGACGAGCACTTGTCAGGTCTTGCTGAGTGTCTTCACCTTCCTGAAGCTCGCATCAAGTGGAAACTTGATGGCAAGCACGAAGCTCAACTAGGCAATGGTGCAGCTCACGAAGAAGCACTAGCGTTTATGGTAGAAACTATTCTTGCTTCTAAGCCAGAGCTTAAAGCTAACCTAGGCGCAATCGGTCACCGTATCGTTCACGGCGGCGAGCAGTTCACTCAATCTGCACTAATTACTGATGAAGTTCTAAAAGGTATTCAAGACGCTGCAACATTTGCACCTCTTCATAACCCTGCTCACATCATCGGTATCGAAGCGGCTAAGAAAAACTTCCCAGAGCTGAAAAACGTTGCTGTATTTGACACTGCGTTCCACCAAACTATGCCTGAAGAGTCTTACCTATACGCTCTTCCATACAACCTATACAAAGAACACGGTATCCGTCGTTACGGCATGCACGGTACTTCTCACTTGTTCATCACTCGTGAAGTTGCAGGCCTACTAAACAAACCAGTTGAAGAAGTAAACATCATCAACTGTCACCTAGGTAACGGCGCATCTGTATGTGCGATCAAGAACGGTCAATCTGTAGACACTTCTATGGGTCTTACTCCACTTGAAGGTCTGGTAATGGGTACTCGCTGTGGCGACATCGACCCTGCTATCGTCTTCCACCTACACGACGCTCTAGGTTACTCTGTTGATCAAATCAACACGATGCTAACTAAAGAATCTGGTCTTCAAGGTCTAACTGAAGTGACTTCTGACTGTCGTTTCGTTGAAGACAACTACGGTCAAAAAGAAGAAGCAACACGCGCAATGGACGTGTTCTGCCACCGTCTAGCTAAATACGTTGCTGGCTACACTGCTTCAATGGAAGGCCGTCTAGACGCAATCACTTTCACTGGCGGTATCGGCGAGAACTCTGGCCCTATCCGTGAAATGGTTCTAAACCGTCTTGGCATCTTCGGTATCGAAGTAGATAGCGAAGCTAACCTTAAAGCTCGCTTCGGCGGCGAAGGCGTTATCACGACTGAAAACAGCCGTATCCCTGCAATGGTTATCTCTACTAACGAAGAGCTAGTCATCGCTGAAGACACTGCTCGCCTGACAGGTCTTTAATTGAATTCCTGGCTAGCCACTCGGCTAGCCAGTTTTCATTCAAACGAATTTCTTAGGGGCTCAACTCCTATTCTTCGAGCTTCATGGAATAAGAGTTGAGCTTTTATCCCCCAAATAGCTAAAGGTACTCTACGAATGTCTCGTACTATTATGCTTATCCCTACTAGCGCAGGCGTTGGCCTAACAAGCGTTAGCATGGGTGTTCTTCGCGCTATGGAGCGTAAAGGCGTTAAAGTTTCTTTCTATAAGCCAATCTGTCAGCCACGTTCAGGTGGTGATCAGCCAGATCTGACTTCAACTATCGTTGGTCGTAACAGCGATATGAAGATCGGTGAACCAATGGCGATGTCTGTTGCTGAAAGCCTAATCGGTAACGACAACATGGACGAGCTGCTAGAAACCGTTGTTGAACGTTACAACCAAATCAACAAAGACGCAGACGTTACGCTAATCGAAGGTCTTGTACCTACTCGTAAGCACCCATTTGCAAACCAAGTAAACGCGGAAATCGCGGCAACACTTGGTGCAGAAATCGTGCTAGTTGCGACTCCAGGTACTGATAACCCTGCGCAACTGAAAGAGCGTATCGAAGTAGCATGTTCTAACTTCGGCGGCACTAAAAACAAAAACATCTCTGGTGTTATCATCAACAAGCTAAACGCTCCTGTTGACGAAGCTGGCCGTACTCGCCCTGACCTATCTGAAATCTTTGACGATGCAGACAGCGCGAAACAAAACGAATTGAAAGTGATGGAAATTTTCAACACTTCTCCAATTCGTGTTCTAGGTTGTGTGCCATGGAGCATTGATCTGATTGCGACTCGTGCAATCGACATGGCTAAACACCTGAAAGCAGATATCATCAACGAAGGTGACATCAACACTCGTCGCATCAAGAGCATCACTTTCTGTGCACGTTCTCTGCCAAACATGATTGAGCACTTCAAACCGGGCTCTCTACTTGTTACTTCTGCAGACCGTCCTGATGTTATCGTTGCTGCTTCTCTTGCTGCAATGAACGGTGTGGATATTGGTGCAGTACTGCTAACTGGCGGTTACGATATCCCTAGCGAAATCGAAGGCCTATGTAAACCAGCATTCGACACTGGTCTACCTATCTTCAAAGCACAAGGTAACACTTGGCAAACGTCTCTAAACCTACAGAGCTTCAGCATCGAAGTGCCTGCAGACGATAAAGAGCGTATCGAGTTCATCAACGAACACGTTGCTGGCCACATCGACGGTAACTGGATCGAGTCTATGACTGAAGGCACTCAGAAGTCTCGTCGTCTAAGCCCACCAGCGTTCCGTTACCAGCTAACCGAACTTGCTCGTAAAGCAGGTAAGCGTATCGTTCTTCCAGAAGGTGACGAACCACGCACAGTTAAAGCAGCAGCAATCTGTGCTGAACGCGGCATTGCAGACTGTGTACTTCTAGGTAACCCAGATGAAATCCGTCGCGTAGCGGCTCAACAAGGCGTTGAGCTAGGTACTGGTGTAACCATCATTGATGCAGATGCTGTTCGTGAAAACTACGTTGCTCGCCTAGTTGAGTTGCGCGGTGCGAAAGGCATGACTGAAGTTGTGGCTCGTGAGAAGCTACAAGATTCAGTATTCCTAGGCACAATGATGCTTGAGAACGACGAAGTTGACGGCCTAGTTTCTGGTGCTGTTCACACTACGGCGAACACTATCGTTCCTCCGTTCCAAATCATCAAGACGGCACCAAATGCGTCTATCGTATCTTCAGTATTCTTCATGCTTCTGCCTGATCAAGTACTGGTTTACGGTGACTGTGCAATCAACCCAGATCCAACTGCTGAACAGCTTGCTGAAATCGCTATCCAATCTGCTGACTCTGCAGCAGCATTCGGTATCGAACCACGCGTTGCAATGATCTCTTACTCTACAGGTGAATCTGGTAAGGGTGCAGACGTTGATAAAGTACGTGAAGCAACAAAACTGGCTCAAGAGAAACGTCCTGATCTTATCATTGACGGTCCTCTACAGTACGACGCTGCTATTATGGAAAACGTTGCTGCTTCTAAAGCACCAAACTCTCCAGTTGCAGGTAAAGCGACAGTATTTGTATTCCCAGACCTAAACACGGGTAACACAACTTACAAAGCGGTACAACGTTCAGCTGACCTAGTATCTATCGGTCCAATGCTGCAAGGTATGCGTAAGCCTGTAAACGACTTGTCTCGTGGCGCGCTAGTAGACGACATCGTGTACACCATCGCTCTAACAGCTATCCAAGCAGACCAAGAAGCTAAATAATCGCTTCTGACATCTAGTTGGATATAGATACAAAGCCCTCGATTCGTCGAGGGCTTTTTCTATTGCTGGCCAGAACACTTATTTGTTTTTTATACCAATTACTGCACAACCTATAATTACTGGTGCACAAAGCTTTTCTCCCTATCGCCCTCCATACCTAATCGACATTGCTCGTGCTTGTTCTTACACCGATTGACCCACTCCCCAAAATGCATTGGCTCCAAAGCAGCACGGTCCCTGTTCAATTTATCGACATTATTTACGTTTTAGCTAAACTTTTTTGCTAGGAAATACGTAAAAGCTACTGCAATGCACAAACTCATTGACTGCTAAGGAATATATATGAAGGATTTCATCAATACATCACTGATAAAGTTTGGTTTAGCTGCGTTTCTGATTAGTTTTTCTTCATTCAGCTTTTCCGCCCCGAGTATTAAAGGCGTCGATCAAGATATGTCCGGAGGAACGGTGACCGCTGAAATGGCTCATGCTGATGACAATGGGTGGATGGTTGTCCACCGAACAGACGAATCAATGAAGCCTGGTCCTGTTATCGGCTACGCTCCGTTAAAAATGGGAAAGAATGAAAACGTAAATGCAATTTTGATGGAACCAGTAGAATCAGGCGATATGCTGATGTTAATGGTCCACGGAGAGAAAGGTGGCATGAAGACTGGTGTGTTTGAGTATACGCTCGGCGCTAAAGAGGACGGTCCTGTAAAAGTGGACGGAAAGCTAGTGATGGACATCGTACGCGCTAAGTAAGGTGGCGATGAATGAAAAAGTAAACTTCCTACTCCCGGTATTTAGATGACACAAAAGTACTTAACGG
Organism: Vibrio sp. 2096; assembly: GCF_033339595.1. NCBI lineage: Bacteria > Pseudomonadati > Pseudomonadota > Gammaproteobacteria > Vibrionales > Vibrionaceae > Vibrio > Vibrio sp. 2096. The sequence goes on from NZ_JAWOUX010000010.1 coordinate 51,859, forward strand.
CATTGCTAACCGTTAAGTACTTTTTCATTTGCGATGGAAGCAGCAAACTAGCCAATCCTTTCTCTTCCATGAGGAGTATTTAGGTCTAAATCAGGCCCTTTGGGTACAACTTGCGTCGGATTAATCCCAGTGTGGCTGAAGTAGTAGTGGCGTTTAATGTGATAGAAATCCGTCGTTTCTTCGACGCCTTCGACTTGATATAACTCTTTTAAGTAGCCTTGTATATTTTCGTAGTCTGCGATGCGCTGCTTGTTACACTTGAAATGCCCCACATACACCGCATCAAAACGAATAAGAGTCGTAAACAAACGCCAATCAGCCTCAGTAATTGTGTTCCCTGCTAAGTAACGATGCGTCGCTAAGTGAGCATCGATTTTATCTAACGCATTAAACAAAGAATCAAACGCTTCTTCATACGCCTCTTGTGTAGTCGCGAAGCCACAACGATACACTCCGTTGTTGACATTCGGATAAACAAAATCGTTCCACTCATCAATAACGTGTTTTAGATGATCTGGATAGTAGTCGTCGTGATTCCCTGTTAACGCATTGAATTCCGAATTGAACATGCGAATGATCTCTGACGACTCGTTTGACACAATAGTATTGGTCTTTTTATCCCAAAGTACAGGCACGGTTACGCGGCCCGTGTAATCGGGTTTGGCCTGCGTGTAAATTTGATACATGCGCGTGTGACCAAACAATGGCTCAGGAAGCCCCATTTGCCAACCTTGGCTGAGCATATCAGGGCAAACGACCGTGACATCAATATGTGGTTCTAAACCTTTCAGCTTGCGGAAAATGAGGGTTCGATGTGCCCAAGGACAAGCAAGAGAGACATACAAATGGTATCGACCGGGCTCTGGCGTAAACTCCGCATCAGGGTCGTTTTTAACCCAGTTACGGAATCCGGCATCTTCGCGCACAAATTTGCCACCATTTGATTTTGTGTCATACCAGACATCTTGCCAAACACCTTCAACCAACTTACCCATGATTGCTCTCCTCTCGTTCTGTTTGTGTCTATATTAGCGTTTCCTATCAAACAGAGAATCATCGAACTTAGGACATCATGTTCAAGAAATTCGAATGTATAAATCAGACACATAAAAAAAGCGCGACCCGATGAAGGTGTCGCGCTTAAGCCCGTCACAGGCTGAATTTATACACTAACGTGTAAACAAGATACCGCGTGAACGTCATTACCTAAAATGGTTGGCTTCGTCTTCGCACACTCTTCGGTTGCTTGTGGGCAACGAGTGCGGAATACACAACCCGACGGTGGGTTGATAGGTGAAGGAAGATCACCCTCTAGCATTTGGATTTTCTTATTGCGCTCAATATCCGGGTCCGGGATCGGAACCGCAGACATCAGCGCACGCGTATATGGGTGCTTAGGATCAGCAAACAGAGCCTCGGCCTCGCCAAGTTCCACGGCATTACCTAAATACATAACTAAAACGCGATCTGAAATGTGTTTAACGACAGACAAGTCATGCGCAATGAATACCAGAGAAAGCCCTAACTCTTTTTGAATCTCTTTAAGCAGGTTAACAACCTGAGCTTGAATAGATACATCAAGCGCCGATACTGGCTCGTCACAAATGATCATCTTAGGCTTAAGGATAAGCGCACGCGCTATCCCGATACGCTGACACTGACCACCCGAGAACTCGTGTGGGTAACGGTTAATCACGTTAGGTAATAGGCCAACTTTCGCCATCATCTCTTTAACGCGATCTTTCACTTCCTGCTTAGACAGTTCTGGATAGAATGTCTCAAGAGGTTCAGCAATGATATCACCAACAGTCATACGCGGATTCAGCGATGCCAATGGGTCTTGGAAAATCATCTGAATTTCTTTACGCGTCTCACGGCGCTGAACGCTTTTCATTTTAGTAAGGTCTTGACCCAACCAAACTACTTGGCCGTCAGTAGCTTCAACCAGACCAATGATGGCACGAGCAAACGTCGATTTACCACAACCTGATTCACCTACTACACCAAGCGTTTCCCCTTCGTATAGTCGAACGTTCACGCCATCTATCGCTTTCAGGCTCGAAGGCTTTGACCACGGCCATGCCGACTTTGAGGCAATGCTGAAGTGAACTTTCAGCTCAGAAATGTCCAGAATTAGTTTTTTGTCTACTGCGTTCATTTGTTCCAAGCCTCCCATTCAGAAAAACATGCACGCTGACGACCATCACCAAATGGTGTCAGAATTGGCGCCTCGCGCTTACAACGATCCATCACACGGTGACAGCGCTCTTGATAAGGGCAGCCCGGCGGTAGACGAAGCAAGTTTGGTGGATTACCAGGAATGGTCGGCAGAATTTCACCCTCAGTATCGAGGCGAGGAATCGCCTTCAGCAGCCCCTCCGCATAAGGATGGCTTGGATTGTAGAAAATTTCGTTTACGTTACCGTACTCCATAGTACGGCCTGCATACATCACCAGCACCTTGTCACACGAACCTGCAACCACACCAAGGTCGTGCGTGATCATGATGATCGCTGTGTTGAACTCAGATTTCAGCTCATTCAACAAGTCCATGATCTGTGCTTGTACCGTCACATCAAGTGCTGTTGTTGGCTCATCGGCAATAAGCAGTTTAGGACGACATAACAACGCCATCGCGATCATTACACGCTGACGCATACCGCCTGAAAACTCATGCGGGTACATCGTGATACGCTTACGCGCTTCAGGGATTTTTACCGCTTCCAGCATGCGTACTGATTCTTCAAATGCTTCCGCTTTGCCCATGCCTTTGTGCAGCATAAGCACTTCCATCAACTGATCACTCACTTTCATGTAAGGGTTCAGTGATGTCATTGGGTCTTGGAAGATCATTGCGATCTGTTCCGCACGCACTTTGTTCAGTTCTTTTTCTGGTAAGTTTAGGATTTCTTTGCCTTCAAACTTTGCGCTACCAGAAATAATACCGTTCTTAGCCAAAAGGCCCATGATTGCGAATACGGTTTGAGATTTACCTGATCCCGACTCTCCAACGATACCTAAGGTTTCGCCTTGGTTGAGAGAGAAGTTCAAATCGTTTACTGCGGTTACGATACCATCTTGCGTGGTGAATTCGACGCGCAGATCTTTGACATCTAATAAGCTCATCATTGCTTCCTTAATCTTATCTTTTAATTATCTGTCTTTTGGATCCAGCGCATCGCGCAGGCCGTCACCAACGTAGTTGAAGCAGAATAGCGTCACAACCATGAACACTGCTGGGAATGCCAGCTGCCAGATTGCTACTTCCATTGTCTGTGCACCTTCTTGTAGAAGAGCGCCCCAACTTGTCATTGGTTCCTGAACACCAAGACCAAGGAATGATAGGAATGATTCCGTTAGAATCATACTTGGGATAAGCAGCGTAGAGTATACCGCTACAATACCCAGTACGTTCGGTACGATATGACGAGTAATGATTTTCCAGTTGCTTACACCACACACATGTGCCGCTTCGATAAACTCCTTGCTACGTAGACTAAGAGTCTGACCACGTACGATACGCGCCATATCTAGCCATGCGATAGCACCAATCGCAACGAAGATCAGCATGATGTTACGACCTAAGAATGTTACCAGTACAATCACCAGGAACATAAACGGTACCGCGTATAAAATTTCTAGAATACGCATCATTACGCGGTCAACTTTACCGCCGATGAAACCAGATGCTGCGCCGTAGAGCGTACCAATCAGTACCGCTACAAATGCACCCATAACACCTACCATCAACGAAATACGACCTCCAATTAGCGTACGCACGTATAAATCACGGCCTAAGCTGTCAGTACCAAACCAATGGTCAGCATTCGGTGCAACGTGCATCGCGTACCAGTCAGTATCATCAAATGTGTACGGTGCGATCATTGGCAGGATAATAACCGCCAAGGTCATTAGAACAAGAAGGAATAAGCTCACCATCGCCGCTTTGTTGCGCATGAAACGGATACGAGCATCTTGCCAAAGACTGCGACCTTCAATCTCCAAGTTTTCGGAGAATTTCTCAATCGCTTCTAGGTTTTCTTTTTTCGTTAACATAACCAAACGTCCCTGTTAGTAGCGAATTTTCGGGTCAATCATTGCAAGTAAAATATCTACAATCGCGTTGAATAGAATGAATAGGAAACCAATCAGAATGGTTACCCCCATTACTAGCGAGTAGTCACGGTTAAACGCAGCGTTAACGAATAGTTTACCAATACCAGGCAGACCAAAAATGGTTTCGATAACAACGGAACCGGTGATGATACCTACGAAAGCTGGACCCATGTAAGAAACAACAGGGAGAAGTGCCGGCTTAAGAGCGTGTTTGATAATGATATAACGGTAACTTAGACCTTTAGCACGTGCCGTACGAATAAAGTTACTGTTTAGGGTTTCGATCATCGAACCACGCGTGATACGAGCAAAGGTAGCAACATACAGTAGCGACATACCAATAACAGGAAGCACTAAATACTGCCAGCTACCATCTTGCCAACCGCCCGCAGGGAAGATATTCCAATGAAGCGAGAATATGTAGATAAGCGCAGGCGCTAATACAAAGGATGGCATTACGACACCAAGCATCGCAGTCGACATAATGGTGTAATCAATCCAAGTATTTTGCTTGAGCGCAGCAATGGTACCGACGGTAACCCCCATTATCAAAGTAAAGATAAAGGCGATGAAGCCCACTTTAGCCGAAACAGGTAAGGCAACCGCGATCAGCTCGTTTACTGAGTAATCAAGGTATTTAAATGACGGTCCGAAATCACCTTGGATAACATTGGTCAAATACGTGGTGTATTGTTCAAATACAGGTTTATCCAAGCCATATTTAGCTTCGATGTTTGCCATTACTTCGGGTGGCAATGGACGCTCTGTCGAGAAAGGGTTTCCCGGTGCAAAGCGCATAAGAAAGAAAGATACGGTGATCAAAACCAACATTGTTGGGATCGCCTCAAATATCCTTTTTGCGATGAATTTAAGCATAAACTCACTCTTTCAGTCTGTGACAGTTAAATTAAAGAAGTCGTCCAATTCTTTTGGACTAAAGATAGGCGCTACATGCAATTTCTCACATGTAGGGCCTCATTTTTATAGTTCTATCGAGTTACGAATTACTCTGTGATGTAGAGATCTTTAGAGTAAATCTTGTCTTCCGCGTTATTTACTGGGAAGCCACCAACTTTCGGTGATAGTAGACGTGATTTCACGTACTGGTAGATAGGTGCGATTGGCATATCTTTTGCCATCAACTTCTCTGCTTCTAGGTAAAGTGCTTGGCGCTCTTCGTTAGAAGTTGAAGCAAATGCTTTGTTCATGATCGCATCGTACTCTTTGCTGTCGTAGTGAATACCACCAGTAGTGTTATTACTCATCATCAGCGTTAGGAAAGATGAAGCTTCGTTGTAGTCGCCACACCAACCTGCACGAGCAACCTCAAAGTTGCCAGAATCTTTGGTAGATAGGTAAGTTTTCCACTCTTGGTTTTCTAGCGTAACGTCTAGACCAAGTGTCTTCTTCCACATTGAACCCAGTGCAACCGCAAGTTTCTTGTGGTTCTCTGATGTATTGTATAGAAGGTTAAATTCAAGAGGGTTGTCTGCGCCGTAACCCGCTTCTTCCAATAGACGCGCAGCTTCTGCGTTACGCTCTTCTTGCGTCATTTTGCCGTATGCAGGAATTTCTGGGTTGAAACCTGCCGTAATTTCAGGTGTTAGGAAGTAAGCTGGCTTTTGACCTTGACCTAAAATCGCATCGGTCACAATGTTACGGTCAATCGCATAAGAAATCGCTTTACGCACACGAACATCATCAAACGGCTTTTTCTTCGTATTGAAGATGTAGTAGTAAGTACATAAGTTACCGGTTACAGACACTTCTTGTGGGTGCTCTTTCTTCAGACGCTTGAAGTGCTCTGTAGGCAGCTCGTTCGTGAAGTCGATTTCACCCGCTAGGAAGCGGTTCATTTCCGCTACTTGGTTCTCGATTGGTAGGAAAGTAACTTGGTCAAGCGTCGTGTTTTCGTTGTCCCAGTACTGTTCGTTACGTTTTAGAACCAAACGCTCGTTTACAACCCAGTTGTCAACAACATAAGCACCGTTACCTACAAAGTTCTCTGGCTTCGTCCATTGATCGCCGAACTTTTCAACAGTTGCTTGATGAACAGGTTTCACTGTCGTGTGGCCCATCATCATTACAAAATATGGTACTGCAGTATCTAACTCAACCACTAACGTGTGATCGTCAACCGCTTTAACACCTAACTCGCTCTTATCTTTTTTACCCGCAACAATGTCTTTTGCGTTCTTCATCTTGGTGTATTCCATGTACCAAGCATATGGAGAGGCGGTTGCTGGATCGACTGCGCGTTGGAAGCTGTAAACGAAATCACCTGCAGTGACAGGATCACCGTTTGACCATTTTGCGTCTTCACGTAAGTGGAAAGTGTATGTTTTGTTGTCTTCAGTTTCCCAAGATTCTGCAACACCAGGGATAGTGTTACCGTCCGCATCTTGGTTTACAAGGCCTTCAAGAAGATCGCGAATCACGTGGGATTCTGGAACACCTTGAGATTTATGAGGGTCTATTGTCGCAACTTCTGTACCGTTACCACGCACCAATTCTTGAACAGCAGCAAGTTTTGGCTCTTTAGAATCAGATTTAGCTTCAGGGGCTGGAGCCGGAGCAGGCTCAGCAGCTTGTTTCTCCGCAGGCTTTTCACCACAACCAGCTAGAGCGAGAGAAAGACCAGCACCAATAAATAAAGCGCGCGTGATTTTATTCTTATACATGCGTAAAACTCCAAATTTTTTCGTTAGCATCCATGACTTCTTTGTAAGGGCCTGGAACGGTCAGAGTTTTAGATTTTTTTAGTGCACTTTCTGAGCACAAAAGTCTAAAACCTTACAAAGACTGCGGCACACATTAGCAATCATTGAAGTAATTTGCCATAAAAATGTAGCAAAAAAACCAATAATGCTGACTAAACCACACATATCTAGCAGTAAACTCTAACCCCAAAGCATTCACCAGCCAAATAAAGACCAGAAGCGACATTTAACAGGCGAAACTTTCGATTAATCTGAGTTTAAACCATTTACTAGCATCTTATGCTAGATATTTACACATCATTTAACATTTATGACAAATCAAGTCTAACAAATAATTGTTTATATATTGGGCAAAAAACTTTTATTGTGAAGAATATCACCAGACAAAAGATAGGAAATATTGAAACAAAGTGAGCAATACAATGAAGATAAATACAAAAAAAGCTAAGTACCATTAGCACTTAGCTTTTTTCACTAGAATGCGGGTTAGTTCTATTTTTCCCAACGCTGTGCAGCTTGATGATCGGTGTCGCGCGACTCAACCCAACGATCTTCATTCGTCGTACGCTCTTTTTTCCAAAATGGAGCTTGGGTTTTCAGATAATCCATGATGAACTCGCACGCATCAAATGCCGCGCCGCGGTGCGCACTGGAAACGCCCACAAATACAATTTGATCACCGCTATCCATGTCTCCGACGCGATGAATCACGCGTACACCTAATAGTGGCCAGCGAGACTCAGCTTGATCGCAAATGTCGCTCAAGCTCTTCTCTGTCATCCCCGGATAGTGCTCTAGATGTAAACCAATCACATTATCCCCAAGGTTCATATCTCGAACTTTACCAACGAATGTAACGACAGCGCCGGCAGCCGTCCCTTCAGATAGACGTTGATATTCTTGCTCAACCGAAAAGTCTTCAATTTGTACAGAAACACGAGAATCCATCTTAACCCCCAGTTACCGGCGGGAAAAACGCAACTTCATCACCTGCTTTTACTTGTGTATCCAGAGGGACGATAGATTGGTTCACTGCAGCAAGTAGCTTTCCTGACTCGAGTGCTAAATCCCACTTGCCATCTTTCTTAGTGCCTTCTTCCACTAGATGTGCACGAATTGATTCAACCGTTTCAAACGGCCCGTCTAACTCAACACTGTCGATGCCAATCAGCTCGCGAGTTTGAGCAAAGAAAAGTACTTTAATCATGATTCCACCTTAAAGTGACCAGATTTACCACCCGTTTTCTCTAATAGACGAACTTGACCAATGACCATGTCTTTTTGTACTGCTTTACACATATCGTAAATCGTTAGAGCAGCAACGGAAGCTGCCGTGAGCGCTTCCATTTCCACACCAGTTTTACCCGCAAGTTTACATACTGATTCGATGCGAACTTTGTTCTCTGCTTCGATAGCTTCCAGTTGAACTTCAACTTTAGAGAGTAGTAGCGGATGACAAAGTGGAATCAAATCCCAGGTTTTCTTCGCAGCTTGAATACCAGCAATACGAGCCGTCGCAAATACATCACCTTTATGGTGCTGGCCAGAGACAATCAGTTGAAGTGTTTCTGGGGCCATGTGAACAAATGCTTCAGCACGAGCTTCACGAACCGTCTCCGTTTTTGCTGACACGTCAACCATGTTTGCTTCGCCAGAAGCATTGATATGTGTAAATTGGGTCATTGTTTTTCCTTCGCTTTTAGGAAAGGTTATACAGATAGGTGTGGCATGAAGTTACAAGGGCGATGACTTGCATCCAACTGCTGTTTAATAATTTTTGTCCAGCCTGTGCGGCACGCACCAGTTGAACCTGGCATTGCGAAGATCACGGTGTGGTTAGCAAAACCAGCAATCGCACGAGACTGAATCGTAGACGTACCGATCTCTTCGTACGACACCATACGGAACAACTCACCAAAACCTTCAACTTCTTTATCAAATAGAGGCTTAAGTGCTTCTGGCGTGCTATCACGTGAGGTGAAACCTGTACCGCCAGTAATCATGATCGCTTGTACGCTTTCATCAGCAATCCATTGAGAAACAATCGCGCGGATCTTGTACATGTCATCAATAACAATTTGCTTGTCTACTACGTTGTGACCCGCTTCTTGAGCATGCTCAGCTAGGTAACGACCAGAGGTATCGTTTTCTTCAGTACGAGTGTCAGATACCGTTAGAACGGCAATATTTGCAGGTTGGAATTTGCTTTCAGCGTGACCCATTTCTTCACCTATTCTCTTAATTAGCTTTGATACGCTTGGTATCGATTCGGAAAAAGTTAGAGCCAGCTTATCACTAAGCTCGCTCTAAAAGTTGAATGAAGTTAGCCGCCGATAGACGCGAGGTGTGGCGTCATACCAGTATTGCCATCATGCAAGAAATGGCTTACCGACTTGGTTTGTAACTGCGCCTGGATACGTTCAATAAGCTCACTCTCTTGCTCATCACGTTCCAAAAGATCACGCAATTCTACACCGTAGTCTCCAAACAGACATAGGTGCAGCTTACCCATCGCAGAAACGCGCAGTCGGTTGCAGCTTTCACAAAAGTCTTTTTCATAAGGCATGATAAGACCTATTTCACCCTTGTAATCAGGATGAACAAATACTTGCGCAGGACCATCATTATGCGAGCGTACTTTCAGCAACCAACCATTTGCAATTAGCTGGTTACGAATTGCAACTCCGGATACATGGTGCTTATTAAATAGCTCATCCATCTCACCCGTTTGCATCAACTCAATGAAACGCAGTTGGATTGGACGATCTTTTATCCAGTTAAGAAACGCTGGCAGCTCGTGATGGTTCAGATCTTTCATCAACACCACATTAACTTTTACTTGCTCATAACCGACCTCGAACGCACGTTCGATACCATTCATGACTTCAGTAAACTTATTTTCACCTGTGATTTGATGAAACATACGCGGGTCAAGGCTATCTACACTCACGTTGATGTTTGTTAAACCGGCTTCACGCCAGTCTGCAACTTGCTTCGCCATTCTGTAGCCGTTGGTCGTCGTCGCCACCTTTTTGATGCCTGGCGTCGTTGCGACAGAATGAATGATGTCAGTGAAATCTTTGCGCAAGCTAGGCTCACCACCAGTGATGCGCACTTTTGACGTGCCACAATCAGCGAATGCTTTTACGACCCGTTTGATTTCAGGGAGAGATAAAAAAGACGAGTTTTTATTGCCCGAAGGCTTATAGCCATCAGGAAGGCAATAGGTACATTTGAAATTACATACGTCGGTCACAGACAGACGCAAGTAATAAAACTTACGATGAAATTTGTCTTCGAATTGTTGCGCCACGGAACACCTTTCCAAACACGGGAGGCATGGCCATTTCCAATCATGCCCTTGTGACAGTATGCCACTGGCTCAAAACGCTTATCCAAGGACTTAGCAATAGTGAGCTCGGAGTTATGGCAACCAGAGATATGAAATCTCTGATAGCTTTGCGGTGTAAAATACTTAATATTTGTAATGGAATCCAGACTTGAGTGATAAAAAACTCTCTAGAGACACAATTTACCGCTAAGTGAGTACCTTTAAGACACTCCTTAAGATAAATTGTAGCCGTTTTTTATTAGATTATTAGAAGAACATAATGAATATCTACACAGATAAAAAAGTGGTCGCTGTTGGCGGTGGTCATGGCTTAGGTCGAATGCTGGCCGCATTACGAGATTTTGGCAGCAATGCAACTGGGATTGTTGCCACGACTGACAATGGTGGTTCAACAGGAAGAATTCGTCACTGCCAAGGAGGAATCGCTTGGGGAGACACACGTAACTGTATTAATCAGCTCATTACAGAGCCTTCAATCAGTTCGATGATGTTTGAATATCGCTTCAAAGGCACTGGCGAACTTGATGGTCATAATCTTGGTAATTTGATGCTTACTGCACTCGATAACTTATCGGTCAGACCTTTAGATGCCATTAATCTGATTCGCAATATGTTAAAAGTCGACGTTAACATCCTTCCCATGTCCGAACACCCTTCCGATCTTTCCGCGTTATCCGTAGATGGGAAGTGGGTTACGGGAGAAACAAATGTCGACGAAATGAAAGCAGACTTGCGACGTTTGGATCTTTCACCAGAAGTGCCTGCTACCAAAGAAGCCATCACAGCTTTGGCGGAAGCGGACGCGATTATTCTTGGCCCTGGCAGTTTTTTAACTAGTATCATGCCTCCTTTATTGCTGCCTGAACTCGGCAAAGCGATTGCAGCAAACACAAAAGCAAAAGTCATTTTTGTTGCTAACCTGAGTCCAGAATACGGCCCAGCGGGACGAATGACGATGGATCAAAAATTAGAATGGTGTGAACGTGCCTGTCAAGGAAGAAAAATAGACGTGGTTCTAGCAGAGAAAACCGAGCAAGACGTCTTAAGTCAATGGAATGTAGTGACGGAGTCACTCGCCTCCTCTAACCGAGACTGGCGTCACGATAGAAACAAGCTCAAACTAGCGATTGAAAGTCAGCTACAACTTTCTATTTAAGAGCACGTTACCTGGCTAGCGCCCTCTTTTAAGGTGTTTATTGATAATGAAAACCCTTCTGTCATCGAAGGGTTTTAGTTCAGGCATCCAGTAAGAACAGATGTTTACTAAGAAAAAATGGTTAATAGGAATAAATAGTTACTGTCGCCAAGAGCGATAAGCATCTCGAGTTTCGTGCAAAAGATCGAACATAGCCTCTAACTCCTCAGACTCCGCAGTCAACTCACCGGCTTTCGCTTTTTTGTCTATGGACATCGCCAGTTCACAAAGGCGATCTGCCCCAAAGCTCGCAGCACTACTTTTCAACGCGTGGCTGATTTCTTTTGAGTAAGCTAATCGCTCTGCCCCCTGCAGTTTGGATAAGTTCTCGATATAGGTATCCATTTCTCCTAGGAAGATATCGAACAGTACAGGTACGTTGTCACTGCCAATTTCCATCGACAGTTCATCTATTTTTTGCTGATTTAATACATTTACACTCATACTTTTTGCCGCTCTTCCTTGCCGTTCCATGCCTGTAACTTGCGGTAAATCGTCGACGGACTGACATCAAGGTATCCCGCCGCTCGAGGAATATTGCCATCACATGCTTCAATCGCTTGCTCGATTGCCATTTTTTCCGTCATCCATAATGGCATAATCTCAGATGCGGTCATCGCTTTCGGCTCAATTAATTTAGCCACAGACGACGGACGGTCAAGCGGTTGATTCAACGGTGGCGGTAACATGTCCAACGTAATCTCTTTACCGTTGTTTAGAACAACGATATTGCGTAGCACGTTTTGTAACTGACGAACGTTACCCGGCCACTCATAGCTGTTGAATCGCTCGATGACATCAGGCGCAAAACGTATGAAGCTTTTTCCTTCTTCGTGTGACATGTAACCTAACAGTGAGTATGCAATTTCAATAACATCTTCGCCTCGTTCGCGTAAAGGCGGTAAATGCAAAGGAATGACATACAAACGATAGTACAAATCTTCACGGAATCGACCTTCTTGTACCTCTTTCCAGGGATCACGGTTAGTGGCACAAACAAAGCGCACATCCACGCTCTTCATTTTTGAGGAACCCACTTTTTGGAATGTGCCCGTTTGAATAAATCGTAGCAACTTGGTTTGTAAATCCAAGTCCATCTCACAAAGCTCATCTAGAAAAAGTGTGCCGCCATCCGCTAACTCAGCTGCCCCTTGACGATCATTCGCAGCGCCAGTAAAAGCCCCTTTTACGTGACCAAACAGTTCACTCTCAATCAAATCTTTTGGAATTGCAGCACAGTTAATTGCAATAAAAGGTTTGTCACCACGTTTACTTGCTGCGTGAATAGCCTCGGCACATACCTCTTTACCAGTACCACTTTCACCTGTGATAAAAATACTCGCTTTACTGCTCGCCGCTGAATCTATCGTACGGTAAACCTGCTGCATGGTTTGGCTACTGCCGATAAACCCCTGATAGCTCTGATTACCTGGATTATCGGCTTCATTTTTTAGCTTGGTCGCTTTACGAATTGCATTGTTAACCGTGACACGTAAACGGTCTGCTTCACACGGTTTGATTAAAAAGTCTTGTGAGCCATGACGCATGGCCTCGACAGCGGTATCGATAGAACCGTGAGCGGTCATAAAAATTATAGGTACGTCGGGATGACTCTTTTTAACGGCATGTAAAACGTCCATCCCCGTCATATCTGGCAGACGGAGATCGAGTAAAATAAGATCTGGAATTCGATGATTTAGGCTCTCAATGGCATCCCTACCTGTGCCGACAATATTGATATCTATGCCAAGCGGTGTCAGGTATGAGCGGTACAGAGCCGCAACAGATGCGGTGTCCTCGACCATTAAAAGGTAACGAGACTTTGGGCCTTCGGGTTTTTGTTGCATAACCTAGCTATTATTTTGTTGTGTTTTAAACAATAATCGCATTACGCTTTGCATTTTGCAAATAACATTAGCTAAATTATGGGCAAAGGAAAAAATTCAAAAATAATATCAATTATTTAAAAAGTGGCACAAACCATGCTGTAACGATAGTGACCCCTCGGGTCACCTAGCCAACTGACGTTGTTAGTGAACGATATGTTCACAAAACAAGCCAATAGACCCGACTGCCTATTGGCTTCTTTTTTTTACAAGCGACCTAAAATGCTTGGATAGCTAAATCGGTAAGTTTGTTCAACTATTTGCGATGAACTGCGCTCGTAGTTTTTCAATCTCGTCACGCTTTTGTGCCGCTAACTCAAATTCTAAATCTTGCGCATGCTGATACATCGCCGCCTCCAGTCGACTGATTTCTTTTTCTAGCTGCTGAGGGGACAGTGCCTCGTAAGTTTGCGAAGGCTCCGCCACTTTCGATAATGGTACCTGTTTAGTGTTACGCTGGCGTTTAGACTTAGTGATATCGCCAAGTTCCATGATGTCTTTGATATTTCGTTTGAGCGCTTGTGGCGAAATACCCATTTCTTCGTTGTACGCTTCCTGCTTCTCGCGACGACGGTTAGTTTCATCCATCGCCTTTTTCATTGAGTTGGTGATTCGGTCAGCGTATAGAATCGCCTTACCTTCGATGTTTCGCGCAGCACGACCAATGGTCTGAATGAGTGAGCGTTCAGACCGCAAGAAGCCCTCTTTATCCGCATCCAAAATTGCAACTAACGAGACCTCTGGCATATCCAGGCCCTCTCTCAATAAGTTTATTCCCACCAGCACGTCAAATTCCCCAAGACGAAGGTCACGGATAATTTCCACACGCTCAACAGTATCAATGTCTGAGTGTAAATAACGTACCTTAACATCATGTTCGTGAAGGTATTCGGTGAGATCTTCAGCCATTCGTTTGGTCAGTGTTGTAACCAGAACTCGTTCATCTTTAGCTGCGCGAATACGGATCTCAGACAATAGGTCGTCGACTTGGGTCGCTACTGGGCGAACTTCCAACTCAGGGTCAAGCAAGCCTGTAGGACGAACGACTTGATCCGCTACATCACCCGCCGATTTTTCTAGTTCGTAATTTCCAGGAGTAGCAGAGACGAAAATCGTTTGTGGCGCTAGTGCTTCAAACTCCTCAAACTTCAGTGGACGATTATCCAAAGCTGAAGGTAACCGGAAACCAAACTCCACCAGCGTTTCTTTACGCGAACGGTCGCCTTTATACATGGCACCTATCTGCGGTACTGTCACGTGAGATTCATCGATGATCAACAAGCCATCATGAGGTAAGTAGTCAAACAGGGTTGGTGGCGGCTCACCTTCCGAGCGTCCACTGAGATAACGAGAATAGTTTTCGATACCGGAGCAAAAGCCCAACTCATTCATCATTTCGATATCGAATTGAGTGCGCTGGCTAATTCGCTGCTCTTCCAGTAGCTTGTTGTTATCTAGAAGCTGCTTTTTGCGCACTTCTAGTTCGACTTTAATATTTTCAATCGCTTCAAGAATGCGATCTCTTGGCGTGACATAGTGCGTCTTGGGATAGATGGTATAGCGCGGCAAGTCTCGTTGTTTCACCACGCCTGTCAATGGATCGAACACACTGATGCAATCCACCTCATCGTCAAACATCTCAACGCGCACAGCGTCTTGGTCTGATTCAGCAGGGAATATATCAATCACCTCGCCACGGACACGGAACTGCCCTCGCTCAAAAGCAACATCATTGCGCGAGTATTGGAGCTCCGCTAGGCGACGAAGCATATCACGCTGATCAATCACATCTCCACGTCGCAAATGAAGCATCATTTGTAAGTAGGATTCCGGATCACCCAAACCATAGATAGCTGAAACCGAAGCAACTATAATAGCGTCTTTCCGTTCCAATAAAGCTTTAGTGGCAGACAGTCGCATTTGCTCAATGTGGGCGTTAACCGAAGCGTCCTTTTCAATGAAAGTATCTGTTGTGGGAACGTATGCTTCAGGTTGGTAGTAATCGTAGTAAGAAACAAAATACTCAACCGCATTATTAGGAAAGAATGACTTCATCTCACCATATAACTGAGCAGCAAGCGTTTTGTTTGGCGCAAGTAATATTGCAGGTCGTTGGGCTTGAGCAATCACATTCGCTAGTGTGAAGGTTTTACCTGAGCCTGTGACCCCCAACAAGGTTTGATGTGCTAGCCCAGCATCGAGCCCCTCAAGCAACTGATTGATCGCTCCTGGTTGATCGCCCGACGGCTGATAATCGGAGACCAATTCATAGACTTTACTCATACCCTTCCTCAATTTTACTGCGCTTTGGCTGTATATATATACACCTTAGCTAATGAAATCTACGTCTATCGAGAATTTAACCATCATTGTTAATAAATTTTCTTGTTTGTCTAGAATGCTATAGCCATACAAAAGTGACTCTGATATAGTACTTCGCCCTAGTTGAAGAGCTACACACATTCTTCACATTATAGTTTCCACAACTTTTCCCCAAAAATTAGCTTAAAACTTTCTTATCCCCAAAAGATTGATTTTTATCCACTTTGAATACCTTTTGATTAACATCGATAAATCTCTGTTTTATTTGCTTATTTTACGCATAACTCTGACTAAAGATTCATTAAATAAAAACTCAGTTGCATATCAATTTTCTTTACCCAGATCTCATCAACATACTTATCCACAAATTTAGTGGATAACTAACCTCGAGCCTTTACTGGCAAGCCATACAGAAAAGTAAAGCCCTTAACTCAATATTTTTTTCTAAAAATGTATTTTTTTACTGTTGACAGTAGTTTGAGTGCTCGGTAAGATTCGTCCCGCTTTCAAGCAAAGCAATTCCTCCTTAGCTCAGTTGGTAGAGCGACGGACTGTTAATCCGCAGGTCGCTGGTTCGAGCCCAGCAGGAGGAGCCAGATTATAGAAAAGCCGTGTCGCAAGACACGGCTTTTTTTGTATCTTAATCGCCATGAAATCTAAGCCAATCTAGGCGTCATAAAATCACACCGAAATAAGTTCAAATTACAGAACTCATAACATTGTCATAGATAGTGTTCTCACAGTACCACACATTTAATTCTGTCTCTTTTCTAGCAAAAAACAATCATAACCAATTGAATCTATTATTAATGCAATTTAATCATTGAAAAAATGAAAAGCATTCATTTTACTCATACCAAATAAATCCATACGATTAAAAGGGTTAAGAATGGTTCCGTCCTACTCGTCGCCTCCATTCTAATTATCAATAACTTAGGGATTTACTTATGACTATTCCGACAACTGACATGCTAGATGCATGGGCTGGATTTACTGCTGGTGAATGGCAAAACTCTGTCAACACTCGTGACTTCATCCAAAAAAACTATACACCCTATGAGGGAGACGAGTCTTTCTTAGCCGAGGTTAGCAAATCCACTTCAGCATTATGGAACCAAGTGCTTGAAGGCATAAAACAAGAAAGCCGCACACACGCCCCTATTGATTTTGACACAGACTTGCCCTCAACAATCACTTCCCACGATGCAGGCTACATCAACAAAGATCTGGAAAAGATCGTTGGCTTACAAACTGATCAACCGCTAAAACGTGCAATCATCGCCAATGGCGGGATTCGCATGGTAAAAAACTCGTGCGAAGTTTATGGCCGCGAATTGGATCCAACGGTTGAAAAAATCTTCACTGAATACCGTAAAACTCACAACAAAGCGTGTTTCGACCTTTACACCAAAGAAATTCTAGCCTGTCGTAAATCCGGCATCATCACGGGCCTTCCTGATGCTTATGGCCGTGGTCGTATCATTGGTGACTATCGCCGTCTCGCCCTATACGGTATCGACTTCTTAAAAGCAGACAAAAAAGAACAATACAATTCAACACAAACGTTCTTAGAACAAGGCAACGATCTTGAGAAAACACTTCGTCTTCGCGAAGAAATAGCCGATCAAGTTCAAGCACTTGAAGACATTCGTCAAATGGGTCTGAAATACGGCATTGATATGTCGCTACCTGCAAAAACAGCACAAGAAGCGATCCAATTTACCTACTTTGGCTACCTAGCGGCGGTTAAATCGCAAAACGGCGCAGCAATGTCACTGGGCCGTACTTCGACTTTCCTAGACGTCTATCTAGAGCGCGATATCGCAAACGATTTGATTGATGAATCACAAGCGCAAGAAATGATTGACCACTTCATCATGAAGCTACGCATGGTTCGCTTCCTACGCACACCAGAATACGATTCATTGTTTTCTGGCGACCCAATCTGGGCAACCGAAGCCATGGCAGGTATGGGTGTTGATGGCCGTACACTAGTATCTAAAACGACATTCCGATACTTACATACGCTACATACTATGGGCCCTGCTCCTGAACCAAATATGACGATTCTTTGGTCAGAGCAATTGCCTGAAGCGTTCAAACAATATGCTGCAAAAGTGTCGATTGATACCTCTTCGGTTCAATACGAAAACGACGATCTAATGCGTCCTGATTTCGACAATGACGACTACGCGATTGCCTGTTGTGTGAGCCCGCAGGTTGTTGGTCAGCACATGCAATTCTTTGGTGCACGTGCCAACCTTGCAAAAGCACTGCTTTACACCATCAATGGTGGTATCGATGAAAAATCGAAAGCGCAAGTGGGTCCGGTAGTGGACAAAGTTCAAGATGAAATTCTCGACTTTGACGCTTTGATGCCTCGTTTCGACAATATGTTGGAGTGGCTAGCAACGCAATACGTCACAGCGTTGAACATCATCCATTACTCACATGACCGTTACAGCTACGAAGCATCACTGATGGCATTGATGGATCGCGACGTGCACCGCACCATGGCGTGTGGTATTGCAGGTCTGTCTGTTGTCGCTGACTCTTTGGCGGCAATTAAATACGCGACCGTGAAACCTGTTCGTGATGAAGATGGCATCGCCGTTGATTTTGAAATCGAAGGTGATTATCCAAAATTTGGTAACAACGATGCCCGTGTTGATGACATCGCTTGTGATCTAGTTGAGCGCTTCATGAAGAAAATTCAGAAGATGCACACCTACCGCGAAGCAGTGCCAACTCAATCGATTTTAACAATCACATCTAACGTGGTTTACGGTAAAAAAACGGGTAATACACCTGATGGCCGTCGCGCAGGTATGCCTTTTGGACCGGGTGCAAACCCAATGCACGGTCGTGATGAAAAAGGGGCGGTTGCGTCTCTGGCATCGGTTTCTAAATTGCCGTTTGCTTACGCTAAAGATGGTATTTCTTACACTTTCTCAATTGTGCCGAGCGCATTGGGTAAAGATGACTTGAGTCAGAAGAAGAACCTAGCTGCGCTAATGGATGGTTACTTCCATCACGAAGCAAGCAACGAGGGCATTGCGATTGAAGGTGGTCAACACCTTAACGTCAACGTTCTAGACCGAGAGATGTTATTGGATGCGGTTGAACATCCAGAGAAATACCCTCAGTTGACGATTCGAGTGTCTGGTTATGCGGTACGTTTTAACTCTCTAACGACAGAGCAACAGCAAGACGTCATCACTCGTACTTTCACAAGTAAGATATAAACATAGTCCATCAAGCACTCAGAAGATTTAAATAATTAGCTTGTAAATATGCATTGCCCGCTTCTCTTTTCTACCTGGGAGAGGCGGGCTTTTTTTAAAATCACACATTAGATGAAAATTAATAGGTAGTATCCTCTCGCTAACAATACATTCAGCAAACGATTCAATTTCTTATTGATTCATCAAAATAGATCAAATAGACGACTATTTTTCCATCGTATATGTAAAACCACATCGTTCACTGGTTGTTATTGGTGTCACAAAACACGATAATATCAAGATCGGATTTTAAGAACGTAATAACTATGACCGAATATGTTTTGTTGTTGGTCGGCACTGTGCTGGTGAACAACTTTGTACTGGTGAAGTTTTTGGGCCTATGTCCTTTCATGGGTGTGTCCAAAAAACTGGAAACAGCAATAGGTATGGGCTTAGCGACAACTTTTGTGCTAACGCTCGCGTCAGTGTGTGCGTATTTAGTGGAAAGCTACATCCTTCGTCCACTAGGTATTGAGTACCTTCGAACCATGAGTTTTATTTTGGTGATAGCCGTTGTGGTGCAGTTCACCGAAATGGTTGTGCACAAAACCAGCCCGACGCTTTATCGCTTGCTTGGCATTTTCTTACCGCTGATCACAACAAACTGCGCAGTATTGGGCGTGGCACTTCTTAACATTAATGAAAACCATAACTTTATTGAATCGATCATCTACGGCTTCGGCGCCGCTGTTGGTTTCTCATTGGTGTTGATACTTTTTGCATCCATGCGAGAGCGCATAGCCGCCGCCGACGTTCCTGTACCTTTTAAAGGTGCATCAATAGCAATGATTACAGCAGGTTTAATGTCACTCGCCTTTATGGGCTTTACAGGTTTGGTGAAGTAAGCGATGAGTACGATTTTAATTGCGATTATCGCGTTAGCGGTTCTGGCTGCGATTTTCGGCGCGATACTTGGTTTTGCTTCTATTCGCTTTAAAGTTGAAGCGGACCCTATTGTGGATCAAATCGACGCCATTTTACCGCAAACTCAATGCGGTCAATGTGGCTACCCTGGTTGCCGCCCTTATGCTGAAGCAATTGCAAATGGCGACCACATAAACAAATGCCCCCCTGGTGGTCAGGCAACAATCGAAAAGCTCGCCGACTTAATGGGTGTTGAGCCAGAAGAATCTGCGCACGATCTCGACAGCAAAATTCCAACCGTTGCGTTTATTCATGAAGACATGTGTATTGGCTGCACTAAGTGTATTCAGGCGTGTCCGGTGGATGCAATTGTAGGCGGAACAAAGGCGGTCCATACCGTAATCAAAGACGAATGTACGGGCTGTGACTTGTGTGTTGCCCCATGTCCAACTGATTGTATTGAAATGATTCCTGTGGCAACGACCACAGAAAGCTGGAAGTGGCAACTTCACTCCATTCCGGTACTTAACATTACGGATGCTGCCGACAATGCAGCGAACGTGAAAGATTCAATTAAGTAAGGTTTCACATGTTGTCTTTGATTGAACAAATTCGTACAGGCGCGCTTTGGGATTTCCCAGGTGGTGTGCATCCGGCAGAAAATAAAAAGCAGTCCAACAAAACTGAGCTCGCTCATGCGGCTATCCCGTCAGAAATTGTATTGCCGCTAAAACAGCACATTGGTAAAGCGGGTAACCTACTGGTTGCCGAAGGTGACTACGTATTAAAAGGTCAGCCATTAACGCAATCGGAGACCGGCTTTACGGTTCCAGTGCATGCTCCAACATCAGGTACGCTCACCGCGATTGAGCCACGAACTGTCGCGCACCCTTCTGGGTTAAGTGAGTTGTGCGCAGTCATCACGCCTGATGGGAAAGATGCATGGTGTGAAAGAAACCCCGTCGCAGATTACCAACAAGAAACCCCTGACGCACTGATTGATATTATTCGTCTCGCTGGTATTTCTGGTATGGGTGGCGCAGGCTTCCCTACTGCAAAAAAAATCCAATCAGGTTTTGCTCGTACCGAGATTCTTATCGTTAATGCAGCAGAGTGCGAGCCATACATCACGTCTGATGACAAGCTCATGCAAGAACATGCCGAAGAGCTTATTCAAGGTATCGAAATTGTCGAACATATCCTGACACCAAAGCTCACGATTATTGGCATTGAAGACAACAAACCAGAAGCAATCAAAGCGCTAGAAGCTGCGGCTATAAACAAAGATATCGTTATTCGCGTTATCCCGACTAAATACCCTTCTGGTGGTGAAAAACAGCTGATCAAAATTTTAACCAATAAAGAAGTACCAAGTGGCTCGATTCCAGCCGATATTGGTATTTTGGTTCAGAATGTTGGTTCTCTTTACGCTATAAAACGCGCAGTCATCGACGATGAACCGATGATAAAGCGCATCGTGACTCTCACTGGTAAAACCTTCAAACAACCACGCAACGTTTGGGCATTGTTAGGGACACCAGTACAAGCACTGTTGGATGAGTTTGGCTATAAAGCAGATAAGAAGTTACAGCGTTTAATTATGGGTGGGCCAATGATGGGCTTTACCCTTCCTCACTCCCAAGTGCCGATTACCAAGACAGCAAACTGTATCCTTGCTCCGACTCGTCGTGAGATCTCGCCGCACCAGTATGAGATGGAATGTATTCGCTGTAGCCAATGTGCAGAAGCGTGCCCTGCTTCGCTGCTGCCTCAACAACTGCAATGGCATGCAAAAGCTGAAGAGTATGACAAACTCGAAGAGTTAAACTTAAAGGATTGTATCGAGTGCGGCGCTTGTGCGTTTGTATGTCCAAGTGAAATTCCGCTCGTACAGTACTACCGCCAAGCGAAAGCAGAAATTCGAACTAGAACACAAGAAGCGGAAGCTGCAGAGCGAGCAAAACTGCGTTTCGAAGAGAAAAAAGCGCGTATGGAACGCGAAAAAGCAGAACGTGAAAATCGCTTCAAGAAAGCTGCCGATCAACGCCGAAAAGAGATGAAGTCTTCTGGCGGCGATGATGCGATAGCAGCAGCGATCGCACGAGTGAAAGCTCAAAAGACAGAAACCACAGAAAAAGCAGAGCCAGCAGTAAAACCCGCCGTAGCGGCAGCCATTGCCAAAGCGAAGGCGAAACAAGCTGCAGCAGCTAAAGCAGGCTCTAGTGAACCTGATAACTCAGAAATGGCAAAACTGCGCGAAGAACGCAAACGTCTTGCTCGCGAACGTAAAGCGCAAAAAGAACAAGGCGAAACGCCAGACAATAACGCTGATGATAAAAAATCGGCAGTTGCGGCCGCCATCGCCCGAGCTAAAGCGAAAAAAGCACAACAAGAAGATTCAACTGAATCTGTAGAATCGGAAACGTCTGCACAGCAAGACAGCGATCCGAAGAAAGCCGCGGTTGCTGCTGCCATTGCACGTGCCAAAGCACGTAAAGCGAAGCAAGCAGACTCAACTGAAGCGGAAGAAGCTGAAGCACCTACTGAGCAAACCGACGATCCGAAAAAAGCCGCCGTGGCTGCTGCGATTGCACGTGCCAAAGCACGAAAAGCGAAGCAAGCAGACTCAACTGAAGCGGAAGAAGCTGACGCACCTGCCGAGCAAACCGACGATCCGAAAAAAGCCGCAGTTGCCGCTGCAATTGCTCGAGCCAAAGCGCGCAAAGCGAAGCAAGCAGACTCAACCGAAGCGGAAGAAGCTGACGCACCTGCCGAGCAAACCGACGATCCGAAAAAAGCCGCAGTTGCCGCTGCAATTGCTCG
>NZ_JAWOUX010000010.1:74520-165114 GCF_033339595.1 Vibrio sp. 2096
AGCCAAAGCGCGAAAAGCGAAGCAAGCAGACTCAGCTGAAGCGGAAGAAGCTGAAGCACCTGCCGAGCAAACCGAAGATCCGAAAAAAGCCGCAGTTGCCGCTGCAATTGCTCGAGCCAAAGCGCGCAAAGCTAAGCAAGCAGACTCAACCGAAGCGGAAGAAGCTGACGCACCTGCCGAGCAAACCGAAGATCCGAAAAAAGCCGCCGTGGCTGCTGCGATTGCACGTGCCAAAGCACGAAAAGCGAAGCAAGCAGACTCAATTGAAGCGGAAGAAGCTGAAGCACCTGCCGAGCAAACCGAAGATCCGAAAAAAGCCGCCGTGGCAGCTGCCATTGCACGTGCCAAAACGCGTAAAGCTAAGCAAGAAACGCAAACAGAGCCTGTTGAAGAAGCAACCTCCGAAGAACCAGAAGTGGATCCGAAGAAAGCCGCGGTTGCCGCAGCAATTGCGCGCGCGAAGGCACGCAAAGCGCAACAAGAAGCTAATAAAAATAATACTGAGGAGAACGAGTAGTGTCGTTTTTTATTGCCAGTTCACCGCATACCCACAGTCGTCGTAGTACGCCAGACTTAATGAAATGGGTGGCACTTTGCGCACTTCCAGGTTTAGTAGCTCAAACCTACTTCTTTGGTTGGGGTACGCTTATTCAGCTGATTTTTGCCATTGCAGTCGCTGTATCCCTTGAAGCCTTAGTCATGATCTGTCGTAAACGCTCACCAATGAGAGCGCTACGTGATAACAGTGCAATAGTTACCGCTTGGTTATTAGCCGTTGCTATACCACCATGGTCTCCGTGGTGGATTATGGTGATCGGGCTTATTTTTGCGATAGTAATCGCTAAACACCTCTATGGTGGCCTTGGACAAAACTTATTCAACCCTGCAATGGTCGCTTATGTGGTCTTGTTGATCTCTTTCCCAGTACAAATGACGAGTTGGAGTGCACCGACATCACTCATACCTGATCATGTAAATTTTGCAGATACACTCTCTTTAATTTTTACGGGCTATGATTACGACGGCTTATCACTTCAGCAAGTTCGCTCAGGTGTTGACGGTGTGACAATGGCGACACCACTTGATGCATTTAAGACTGGCATTCTTACAGGTGCCACTCCAAGCGAAGTAATGTCGCAGCCAATATTTGATGGCTTAGGTGGTATTGGTTGGCAATGGGTAAACCTTGCTTACCTTCTTGGCGGCATAGTCATGATCAAAAAGCGTATCATCCAATGGTATATTCCAGCAGGTTTCCTTGCGAGTCTGACTCTGTTTAGCCTAGTGTTCACGTTGCTGACGCCAGGGGAAACTGCGTCGCCAGTTTTACACTTGTTATCTGGTGCAACCATGCTTGGCGCATTCTTTATTGCAACCGATCCCGTTTCGGCGTCTACCACCGTCAAAGGACGTTTAATCTTCGGTGCGCTTATTGGTGCTTTGGTTTTTATCATTCGCAGTTGGGGCGGTTTCCCAGATGGTGTTGCATTTGCAGTGTTGCTTGCAAATATGTGTGTGCCACTGATCGATTACTACACCAAACCTAGAACTTACGGTCACTGAGGTAAACATGTTAACCGCTATTAGAAAAAATGGTCTGACACTCGCGATATTTGCATGTGCAACAACCGGATTAGTCGCCCTTACTCAGTACCTAACAAAAGACCAAATCAAGGTACAAGAGCAAAAACAATTACTTTCTGTTTTGAATCAAGTCATTCCAGAAAACATGCATGACAACGCACTCACGCAAGCTTGTACAATGGTCACGTCTCCAGATCTGGGGACATTACGTGCGATGCCAGCCTACCTCGCCACGAAGAATGGTGAACCAACAGCAATCGCAATAGAATCTATCGCGCCAGATGGCTACAATGGTGAGATAAAAGTGATTACTGGGATTGATAATCAGGGCAATATTTTGGGGACACGCGTCCTAAACCACCAAGAAACCCCTGGTCTGGGCGATAAAATCGATCTTCGTGTCACCGACTGGATCCTGAGCTTTACAGGAAAACAAGTCACGGAAAACAATTGGAATTCGTGGAAAGTTCGTAAAGATGGCGGCGATTTCGATCAATTTACTGGTGCAACGATCACGCCAAGAGCCGTCGTAAAAGTGGTGCGAAATACCGTTAACTACGTAAACCAATCTCGTGAAGACATTCTTAACCAGCCGTTAGGCTGTGAAGGAGAGCAGTAATGAATGAGAATAAATTACTGATGAAAAACGGTATGTGGAGTAACAACCCCGCTCTCGTACAACTGCTGGGCTTATGTCCACTGCTAGCGGTTTCTTCCACGATAACCAATGCATTAGGTCTTGGTATTGCAACCTTACTCGTGCTAGTTGGATCCAACGTAACAGTTTCTCTTATTCGTAACTATGTGCCAAAAGAGATCCGTATACCTGTATTCGTTATGATCATTGCCTCACTCGTTACCTGCGTTCAGTTGTTAATGAATGCCTATGCGTACGGTTTGTACCTGTCTCTAGGTATCTTTATTCCTCTGATTGTAACGAACTGCATTATTATTGGCCGAGCAGAAGCTTACGCGTCAAAAAATGATGTTGCACCCGCTGCGCTAGATGGTTTGTGGATGGGCCTTGGTATGACGAGCGTCTTGGTTGTTTTAGGTGCCATGCGCGAATTGATTGGTAATGGCACACTATTCGACGGAGCAGACCTTCTCCTAGGAGACTGGGCTTCAGCTCTACGGATTCAAGTTTTCCAATTTGACAATAGCTTCCTGTTAGCGCTTCTCCCACCTGGTGCATTTATCGGTGTTGGGCTGTTGATAGCGCTCAAAAATGTCATAGATAATTCAATTCAGGCACGTCAACCAAAAGAAGAAAAACCAACCATAGAACGTGCTCGCGTCACTAACGCATAACAAGATAAGGCTCTGTCATAGGAGCCTTTTTCATAAACCGCAGAGACGGTATTGGAAGTCAGCAATGAACAAAATAAAAAGAATCGAAATTCTTGAGCGATTACGAGAAAACAATCCGAATCCTCAAACTGAGCTTAACTGGAGCTCCCCTTTTGAGCTGCTAATCGCTGTATTACTATCAGCTCAAGCAACCGATGTAAGCGTCAATAAAGCCACCGACAAGCTTTTCCCTGTAGCGAATACACCTCAAAGCATTCTTGATTTGGGAGTCGATGGCTTAAAAGAATACATAAAGACCATCGGTTTGTTTAACTCAAAGGCAGAAAACACAATCAAGACTTGTAAGATCTTGTTGGAAAAACACAATGGTGAAGTTCCTGAAGATCGTGCCGCGTTAGAAGCGCTACCAGGCGTAGGTCGCAAGACCGCAAACGTCGTGCTCAACACCGCTTTTGGTTGGCCAACTATTGCCGTCGATACGCACATTTATCGCGTGTCGAATCGCACTAAATTTGCGATGGGAAAAACGGTTGATGATGTCGAGCAGAAGCTATTAAAAGTTGTGCCAAAAGAGTTCAAACTCGATGTGCACCACTGGCTCATTCTTCATGGTCGTTATACGTGCGTAGCAAGAAAGCCTCGCTGCGGTAGCTGTATTATCGAAGATTTGTGCGAATATAAAGAGAAAGTATACCCAGATAGCTAATGCTATTTGTAAATCAAAGCTAGGAGCAAAAAATGTCAAACGGTCGAATTCTCCACACTATGCTTCGCGTAGGTGATCTAGACAAATCCATCAAGTTTTACACTGAAGTTATGGGCATGCAGCTGCTTCGTACTAACGAAAATAAAGAGTACGAATACACGCTAGCGTTTCTTGGTTATGGTGACGAATCCCAAGGTGCAGTGATCGAACTGACTTACAACTGGGGTAAAACTGAGTATGACCTAGGTACTGCTTTTGGTCATATCGCCATTGGTGTTGATGATATCTACACAACTTGCGACGCTATCAAAGCGGCGGGCGGTAATGTGACGCGTGAGCCAGGTCCAGTAAAAGGCGGAAGCACGCACATTGCATTCGTAAAAGACCCAGATGGTTATATGATTGAGCTTATTCAAAACAAGCAAGCTTCATCAGGTCTTGAAGGCTAAGCGGCACTTCTAATAATCACTTGTACTGCAAGTTGAACTCCGATTACAGGCAGGTCTGCGATCTGCCTGTCCTTTTATAAACAAAACCCTTTACTTGATAATAGTTATCGTTTAGATTTATCCGCAACTTCGATATGCGGGATTACGATAATGATCAGTGAATGGGAAAAACACACACTTCTAGCCGATACGGCACTTCAACTAGATGACCCTGTTCGCAGCATTCTTCATTACCAGCAAGCCCTAAGCCTGAGTGAAGATATCAGCGAATGTGTGGAAATTGAGGCGGACGAGCGATTATTAATTTCTGTGATTTCTTGTCATAACTTAGCTCAGTTCTGGCGTTGGGCTGGAGATACTGACTATGAACTCAAATACCTTCAACTGGCCTCTGAGAAGGTCTTAACACTTATCCCACAATGCCCAAATAAAGAGTGTGCAAGCTTTATCGACTCGATAGGATGCTGTACTAAGGCGTTGATAGACTTTATGAAGCGTCACCCTAATCCGGCTATTGCCAAACAGGTTGAAAAAATCGATACCGCCACCAATTGCGAAGTCATTGCCAAATTCCGCTTAAACTAACATTCAAATTATACAGCAGGAATCACCGAAACGTGCTTGGCAAAATACCACTAAAATATTATTAACAACGTCAGTAAATCAAAAATGCCGAAGCTTTCAGCTTCGGCGTTTTTATATGCATCACACTTGGGTTCGCCCTAGAGATATCACGACTCGGCGGTTTTTGTCTTTTCCTATTGGCGAACCGTTATCTGCAATAGGACGACGCTTGCCGTACCCTTGCACTTGAATTCGATCTTCCGGTAGCCCTAGAGACTGAAAATAGTCACGAAGTGACTCTGCACGTCGCTCTGATAAACTTTGACTCGCACTTTTACCATCGGTTGAATCTGTGTACGTCGCCACCAGCACGAGATCGATATCTTGATTATGTCGGATATAATCTGCAATTTGTGATAAACGCTTTTTAGAAGCCTTGGTTAACTGATCACCTTGTCTTTCGTAGTGCAAAATCGTAAAAGCAATGTCCTCGAAACTGTATTTCAATAAGTTGGAAATACAGTCGCTAAACGCGTTGTACTTGTTTTGAAACAGTACTGATGACAATGCGACTTCAATTCTCTGATCTCGGCTCTGCCAATCTTGGTAACTAAAAGTCGGATAACGGCCTTTTTCCAGCTCAGACAAAATGCCCCATGCTGTTTGCCCTCCGACATAACCATCAAACTGTTTAAAAAACTTTAAGTTTGTAATTCGATCGGCGTGTTCACCTGGTCGCCAAGGTGGCGGCATAGAAATGAGACTGACGTTACGTGTTTCTCCCATCGGGCGACGCATTTTTAACTCAAAGTCTAAATTGATTTTTTTATTTGCACGAGATGAAAATACCGCATCTCCAAAGCTTGGAATGGGGTGTACAAGCTGACATTCTAATGGTGTATTGACCACCATTTCCCATTGAGATTGCTGTGGAGTTGCAGCATAACGTTTGCCCATCAAAGCGAAGCTGCTTGTGCTAAACAACGAAAATACAACACCACTGGTAATCAGCCATTTCTTCATCTAATACTGTCTCTTAAACGGCAGTCTGTTGCCGTCAATTTGCATCAATAAAACCACTTCAACCGGCATGCAAAAATCTCGCCAATATAGGGTTATCTGTCACACTGCCATTAATGTGAGCCACCGTGTTCCAATCACCTTAACCGCCACTTAGCGTTTTACTTCCTCATGTTTTATCGGTTTACATGATGCAAAGTATGGCGAATAAACGTCTACATAATATGCAATACAAACTTATTGATTGGATGCAAAATAGAATTCCGGTTTTCTCTTAAATTGCGGTTTTTCTCATCGGTATAATCTGCAATAATGCAGCCTTCGTCACACAAAAATAAGCCAACATGACACTAGAAAATGAAGCTCTAACCTTGAAAAAACGCTTTCGTGGTTATTTCCCTGTGGTAGTAGACGTTGAGACCGCTGGTTTCAATGCTCAAACTGATGCACTTTTAGAAATCTGTGCCGTTACGTTGAAAATGGACGAACATGGCGTGTTGCATCCGGCCTCCACCATTCATTTTCATGTGGAGCCATTTGAAGGCGCTAACTTAGAAAAAGAAGCGCTTGAATTCAATGGTATTCGTGACCCTTTCAGCCCTCTTCGTGGTGCTGTTTCTGAGCAAGAGGCGCTAAAGGAAATTTATAAGCTTATTCGCAAAGAACAAAAAGCCGCAGATTGCTCACGTGCAATTATGGTTGCTCATAACGCAGCATTCGACTTGGGTTTTGTAAATGCAGCAAATGAACGCTGTAAACTAAAAAGAGTCCCTTTTCATCCCTTTGCTACTTTTGATACGGCTACATTAAGTGGCCTTGCTTATGGCCAAACAGTTCTCGCTAAAGCATGCAAAACAGCCGGGATGGAATTTGATAACCGTGAAGCACACTCTGCGCTTTACGATACACAAAAAACAGCAGAATTATTCTGCGGTATTGTCAACAAATGGAAGGCCCTCGGCGGTTGGCCGCTTGTCGACGAAGAATAATAAGTAAACACAACATATTAGGAAAAGTATGAATCCTGTCGTTATATCAGTGTGCGTCATGCTCGTGTTAGCATTGATGCGCGTAAACGTGGTGGTTGCCCTCACGTTTAGTGCCATCGTAGGCGGCCTAGTCGCAGGCATGAGCCTTGGGGATACGGTTGCCGCATTTGAAAGTGGTCTAGGTGGCGGTGCAACTATCGCGCTAAGCTACGCCATGTTAGGTACTTTCGCTGTTGCCATCTCGAAATCAGGCATCACGGATCTACTGGCCAAAAGTGTTATCAAGCGCTTAAATGGTAAAGAAAACTCCGCTTCCACTACTGGCTTAAAGTACGCCGTGTTGGTGGCGTTAGTGCTTGTCACGATGTCATCTCAGAACGTAATTCCGGTCCATATCGCCTTTATTCCAATTTTGATTCCACCTCTTTTGGGCGTATTCGCGAAACTTAAGCTCGACCGACGTTTGGTCGCGTGTGTTCTTACCTTCGGTTTGATCACACCTTACATGATCTTACCTGTTGGTTTCGGCGGTATTTTCTTAAACAACATTCTATTAAAGAACCTACATGACAACGGTTTGGAAAACGTGGTTGCAAGCCAAGTCCCAACCGCCATGTTACTGCCAGGTGCAGGCATGCTGTTTGGTCTATTACTGGCTATCTTTGTTAGCTATCGTAAACCGCGTGTCTACAAAGAAACTGAGTTGACTGTCGTTGACGAAACCGATCATGTCATCAATAAAAAGCACATCTTAGTTGCGGCACTTGGTATTGTCGCTGCATTGGGTGTTCAGCTTTACACGGGTTCAATGATTATCGGTGCTCTAGCTGGCTTTATGGTGTTTACTTTCGGCGGCGTTATTGCATGGAAAGAGACGCACGACGTGTTCACTAAAGGTGTACACATGATGGCAATGATTGGCTTCATCATGATTGCAGCGGCAGGTTTTGCAGCAGTAATGAAGCAAACTGGCGGTGTTGAAACACTAGTACAATCGCTATCAACCAGCATCGGTGACAATAAGCCTTTAGCTGCACTACTGATGCTGATCGTTGGTCTGTTGGTAACAATGGGCATTGGTTCATCGTTCTCTACGATTCCAATCCTTGCAACTATCTATGTGCCTCTTGCGCTAGCATTCGGCTTCTCGCCGATGGCAACGATTGCACTGGTAGGTACTGCGGCTGCGTTAGGTGATGCAGGCTCTCCAGCTTCTGACTCTACATTAGGCCCTACATCTGGTCTAAATGCCGACGGTCAACATGAGCACATTTGGGAAACAGTCGTTCCAACCTTTATCCATTACAATATCCCTCTAATCATCTTTGGTTGGATTGCAGCAATGGTGCTTTAATACTATCGTTTGGATGGATATACATTTAGTTACGAAAAAGCCGCTCAATGAGCGGCTTTTTGTTATTCATAACTGTGGTTATTGCGCTGGCATATTGTCAATAATACGCTCACGAATCAGCTTCAAGGTTGGTTCTGTCGACAGGTAATCGATGGCAATCGGAAAATAAGCGTCGTTAATTTTAAGAACCAAGCTAGGGTAAGAGTTCACATCTAGGCTCTTTGCAAGGCTCAATTGATCTTCGAACACACCTTCTAAGAAAGAGCCATCCATGTCATTCTTGAATTGCTGAACATTCAAGCCAATTTCTCTCGCTAGTTGCAAGTGAGTGGCTTCTTCATGAGGAGGCAGCGCACGTAAGTAGTACGCATGCTGAATCGCTTCTAGCATCTGCTCATAAGAGTCTTGAAAGCCCGCTGCAATAACCGCACGACAAGATTGGTAAGTGCTTCTAACTGGCGTACAAAGCTTCCAGAAATCGTAGTTAAACTTAGTGCCTAACTGGCGCTCAATCTGCTTCCAAATACCTTCGAGTTTTTGTTGCATCTCGGGCGGCATCGGTAAATTAGTATCTGGCGCAAGACCACCAACCACATACTCAAACTGAATCACACCTGGCAGTTGCTGTTTTAGTTTATCCAGCGTTGGTTTGTAACCCCAACACCAACTGCACATTGGGTCATGCACGTAGTAAAGCTTTATGTTCATTCCACTAACCTAAAAAGAAAAAGGAGCCAGTACGGCTCCTTCGTATTCTATCGCTAAATGTGAGTATTTACGAATTACTCAGCTTGATCTTCAGCGCGCGCTGCTGCTTCTTTGATTAGAGGCTGCAGTTCACCTTTTTGGAACATTTCTAGAATAATGTCACAACCGCCGATAAGCTCACCTTCAACCCATAGTTGAGGGAAAGTTGGCCATTGCGCGTACTTTGGTAACTCAGCACGGATATCTGGGTTTTGCAGAATGTCTACGTAAGCGAACTTCTCACCACATGCCATTAGTGCCTGTGACGCTTGAGAAGAGAAACCACAGCTAGGTAGTTTCGGTGATCCTTTCATGTACAGCAGGATTGAGTTTTCAGAGATCTGCTGTTTGATTTTGTCGATAGTTTCCATCGCTTCCTCATTCATGGGTTTGAACTTTATTTATTTGCCACATTCTACTCAATAACGACAGAATAAAAACCATATAATTAATAAGGCTTAATTTTAGGTTGCTCATTGGCGAGCAATGCAGCACTTCACCACTGCTAACCTCTTAAAATATTTTCATATCGGGGTTTTAATAAAGTAAAAACTTGCTAAAATACTTAGCAAGTCAGCCTTAAAGGCGACATAGCTATAAAAAAACACTGGAAGCAATCGAAAGGTCATCCTTTCAAATCAATGGAGAATCGAGTAATGGCATTTGAACTACCAGCTCTTCCTTACGCGAAAGACGCACTAGAACCACACATCTCAGCAGAGACTCTAGACTACCACCACGGTAAGCACCACAACACTTACGTTGTTAAGCTTAACGGTCTTATCCCTGGTACTGAGTTCGAAGGCAAAACTCTAGAAGAGATCATCAAGACTTCTACTGGTGGCGTATTCAACAACGCAGCGCAAATCTGGAACCACACGTTCTACTGGCACTGTCTTGCTCCAAATGCGGGCGGCGAGCCAACTGGCGCAGTTGCAGACGCAATCAACGCAGCATTCGGTTCTTTTGAAGAATTCAAAGCGAAGTTTACTGATTCAGCAATCAACAACTTCGGTTCTTCATGGACTTGGCTTGTTAAGAAAGCTGATGGCTCTCTAGAGATCGTTAACACTTCTAACGCTGCTACTCCTCTAACAGAAGAAGGTACAACACCACTTCTAACTGTTGACCTATGGGAACACGCGTACTACATCGATTACCGCAACGTACGTCCTGATTACATGAACGGCTTCTGGGCTCTAGTAAACTGGGACTTCGTAGCTGAGAACCTAGCGAAGTAATATACTTCCCCCTAAGTTCAATTTAGTCTTATTCAAAAGCTCGCTATTTAGCGGGCTTTTTTGTTTCGCCTTCCCTAGCACCTTTAAATAATTCCCTCTTTTACTAAAGTTCTTCTTATCCACGCCGTTAAAAGAGCATCGAGCGAGGAACATCATGCAAATTCATACGTTAGACAAAGCTGCAATTATCAACGAACTTCAGTTCGGTAATGGTATTAACCATGCCGTACACGAAGGTCGTCGTGCGGATTTCTCGCTGATTCTGTCTATGTTCTCTAATGATGTTCGCGATGTGGTCCCAGTTGAAGAGGTCCAGGAAGTCATCACCAGTGGCAGTATTCTTCGCCAACAATTGGGTTTATCGCAACCTCAAGCTCTTCGTTCTGATAGCAGCAGCTATGAACTCGCAGCTGAACAAGCGAAACAGTTTCACGATGCAGGATTGCCTTCCGCAAAGCTGAGCCATTACCTAAAACCAGATGCGCTGACTTATCTGCCTGAAGACACATTCAACCTACCAGAGGAGGTTTATCACAACCTATCTGGTCATGAGCGACGCAGATTGGGCGAACGCAACAAACAACTAATCCCAGATGCTGGGCTATATAATCAGCTAGTGACGGCTCAACGTCAGCATCAAATTCAAGCTAAAGCATAGAGATCCGCTTTTTATCCAATAGCTTGCAATACCTACACGTCAGAAATGTGACATCTTACAAATTACCGCACAATAGCCCTCACTCGAAAGCGTTAGTTTGAAGCCTTTCACACTGAACCCAACGAATTTCAACCATGCTATTAGCACAAACCACTGGTGTATTGTTTTTCACATATGGATACAGTGAAGGTGCTATGGATATCAAAGAATCAATTATTCTCGTCACGTCTGCAGGTTCGGTTATAGGAAGAACCTGTGCAAATCACTTTGCTCACCTTGGAGCAACGTTGATTCTTTGTGACCAAAATTCTAGCGCTTTGAGAGCGAGCTATGAGCAAATCAGCGCTTTCACTGACAAAGTGTATGCGATGAATGTGTGTAGTGATAACACAACGTCCATTAACTTATTGTTTGACCAGATAGAATCACAGCTACGTGCGACACCAGATGTGATTGTTAATTGCTGGACCAGCTCCCCTATGCCTGGCTTAATGGCGCCAGAACCAATGAGTACTTACATTGATCACTTGTCGTCTGCGGCACGCTTCCTTTATACCTACGGCCAAGTAGGAGCAGAGCGCTTTCGAGCCAGAAACAAGAAAGGCGTCATTGTTAACGTCATTTCTCATGACAACCATGAAGACTTTACGGGAGTTGAAAGCATGGCGGCGTTGGTGTCAGGTTTTACTCACAGCTGGGCAAAAGAACTCACACCATTCAACATTCGAGTGGGCGGCGTTATTCCCTCGGTAAATCATACAAAAGAGGAGCTCAACGAGAGACACTGGGCTGAGATCCAAGACGAACTAGTCCGCAACACAGCATACATCGTCGCGAATGAATACTTCAGTGGCCGAGTAGTTGCGACCGAAGTGTAAGCATACACAGCAACTCTGTTTTCCCGAGCCAGATGTAACTCCTGCACCAAAATAAAAAAAGCCCCAGTCACTTGACTGGGGCTTTAACCTTTTCCCGATTAAGGTTCCGTGCTAGCGAAAACCTTGCTCACTCGATTTTTTAATTACGCGTCAGCTTTTTCTTTCTTTGCTTTAGGTGCTGCTTTTGCTGCTTCTTGGTCTGCTTTCTTCTTGATAACAGTTGTACCTTCGAAAGTTTCGCCTTCAACAAATGCTTTACCGTAGTAAGAAGCCATCAACACATCTTTAAGTTCGCTGATTAGAGGGTAACGTGGGTTCGCACCAGTACATTGGTCATCGAACGCTTCTACCGCTAGCTCATCCAGTTTCGCTACGAAATCTGATTCAGCAACACCTGCCGCTTGGATAGACATTGGGATGTCTAGGTTAACTTTTAGTTCATCCAACCATGCTAGTAGACGTTCAATCTTCTGAGCAGTACGGTCACCTTCTTGGCTTAGGCCTAGGTGGTCAGCAACTTCAGCGTAACGACGACGTGCTTGTGGACGGTCGTATTGAGAGAACGCAGTTTGTTTAGTTGGATTGTCGTTCGCGTTGTAACGTACCACGTTAGAGATAAGTAGTGCGTTAGCTAGGCCGTGTGGCAAGTGGAACTCAGCACCCAGTTTGTGAGCCATTGAGTGACAAACACCTAGGAATGCGTTCGCAAATGCAACACCAGCGATAGTAGCTGCGTTGTGTACTTTCTCACGAGCGATTGGGTCATTTGCACCGTTCGCATAGCTTGATGGTAGGTACTCTTTTAGCATCTTAAGTGCTTGAAGAGCTTGGCCATCTGAGTATTCGTTAGCAAGAACAGAAACGTAAGCTTCTAGAGCGTGAGTTACTGCATCGTAACCACCAAATGCTGTTAGAGACTTAGGCATGTTCATTACTAGGTTCGCATCAACGATTGCCATGTTTGGCGTGATTTCGTAGTCAGCTAGTGGGTATTTAGCACCAGTCTTGTCGTCAGTAACAACCGCGAATGGAGTAACTTCTGAACCAGTACCTGAAGTTGTAGTGATACATACAAGCTCAGCTTTTTTACCCATTTTAGGGAACTTGTAGATACGTTTACGGATGTCCATAAAGCGCATTGCTAGTTCTTCAAAATGAGTTTCTGGGTGCTCGTACATTACCCACATGATTTTCGCTGCATCCATTGGTGAACCACCGCCTAGCGCTAGGATAACGTCAGGTTGGTAGCTAGCCATTTGAGCCGCACCTTTCTCTACTACAGACAATGTTGGGTCAGCTTCAACATCGAAGAATGTTTGAACTTCCATGCCTTGAGCTTTTAGTAGGCTTACTACGTCATCTGCGTAACCGTTGTTGAATAGGAAACGGTCAGTTACTAGGAATGCACGTTTCTTACCTTCTAGGTCGCCCAGTGCGATTGGAAGGCTACCACGACGGAAGTAGATTGACTTAGGTAGTTTATGCCACAACATGTTTTCAGCTCGCTTCGCTACAGTTTTCTTGTTGATTAGGTGTTTAGGACCTACGTTCTCAGAGATAGAGTTACCACCCCAAGAACCACAACCTAGCGTTAGAGATGGCGCAACGTTGAAGTTGTACAAGTCACCGATACCGCCGTGAGTAGTCGGGATGTTGATTAGGATACGAGCTGTCTTCATCTTGTCACCGAAGTAACGGATACGATCAGCGTTAGTATCTTGGTTAGTGTAAAGACCAGATGTGTGGCCGATACCACCAATCTCAACCATAGTTACCGCTTGAGCAACCGCGTCTTCGAAGTTGTCAGCACGGAATAGACCTAGAGTTGGAGATAGTTTCTCGTGAGCGAATGCGTCATCGTGAGATACTTTGCCCAGACCTTCACCAACAAGAACTTTAGTGTCTGCTGGAACTTTAACGCCTGCCATTTCAGCGATTGCTGCTGCTGGCTGACCTACGATTTTCGCGTTTAGCGCGCCATCGATAAGAAGCACTTTACGAACTTTATCAGCTTCTGCTTTGCTTAGGACATAAGCTTTGTGAGAAGCAAAACGCTCTTTCACTTCGTCGTATACTTCATCAACTACGATTGCCGCCTGCTCAGAAGCACATACTACACCGTTGTCGAAAGTCTTGGACATAAGGATAGAAGCAACAGCACGTTTGATGTCTGCTGTTTCATCGATAACAACAGGAACGTTACCTGCACCTACACCGATTGCTGGCTTACCAGAAGAGTAAGCGGCTTTAACCATGCCCGGACCACCAGTTGCAAGGATAAGAGCGATGTCATCGTGTTTCATTAGAGCGTTTGAAAGCTCAACAGAAGGCTGGTCGATCCAACCGATGATGTCTTTTGGTGCGCCTGCTGCTACTGCTGCATCTAGAACGAGTTTAGCTGCATCGTTAGTTGAGTTTTTCGCACGTGGGTGTGGTGAGAAGATGATACCGTTACGAGTCTTCAAAGAGATTAGAGATTTGAAGATCGCTGTAGAAGTTGGGTTAGTCGTTGGTACGATACCGCAGATGATGCCTACAGGCTCAGCGATAGTCATAGTACCTAGGTTGTCATCCTCTTCTAAGATGCCACACGTTTGTTCGTCTTTGTATTTATTGTAGATAAACTCAGAAGCGAAGTGGTTCTTGATTACTTTATCTTCAACAATACCCATACCAGATTCTTCTACCGCTTGTTGAGCTAGCGGGATACGGGCCTGGTTAGCTGCAAGCGATGCTGCACGAAAGATTTTATCTACTTGCTCTTGAGAGTAAGTAGCGAACTCTTCTTGCGCTTTCTTAACGCGAGCAACCATTGCATCTAGTTCAGCCATATTAGTTACAGGCATAGGGAATCTCCTAAAATTAACAAATATTAAAAACTTTTTACTAAGGCTATTACTTATCGTTTTTACTGTTTATCAGTCACTTAGAAAACAAACGTCTTAGTAAATTGCTTTCAGGACTGAGTATAATATTTCAGAGTGTGAAAAAAATTGACTTGGATCAGTTCTCACCACCTAAATACTACCAAAGTGGTGCCTCATCACACCAAAATGACATAAATCACTGATAAACAAATAAATTAACTTTCACTTTTTATTGAGTAAAAAAGAAGCAAATGGACAAATAAATAAAAGAAACTACAACAACCTGTAAAAAAGTTTCATTTTTGACCAACAAAATTACATGTAGGCCCAATTCTTTGTGCTACTGAGAGTATATCGAACCGAATACATCTCTCTACAAACCACCTTGGTTTTTATCAAAAATGTGCGAATGTTAACGTTTATGTAAAACAGTGCAATTTATCAGCAACCTTATACGTAACATTTCCTTTCCAGATTAGATACAGTTTATTAAAGAATTAGTTTTTCTCACTTAAATGGCACGGAATGCGTTAGTTTTTTTCATTTCTTACAACCTAACTTTTGCCTTACATTACGCCCAAATTACCCCTTCTCCTTTTCACTAATGTGAACTTTGATGAGTACGCAACATGCAAACTTTTGAACTTGCTATCTTCTTGCAGTTTTTTCTCGGTTTGGTAGCCGCAGTAAACCCTGTTGGTATCATGCCTGTGTTTGTGTCACTAACCGGGCATATGACACCAGACGAAAAGCGCAATACGGCAACAACAGCAAATGTGGCTGTTGCGATCATCCTGATCATTTCGCTTTTTGCTGGTCAGTTACTGTTAGACATGTTCAGTATTTCTCTGGATTCGTTTCGTGTCGCTGGCGGGTTGCTATTACTTAGCATCGCATTCTCGATGATGAGCGGTAAACTGGGGGAAGATAAGCAGAACAAACAAGAGAAAACGGAATACGTCAGTCGTGAACAGATTGGTGTGGTCCCTCTTGCAATGCCTTTAATGGCAGGTCCTGGTGCAATCAGTTCGACTATTGTTTATGGTGCACGCTACCCAAGCATGTTCGATACCGTGGGCATTAGTATTACGATTGGTTTGTTCTGCCTTTGTTCATGGCTATTATTCCGTTCTGCCCCATTGATCGTACGATTTTTAGGTCAAACTGGAATCAACGTCATTACTCGTATCATGGGTTTGATATTGGGCGCGCTTGGCATAGAGTTCATTGCGAATGGCTTACGCAACTTATTTCCAGGATTAGCCTGAGTTTCTATAAAATTGTATGATAGAGCGATTCAACAATGGATCGCTTTGTCATGACGACTGACTCTCTTAAACATACTCTATATGTCACCATTTTTGGTACTCATACCAAAGCTGGTAAAACGTTCGATATTGCTCTCATTATCGCGATCATCAGTTCGTTAATCGTACTGGTGTTAGATTCGATACCCTCCGTTCGGGCCGAGTGGGAAAAAGAGCTGAAGTTTATTGAATACACATTTACTGGCCTATTCACGATTGAATACCTTCTAAGGCTTTATTGCTCCCCCAAACCTGCCGCCTACGCAAAGAGTTTTTATGGTGTCGTCGATTTACTTGCGATTTTGCCCACTTATTTAGCACTCTTCTTCCCATCGGCTTCGTTTATGGGTGTGATCAGGGCGCTGCGAGTGATGCGAATATTCCGCATACTCAAGTTAGTCCGATACCTCCAAGAGTCCAATATCCTCTTACGTTCACTGCTTATGGCGCGCAGAAAGATTTTTATCTTCTTTAGCTCCGTCGCCATTATGGTAACGATTTTCGGCTCATTGATTTTTATCATTGAAGGACCTGAAAACGGATTTACTAGCATTCCTAAAAGTATTTATTGGGCGATCGTGACCATCACAACGGTTGGGTATGGTGACTTGGTCCCTCAAACAGACCTAGGTAAAGGGCTTGCATCACTCACCATGTTACTGGGTTATTCCATTTTGGCGGTACCTACAGGTATTTTCACTGCCGAACTGCACCAAGAGATGCAATCGCACAAAGTATTGGTGAAATGCCCAAACTGCTCCCACGCAGGGCACGACTCTGACGCAATTTACTGTAAACATTGTGGTAGTGAACTAGCCGATCCAGACAAAAGAGTCGTTCGAACGGAAGACGACGCATGAAAAAAGAGCTCCCTAAGGAGCTCTTTTATTTTGTCATCAAATAAAGGATTGATGTGATTATGCTTTCTCAGACAGAATAATTCGCAGAGTACGACGCAATGGCTCCGCAGCACCCCAAAGCAGTTGGTCACCAACAGTGAAAGCATTTAGGAAATCATCACCCATTTCCATCTTACGTAAACGACCCACTGGTACAGACATTGTGCCCGTAACTTTTGCCGGTGTTAGCTCTTGAGCAGTGATGTCACGGTCGTTAGGAATCACTTTCACCCAATCGTTATGAGTGGCGATGATTTCTTCGATTTCGTCCATTGGTACATTTTGTTTAAGCTTGATAGTAAGTGCTTGAGAGTGACAACGCATCGCGCCAATACGCACACAGGTACCGTCAATTGGGACAGGTGAACTTTGAGAACCCAAAATTTTATTCGCTTCAGCGCCCGCTTTCCACTCTTCTTTACTCTGACCATTATCGCGCTTCACATCGATCCATGGGATCAACGAACCAGCTAGTGGCACACCGAACTTATCGGTAGGGAAAGAGCCGCTGCGCA
The DNA here is from genome assembly GCF_033339595.1 of Vibrio sp. 2096. Taxonomy (NCBI): domain Bacteria; kingdom Pseudomonadati; phylum Pseudomonadota; class Gammaproteobacteria; order Vibrionales; family Vibrionaceae; genus Vibrio; species Vibrio sp. 2096. Next base: position 91,610 of record NZ_JAWOUX010000010.1, read on the forward strand.
TTGTATCCGCGACTTTCTTATCGATATCTAGGATAGAGCTTGATGGGTTTGCAAGTTCAGAGCTAACAGAGTCATTGATAACGCCCATTTGCGAGATCAATTCACGCATATTTTGCGCACCAGCACCAGATGCGGCTTGGTAAGTCATTGCGCTTGTCCACTCAACAAGGCCTTTCTCAAATAGACCACCTAGCCCCATTAGCATTAAACTAACCGTACAGTTACCACCGACAAATGTGTTCGTGCCACCGTGGATGCCTTGTTGGATTTGCTTTAAGTTCACTGGATCAAGTGTGATGATCGAATCTTCAGCCATACGTAGCGTAGAGGCCGCGTCAATCCAGTAGCCTTTCCAACCAGCCTGACGAAGTGCAGGGAAAACTTTTTCTGTGTAGCTACCACCTTGACAGGTGATTACCGCATCAAGCTGTTTTAAGCTTTCAATATCATATGCGTCTTGCAGTAAGCCTGCGTCTTTTCCTAAGTTAGGAGCAGGAATACCAACTTGAGAAGTACTGTAGAATACTGGTTCGATTAGGTCGAAGTCTTTCTCTTCAACCATACGCTGCATAAGGACTGAACCAACCATACCGCGCCAACCAACTAAACCAACTCTCATCGTATTAACTCTCCATGTATTAAAAAACCTACCCCATAGTTAATTTTTCACAGCAAAATCTCAACCCCTATTTTGTAAATAAGCGCGTTTTTTAACCTTTTCCTCTGAAAAACCGGGTTACACGAGATTTTTTAGTGTTTGGTTTGCGGTTTTAACCATTTTTCAAGTAGGGAAAGCACTTTAGCCCCCTAATTGGTCTTACCACTCAATGAGAAAATAACACATGAAGCACAATAATTTCACATTACACAACATTTAAAACCAAAAAAGTTAAAACAAACTAACAGTTAATTTCACAAGCAAACGTTTTTACCGACGAACATCAAGATAAAACACCAAATGTTCGAAATATAATTTTTGTTAATGTATGTTATGCGCGATTACAACAAGGAGCGCCTTCCTCTATTGCTCCAAGATTGACAGAGGCACATATGAAGCAAGTTACACCACGCCTACCAAGCTTGATACAGGTATTTATCTCGCTCGGTTTATTTCTCCTGCTGGCATTTTCGTTCACAGCCAAGCTAGACCTACCGATTCAGCTAGCGCTATACATCGGTTGGTTCATTGTCATGATATTGGGCATAAAGCTTGGCCATCAGTATAAAGATCTGGAAAAAGCAGCACTAAATGGCATTTCCAATGGACTTGGAGCCGTTTTAATCCTTTTGGCCGTTGGCGCGCTTGTAGGTACTTGGATCTCTGGTGGTATTGTTCCAACCATTATTTACTACGGCCTTAAAGCAATCCACCCTTCCATCTTTTTGCTCGCGACCATGATCATCTGTTCATTGACTGCGCTAGCGACTGGCACATCTTGGGGTGCGGCTGGCACGGCAGGTATTGCAATGATGGGCATCGGTCAAGGTCTTGGTGTTCCTGCGCCAATCACTGCAGGTGCCGTACTTTCAGGCTGTTACTTTGGTGACAAAATGTCGCCTCTATCGGATTCAGTAATCCTTGCTTCATCTATGTCTAACGTTGAAGTGATGGAACATATTAAAGGCATGTTGCCGATAGCACTCATTAGCTACATTATTACAGGCATTATGTTTACTGCATTTGGCTTCCACTACGCAGGTCAAGTTGACATGAGCCAGGTAGACTCTGTCATTAAGGCGATGGAACAGCAGTTCTACATCACCCCTTACTCATTTGTTCCTGTGGTCATCGTATTGTCACTTCTAGCGATGCGTATGCCTTCATTCCCAGTGATCAGTTTTGGTTCTCTGCTAGGTATTATTTGGGCAGTGATGATCCAAGATGTCGATTTCCTAACCGCGTTCAACACGGCTTGGGCTCCGTTTGCAATCTCATCTGGCGTAGATTTCATTGACTCAATCCTTAACCGTGGCGGCATGTCTTCAATGCTTGGGTCGGTAGCGGTTATCGTATTCGGCCTTGGTTTTGGCGGTCTACTAGATAAAGTAGGCGTGCTAGAGACTATCGCGAAGCTGTTTGAAAAACGCGTTCAAAGTGCAGGTTCATTGGCAACAAGCACAATTGGTACGGCCTTTATGGGCAACGTATTTGGTTCAGCGATGTACGTTTCACTTATCCTGACCCCAAAAATCTGTGCGAAGAACTATGACCGTCTAGGCTACAAACGTAAGAATTTGTCTCGTAACGCAGAATTTGGCGGCACGCTAACCTCAGGTATGGTCCCTTGGAGTGACAACGGTATCTACATGGCCAGTATTTTGGGTGTTGCTACACTGTCTTATGCCCCGTTCATGTGGCTGAGTTTTGTATGTATCATCGTAACGATCTTCACTTCTTACATGGGTTGGTTTGTTGATAAGTGCGAACCAACAGCAGAAGCAGTTGAAGAAGCTGAAGGCGAATTAAAGCAGCAAACCGCTTAACTTCGCAGAGATAGGAAGAACCTCCCTTCCGAATTCAATACTAAAAAAGAGCGCTTTAAAGCGCTCTTTTTTTATTTCCAAAACAAATCGTTAGCTTTGTTTGACTGGCGTTTTCACGGCTGAACGCTTCCCAAACCAATAGCCCAAGCCAAGCGGTGCAAAGAATATAACGGCAATGAACAGAATAAAGTAGATGATGGTACTTTTGACAAGTTCAATCAGCTTAGTCATTGCGAGATTCACAACCTCTTGCGACACTCGATCCATATCTTGAGCAAACTTCTCGCGCTCATGGGTAATGATCTGTGCGATTTCTTGGCGCTCTCTGGCAACCATCAGCTCTATAGCTTGGCGTTCTTCACCCAACTGAGATAAACGCGCCTCCGTCCTTTGATCGATATCGTCAACCAAAGGTTGTAACTCCAGCGCCATTTGCTCTGCCAAATAACGCATGTACTCTGGGTTGTTATCGATAAAATCCCTCACCGAATCAGCGGTAACTTGCAAACTATTGAGCGCCGCATTGACTTTTTCGATACTGGCAGAGCTATTCAAGGCCAACAACTGCGCTTTCCACGTCATAATTTTTGGTGTCTGTTCTGATACCAGACTTAGACGATCAGAGACATCCCCGAGTGCTTCTGGCATCGTGCCTAGCGTTGTAACGGCTTCCTCTTCGCTAATTTGGTTTGCATCTAACCACCTACGGTAAGCCGGAGTCCTAATCATGCTTAAATCAGCGAAGGGATGCTGCTTGGCGAACTCTGCAACAAACGTTTGTGTCTTGATGTATGCTTCTTTCTTCAATAAAGATTGAGCCAGTTTATCTACCTCTTTCGCTAAATAAACGGAAACTAACTTGGCCTCATCGGACGCAAAGAGCTCATTACCAGAAGCGGTAGTAAAAAACTGTTCCATTTGTAGCGTGAAAGTCCATGTATCAATCAGTGCAGCCATTGGGGACACTTGGTATGCAGAAGCTTGGATGCCTTCTTCAGCATTTATCTTCCAAAGTAAAATATAAGATTGATGAACTTCATCATGAGGCTCATATTGTTCGTGTAGTGCGTCTGCTGCTTGCTCAACCTGAGCAAAAAACTGCTGCGCATACTCACGAGTCAAAAGACGCATATTGAGCTCTTGTTTGGTAAGAGGGACGGTTTGACTCTCGATCTTGACTTCGAGCAGGGAGCACCCTGAAAGCATCATAACCAGCCCTATCAACATCATTGAAGACATTCGGCGAACGGACATGAAAACACCTTTAACAAATTGTATAGAACAGGAATAAAGCGAACTAAGTCATATAGTTCGAGCCTTTATTACCTCAACTCTTATGACATTAAGTCAGAGCAATATCAATCTGTTAGCGCTTCTGTTATCTTTTCACTATTGAGAACATTATTAGCAAAAAGTATGGTTTGTTTTAGGACATCATCTAAACATGCCAACTTCTCTTCCGGCACTTTTTGCCCTTGTTTAATCAACAGTTCAATATCACCCGAAATACAGTGCAATGGCATTGCACCTAAACTCCCTGAGACCCCTTTAAGACTGTGTGCGGCTCTTTGCGCTTGCTCTTTATCCTCTTCTAACAGCTGATACATTTTAGTGCCATCGCCAGAGTGGTCCTGAATAAAGACCTCCAGTAACATCCGCACAGCGCCCTCGTCACCAGACAGAGAATCTAACATTTTATTGATATCTATGTACGGCTCACGTTCCACTACTTCCACTTGTGATGAATTCACCTCATTACAACTTTTTTCGTTCATTTGGACGTTTTGAAAATTTTCTGACTGAGCTGAGGGAACAGTGTTAGCTCCATTTTCATCATCGCCAACTTGCTCTGACTTTTTATCATCGGTTCTGGGTAGTGGTATCGGTTGAATCGTTTTTGGGGAGAAGGCTCCCAATGAAATGAGGAAAAGGAGCAAACCACTGATTACAGACAGCCAAACAATAAAAGTCATTAGCTTCTGTTCCAACTTATCATTTATCGAAGTTAACTGGTTCGGGAAATCTGGATTAAGCAGTTGATTAGATAAATAACTGCCCTGTGCCTGAGCAGATAGTGCGCTTGAGGTTTGAGCAAGCTGGCGCTGAAGAGCACTTCGCTCTTCGGGAGAGAGTGCCTCTGATTCAATAAAAAGTCGGTCTAAGTCACGGTAAGTATCGCTATTCGTTGCAGAGTCACTAAAGACAGACTCAAAAACAAGCGCACCTAAGCGATAGTACATTGCCTGAATTTGCTCAGAGTTTTCTGTTCGAGCACGGCTGCTTCGTAACTGTTCAGCTAACGAAACCAATTCACTGTCACTTCTTACAAAAGCTCGAGCACTTTCTAAAAATCGGTCGGTCGTATAAAGCAATTGAGTGATGTCTGGTGTGATTTTCCCTTCAGAAAACTCACTTTCAAGCTGTAAGCGAACTGCATAAGCCAACTGAAGTTTCAGTGAAATTTGGTCGACGTGTTTAACACGGTAAGGCAGATCGAAGTTAAAAAAGTGCCTGACTTCTTCAACTTTACTTCCTAACTCATTTACAGTCGAAATCGTTTGAATCGTTTGTTTGGCTTGCAGCCAAATGCCAAGTGCTAAAACACACCACAAAACGAACCAGAACCAAACAAACCGCCGTATTCCTTCTTTTAGCTTCAGCAACACTTGCCCCTCGCATATCTCCATTAATTACAAGCATATACTATGGATGTTTCTTATTCACATAAAAAAAGAGAGCCGTTTGCTCTCTTTATTTAACGATATGATTTTAATTGCGACTTAACTGATCTTTTAGATTTGGAGGCGTCCCTTTAATCGTTAAGGTATCCGTCTCTGGATCATAAAAAATACGCTCGCCAAGTAAGAGACTATCGAAGCTAATATTCAAACCACCACCAGCTCCAACAAATTTAGTCAGTTTGCGAACCGTCGCACGATCACCTGGGAAAGACTCTTCAAGTTCGTACCCTTGCTCTTTGGTGAAATCCATAAAGCTCGTGCCATCTTGGCTTTGAGGAAGCTCTCCGGAAAGTTCTGAGATTTGAACTTCATCACCGGATTTAATTTGCTCATTGCAGTAGTCGTAAACTTGTTTCTTGTACTCGTTCACTTCTTGCTTTTCTAGCTTCGAGTCAGCACAAAAATCATCCACCGCCTGCATCAACACTAAGTTTTGTTGTTTAGTATCTAAGCCAATATCCGCTTGCAGAAAATCTAGGAAGAAGTCCGCCACTTTACGGCCAACGCGTCCTTTAATGTATTGCAGATAACGATTGGATTCCTTGTCGGTCTCGTAGCTCGACAGGTCGATGCGTGCGGCAATATCCATTTTGGTGATATCTAAGTAATCTGTCGCACTGATGTCCAAACCTTCGGTCACTTTTAAACTTTGATTCATTGGTAAGATACCGATGAACAAGTAGTCCGTTGCTAAACTCTGATACTCAGCGAAAACCAAGATACCTTCATCCGCAAATGGGTACTTAATCAACTCTTCTTTCAAGCGATTTGCACTAATTTGTGAGAAGTCGTAAAAATCTCGCTCTCCTTTGCGCATTTCTTGAAGCCAAAATTGAAATTCGCTGTCTGACTGGAAAGCGCCAAAACCTTTACCAGCTTTAGAATGGAATACTCGGTGAAGCTCAGCGACTAAGTTTTCTGTAGATGCATCGTTCTCTAATGATGCTGGACGAAAGTTTACAACCAGCTCGTCCTGATCGTTTTTGCACAGTTGATGCAGAATAACGTTTGAAAGATGAAGACTCATAGTGATTTTATCTTGCTACAAGGTTTTAGTTGATGGGCATTGTAGGTTATCATAAGCCGCTTTTACTATCATTATTAGAGTCTTTATGCCGATTACATCTAAATATACTGACGAGCAAGTAGAAAAAATTCTTGCTGAAGTAGCAACAGTTCTTGAAAAACATGCTGCTTCTCCTGAGTTGACGCTAATGATTGCCGGAAATATCGCAACCAATGTCTTAAATCAACGTGTTGCTGCTTCACAACGCAAAGCGATTGCTGAAAAATTTGCTCAGGCGCTGATGTCTTCTTTAGAAACACCAAAAACACACTAATCACGGACAATAGAACACATACATGGTAGACAGCGGAAACTCATACGGCGAACGTGTATCTCGACTAGTTGGTTGGGGTCACTGGTTTGCATTCTTCAATATCGTTGCATCGATGTTGATAGGCACACGCTACATTGTTCAGTCTCCTTGGCCCGAGACGTTACTTGGTCAGTTTTATCTGGCGGTTTCTTGGGTTGGTCACTTTGGCTTTCTAGTTTTCGCACTTTACTTGCTTGTTCTATTCCCGTTGACGTTTATCCTGCCATCGCGGAAATTGTTCCGTTTGGTGGCAGTGATTTTCGCAACCGTTGGGCAAACCATATTATTAATTGATACCCAAGCGTATCAGTCGATCAATTTGCACTTAACTCCCGTTGTCTGGGAGTTACTATTCAGCGAAGACAAAAGTGCACTCAGCACTGACCTACAACATTTATTTGTTGTGATGCCGCTGATCTTCCTTATTCAACTCGCACTATCCGAATGGGTATGGCGAAAACAGCGCAAACTATCTCATAAGCACGTAGGACGCCCTCTCGCGGCCGTCTTTTTCCTCAGCTTTATGACCAGCCATTTGGTTTACATTTGGGCAGATGCGTATTTTTACAACCCAATTACTAGCCAGCGTTCAAACTTCCCGTTGTCTTACCCGATGACAGCGAAGAGTTTTATGGAAAAACATGGTCTACTTGACCGTGAGGAATACCTAAAACGTTTAGCAGAAAACGAAGGCAACGTAGAGTTAGTCAACTACCCTCTTGAAAAGCTTGAGTTTAACCGCCGAGTTAATAAGCTCAATGTGTTGATGATAAGCATAAACAATTTACGAGCGGATGCGCTGAACCAAGAAGAGATGCCTAACCTCTATGAGTTTGCTGAAAACAATCAGAACTTCCGTAATCATTACAGCTCAAGTAATGATACATACGGGGCCTTTGGTTTGTTCTATGGCTTACCGACCAGTTATGCATCAAGCATCAAGGCGCAAGGTGCTTCCCCAGTATTGCTCGATGTACTGAAAGATCAGGGCTACAACTTTGGTTTATTCAGTGGCAGTGGGTTTGAAGATGATCTCTACTCAGAAATTATTTTCCGCGACTTGAACTTAGCGGAAGACCTAGATGGCACGCAAGCTCATACCGATAAACAATCTATCGCAAACTGGAATACATGGTTAGCAGAGAAAGCAAGTCAGCCATGGTTTAGTTACATCGAAGTCACCACCGTTGATAATTTTGAATCGATTCCTTCAAATAATGACGAAGAAATGCCCGCAAGTGAGCGATTCAAAAAAGCTTATGAATATGCAGTGAAGTCGGCGGATAGAACTATCGCCGGTATTATTGATGAACTAGAAACGACGGGACAACTGACAAACACCATCGTAATCATCACTTCTAATCACGGTAGTGAATTTAACGAAACCAATACGAACAGCTGGGGAGCAAACAGCAACTACAGCCGTTATCAATTACAAGTTCCGATGGTGATCCATTGGCCTGGAATGCTGGCTGGCGAATTTAATCACAGCACAAGCCACCTGGACCTCTCGGTTACACTATTGCAAGATATGCTCGGCGTATCTTCCAACCCATATGATTACAGTAGTGGTCGCAACCTATTCGATGAAAGTCGTCGTCGCTGGATCTTGGCGGGCGATACTCGCGAGCTTGCCTTAATTACTAGCTCGCAAACCACAGTGATCGATAAGTTTGGCAACTACAAGCTGTATGACAAAAACTACAAACGACTTCGAGATGATGCACCTAAGTTGCCAGTTTTGATGCAAGGTTTAACTGAGTTACAGCGTTTTTATTCTAAAAACGATTAATACCTAGCAATCCATATACTATTCAAACTCCCCCCTTTTTGGGGAGTTTTTGTTTATTTAAACAACACAAACCACAAATTTGCGCAGTAAACATCCAATCAGTTCAACTAGGGGTTTACAACATTTTCAAAGCCTTATATTATGCGCCTCAACAACGGAGAGATGGCTGAGTGGTTGAAAGCACCGGTCTTGAAAACCGGCATACGTTAATAGCGTATCTAGGGTTCAAATCCCTATCTCTCCGCCACTTTTAGAAAAAGCCCGCTAAGAAATTAGCGGGCTTTTTCGCATCTCCAGACTTAAAAAGATTTGTACAAATCACTTACCACTTCTTGAACGCAACTAAGCACTCCGCCACACTCCGAAAGAACCCACAAAAAATTAATGCCCTTTTCGTTCGTTCCAGTGTTGAATCAATTTGATATTTACATCTAGTTGTATCTACTCATCAATAAAGACTTCTTTAGCGGCATTGATAAGCTGCAAATGGATTGGGACGAGGTCAGCATGATTCGTTCGATATCCACCTCCAACGACAGCTGCGACAGGGATACCTCGAGATTTCACTGTTTGCATTAAAAATCTATCACGTTCTAAAATCCCTTGAGTCGACACATCAAAATATCCAAGCTCATCGTCTTGATGTATATCGACACCAGCATCGTAGATAACTAAATCAGGGCGATGAAGATTAAGTGCCATATCGACCACTTCTTTAAACGCCATTAAAAAATCCTCATCACCTGTCCCTCGCACCAAAGGCACATCGAGGTCAGACTGAGGCTTCCTCGCTGGGAAGTTTTTATCACAGTGGAAAGAAAGCGTGATGATATCTGGCTCATCGTCACATAAAGTTGCTGTTCCATCCCCATGGTGAACATCACTATCAATGATCAATACTTTATCGACATGCTCGACTTCGAGCGCTTGCCTGGCCGCGATCACTAAGTCATTAAATAAACAAAAACCACTGCCAAACTCTTTGTGTGCGTGGTGATACCCACCACTCAAATGAATGGCCACACCGTACTCAAGTGCCTTTTTTGCGGTCAGAGCCGTGCCCGCTGCTGAAGTTAGCGTTCTGGTAATGAGAGACTCACTCCAAGGAAAACCTATTCGGCGCATCTTCGCAGCTGGCATGTTTCCACTAACAAGTAACTCGACGTATTCCTCGTCATGAACACGTTTTACTTCCCCAACAGTTAATGCTTCGGGCTGGAAAAACTGCGTGTGCTCTTTCCAGTTATCTTTCTCCATATGCACCAATACCGATTCATAGAGGTACTGGTATTTCATAATTGGGTAACGATGCCCCTCTGGCAACTCAAGTTGAGAATAAATCGGGTGGTAGATAAGTGGCAGCATGAGAAATTCTTAATAACAATGGTAACGAAATAGTATCAACTTCAAGGGTTGAATAAAACGCAATTTAATTGATAATGATTTTCAATATCAATTAAATTTAATATACATATGAATTCTACTTTCTTTGCTATTCTCGGCGCACTGTTTGGCTCTCTTTGTGCTCTGTCCCTATTTTCATCTCTTGTTGTTGGTGCGTGGTGGTTGGTTGATTTTATTGTGCTTAGCTAACACAATGACTTTCAACTGAAATCAAAAAAACATAGGTGTTTGTATGAGTCAAACCGTCTTTATTACCGGAGCAAATCGCGGCATTGGCCTTAGCTTAACTGAGCTGTACCTGAAGCAAGGCCACCAAGTACATGCTACTAGCCGTTCCTTAGAGAACAGTTCAGAACTACAAACTCTAGCCTCACAATTCAGCAATCTAGTTTTGCACGAACTGGATGTCACGCACTACGAACAAGTCGCTAAGCTTGCCGATAAACTCCCTGCCATCGACTTACTCATCAATAATGCAGGATATTACGGGCCCAAGGGATATGGCTTTGGAAATACTGACGTAGAAGCATGGCGTAAAGTCTTCGAAGTAAACACCATTGCTCCATTAAAACTGGTTGAGTACTGTTACCCTCGCTTACAACAAGGCAAGATGAAAAAGATTGCTTGTATCTCATCAAAAGTCGGCAGTATGACCGAAAATACGTCCGGCGGCGGCTATATTTATCGCTCATCGAAAGCGGCGCTTAACTCGGTTGTGAAAAGCTTAAGTAATGATTTAACACCTGAAGGATTTACCGTTTTAGCGCTTCACCCTGGTTGGGTAAAAACGGCGATGGGCGGGCCAAATGCTTTGATAGATACGCAAACCTCCGCGCTAGGCCTAGCGAACGTGATAGAACTGAGCACACCGCAGCTTTCAGGTCGATTTATTAACTACGATGGTACTGAGTTACCTTGGTAGCAGCATTAAGACACAACCATCACTAAACCAAATACCATCAAAGCCAGGCTTCATAATCGTGACTTGGTTGGCAAACATAATGTTCATCAGTGATCCACCAGCATAATTCGCGCAATCTAACTTGAATTTATCTACATCCAATCCAGACTTAGGAAAAAGTAGAACAAATAAGGAGAAAGCACGATGGCAGCAGATAGGGATTTGGTTAATTTTAGCGAAGAGCACGAACTAAATTACTGCTTGAGAAGTGCTGGTAAACGCCAAACTCAAGCGAATCGAGATACATTAGTTGACTTGGGCAACCAGGTGAAAGAGGTACTGGACAAACGCGTGTTAACTCAAGGTGAAGTAAGAGGCGCGATCCAAAACCACGGTGATCTGTTCGAGTAATCTATTTTCAAGCATGCGCGGAGTTTAATTACGCCGCGCTTGTCCTATGCCTGCTTACCTTTGGTTGCACGAGATTTAGTCGCGCCACCATTCTTTGAATAACTGCGCTTTTTACGTTTAAACGCAGGACGTTCCACCTTGGGTAGATGACGTAATGAATCAGGGATAGGCCCTGCTTTTACTTGTGCCATCAAGCTATCAATGCGTTGTTCCAGTGCTTGCATGAACGGCTGATATGCTTGATTTCTCTCTGCCATACCTTGTAACTGGTGCTCCCAATGAGCCGTCATATCAGGGTATGTTGAATCTTCTGGCAAGGCATGAATGAGACCTCTTCCAGCAGGAGAACTGAGAATTGACTTACCTTGACGCGTAAGCAGTTGGCGTTTGAACAGCGTGTCCAAAATACCAGCGCGAGTCGCTTCCGTGCCTAGCCCATCAGTGTCACGAAGGATTTTTTTCAGTTCTTTATCCGCAACGTAACGGGCGATCCCGGTCATCGCTTGCAACAACGATGCCTCGGTAAAATGCTTTGGTGGCTCGGTTTTTCGGTCTTTTATTTCCCCTTCACGACAAGTTAACACGGTGCCTTCGGGTAGCGGTGGCACGGCATCAATACCTTCATCTTCCTTGTCAGTGTTGCCCATTAGCGCTTTCCAACCCGGCGAAACTAACTGACGACCTTTCGCGACAAACGTACCACCAGCGATATCGAAAACCAATTTCGCTTCTGCGTAAACCGCCGCCGGATAGAACTGCATGAGGTACTGGCGTGCAATCAATTGATACACTTTCATCTCATTGCCGGAAAGCGCATTCACATTAGCTTGCTTCGGTGTAGGGATAATCGCATGGTGCGCATCCACTTTTTTATCGTTCCAGGCTTTGGACTTTAATGTTAAGTCTGCTCCCTGAACGGCAACTTGCAACTCTTTTGCGTTATTCGCAATAGCAGTTGTCACCGTCCCTGCTTGTGAGTAGTGTTCCATCGGTAAATAGCGACAATCTGAACGCGGGTAAGTGATCAGCTTGTGCTTTTCATACAATGCCTGACAAGTATCTAGTACTTGTTGCGCACTCATACCATAGCGCTTCGCGGCATCGATCTGTAAGGCAGATAACGAATAAGGTAATGGTGCTGATTGCTTGGTTTGCTTTTGTTCCGACTCCGTCACTTTTGCAGGTTGATTTGCGATGCGGTTTGCAACATTTTCCACCAACTTACGGTTTAACACTCGACCTTCTTCGTCCTGCCAAGGCTTGCATGCCTCACTTGGCTTCCAACGAGCACGAATATCAAAAGTACCATTGGCATCTTGATATGGGATCAGAGCATGTAGGGTAAAATAGTCCTTCGGGACAAAGTTTTCGATTTCTTCATCACGACGCACCACTAAGCCAAGAACTGGCGTTTGCACTCGCCCTACCGAGAGAACACCTTGATACCCTGCTTTTTGACCAAGCAAGGTATAAGCACGAGACATGTTCATACCATACAGCCAATCAGCCCGAGAGCGGGCCAATGCAGAAACTGAAAGTGGGATAAACTCGCGATTACTGCGCATAGAACTGAGTGCGCGTTTAACCGCAGGTAAGTTCAAGTCGGAAATCAGCAAACGCTGTGTGGATTCCTTCTTGGTTTTAGATAACTTGCAATAGTCCAGAACTTCATCAACTAACAGCTGACCCTCTCGATCTGGGTCTCCTGCATGAATGACTTCGTTAGCTTCTTTGAGCAATTTACGAATCACTGTTAATTGCTTACTTGCGCTTTTCCTCGGTCTGAGCTGCCATTGCTGCGGAACAATTGGTAAATCTGCCATATTCCACTTTTTATAACGCTCATCGTAAGCGTCAGGTTCGACTTGTTCGAGCAAATGGCCGATACACCAAGTAACGATATCCCCGTTCCCACAGCGGATGAATCCTTGATCTTTCTTTTGAGGGTTTGGCAGTGCAGCGGCAATCGCACGGCCTAAACTTGGTTTTTCAGCAATAAACAGACGAGACATAACGTTTTGGAAATAAATATAATTAGGGCCACATTATCGAATGTAGCCCTAATAAATCAAGAAAAACTGTATAAATAAACAGTCAGTTTATTTAAGTTTTTAGTTATAGGAATTCAACAAACTGAGAAAGGTCACGCTCAGGAACTTTCATCGGTGTACAACCAGGCGTGCCTAAGTACAAGAAACCAACAATCTCATCGTCACCCTCTAAACCAAATGCTTGATGAACTTCTGGATGGAACATCCACTTACCTGAGCGCCAAAACCCTTGAAAGCCTTGCGCTACAGCTGCCATTTGCATCGCTTGTACAGCGCATCCCGCAGATAAGTGTTGCTCTAGTGCTGGTACTTTCTCATGTTCTGTTACTTTAGCAATCACCGTGATCACCATTGGTGCGCGAAATGGGGCATTCTTTACCTTTTCGACCACCGCTTCATCACTATTTTCAGCTTCTGCCGCTTTTACCAATATATCTGACAGTTTTTTCAAACCATCGCCCTGTGCGATAACGAAACGCCAAGGGGTTAATCCCGCATGGTCAGGCGCACGAAGGCCAGCACGAATGATGTTCTCAAGTGCTTTACCTTCTGGAGCAGGCGCGGATAACTTCGCGATAGATCGGCGATTGAGCAAAAGATCGAGAGCGTCCATGAAAGAATCCTTATTGAATATCGTTGTTATTTTGTTTACGCCACTTTAGCACAATCTGCTCCTGCGAATAACAACCGGTTTTCTGTGGGCTTGATAACGTGCTTCACTTAACATCAATCTGGGTTTAATGTTAATTTATTCGCGAAATGAATAAGTTGAACATAGGCAGGTTGATGAACAAGGACAAACAAAACAGCATTTACGAAAAGATCGTTAATGACGAAGATGCCCGTGCCTGTAAGGCGATTCCTGAATCAGCTTGTCATCAAGTTCCCGGCAACTTTCTTAAAATCATTCTCGCTCAGTTTTTAACGAAGGTCGGCGATGCGTTAATCAACCCTAAAGTCACGTTGCCGTGGATACTACAAAGTCTCGGGGCACCGGTTTACTTAATTGGTTGGCTCGTTCCTATTCGTGAATCAGGTTCCCTTATCCCACAACTTAGCATCGCGCACTACATCCGACGCATTCCAGTAAGAAAATGGGTCTGGGTAATTGGCAGCATCTTGCAGGCTCTTTCCATATTTGCAATCGGATTGGTCGCATTAACTCTAACAGGAGCAGCTGCGGGTTATGGTGTGATTGCATGTCTTGTGATCTTCAGCCTCTCACGCGGTTTAAATTCCGTCGCATCAAAAGATGTATTGGGCAAAACCATCCCTAAAAACCAACGAGGTCAAGTCAACGGCTGGTCTTCAAGCGCTGCTGGCCTGGTTACGCTGCTTTTCGCTAGCCTTCTGGCACTAGCCTGGTTATGGGACGTAGAGCCGACAGAGCGCTTTTACGGTCTGAGTTTAGGCTTAGCGGGCGTCATATGGCTCATCGCGGCATTAGTCTATGCGCGAATTAATGAGTATGCCGGTGAGGTAGACGGTGGTCGAAATGGCGTCCTCGAAGCATTTAAACAACTCGCGTTACTTAAGACAGACGTGACCTTTCGTCGATTCGTTATCACGCGGACACTATTTTTATGTTCTGCGCTGAGTGCACCGTACTACGTTGTGCTGGCACAGCAATCTCTGGGTGGACAGCTCTGGGTGCTAGCTCTCTTTATGTTTGCGAGTGGCTTAGCCTCCTTTGTGTCAGGTCCTTTCTGGGGAAGAATGTCCGATCGCTCTAGCCGCAGTGTGATGGTCATAGGCGCAATGATGAGCGCGCTACTTGGTGTTGTGTTATTTGTTTACGATACATGGGTCACCGCTAGCCAAAGCTTCCTATTCGTGATTCCTCTGCTTTACTTTTGTGTTTGTATTGCCCACGACGGAATACGAGTCGGACGAAAAACCTATTTAGTTGATATCGCAGAAGGTGACAAACGGACGAGCTATGTAGCCGTGAGTAACACAGTGGTTGGGATAATGCTGCTTCTAATGAGCTCTCTTGGTGTTATGTCGAACTTCTTGAGCCTTTCAGCTGTGGTGTTAGTGTTCTCTTTTATTACTTTTGCTGGCGTGGTAATGGCCAAACAACTGCCAGATATCAGTGACTAGTTCTATACAAAAAAGCTGCGCTCAAAGCGCAGCTTTTATGGTAAACACACATTAAAAGGCTAGAGTTTTACCGCCAATTTAACACCTTGACGAATCGCACGCACAGCATCAAGTTCACCCGCATGGTCAGCTCCGCCAATGATATGAATCTTCTCTCCAAGTTCAGACCATTTATCTTCAAACGGACGTACAGACTCTTGCCCAGCACAAATGATAACTTTGTCTGCATTAAGTACCTGCGCGCTTCCGTCTACATGAATGTGCAAACCTTGATCATCAATTTTATCGTAAGACACGCCGCCGACTAAATGTACGCCCCGTTTTTCAAGGGTACGTTTATGGATCCAACCTGTCGTTTTACCCGGACCTTTACCTACACGACCTTTACGACGCTGAAGTACCCAGACTTCTTTATCGCTGACCGCATCAGGGTAAGGGTATAAACCGCCCGGCTGAGACATCTCCTTGTCGATTCCCCATTCATGCAACCAGTCATCCAACGTTTGTCCAACTGGCTCTGTGAGCATGGTCGCGACATCTACGCCAATGCCACCAGCACCAACGATAGCCACTTTCTCACCGACTGGCGTTTTGTCTCGAATGAGAGTTTGATAGTCGACGACTTTCTCTGGGTTATCAATTCCATCAATATTGACTTTACGTGGCTCAACACCCGATGCCATCACTATCTCATCGTATTCTGTGAGTAAGTCATAGTTCGCTTCCGTCGATAAGTGCAGATTCACGCCTGTTTCATCAATACGGTTAGCGAAATATCGTATCGTCTCTCGAAACTCTTCCTTACCAGGGATCTGCATCGCAAGACGGAACTGACCACCGATGCGGTCGTTCTTTTCGAACAAATCAACCTTATGGCCACGTTCAGCCAGTGTGGTCGCACAAGCCAAGCCCGCAGGTCCAGCACCAACAACTGCAATGTTTTTCTTTTTAAAGGCTGGTTCAACAACAATTTCGGTTTCATAGCACGCTAGAGGGTTCACTAAGCAACTGGCGCGTTTACCTTTAAACACGTTATCTAGACACGCCTGATTACAACCAATACACGTATTAATAAGCTGCGCTTTTTCCTGTTCGGCTTTAGCAACAAAGTAAGGATCGGCCAAGAATGGGCGCGCCATCGAAACCATGTCGGCATGACCGGAAGATAAAATGCGTTCTGCTTCATCTGGCGTATTTATACGGTTGCAAGTGATAATAGGAACCGAAACGTGAGGTTTAACTTTTTCCGTAACCCATGTAAACGCACCGCGTGGTACTTGAGTCGCAATTGTCGGAATTCGAGCCTCATGCCAACCGATACCCGTATTAATAATCGTGACGCCAGCCTCTTCAAGTGCTTTCGCCAATTCGATAACGTCTTCAAAAGTGCTGCCCTGCTCGACAAGATCCAGCATAGAAAGACGGAAGATGATGATGAACTTGTCACCCACCGCCTTGCGTACCGCTTTAACAATTTCTAGCGGAAACCGCATACGTTTTTTATAGCTGCCACCCCATTCGTCGTAACGCATATTAGTACGTTTACATAAGAATTGGTTTATCAAGTAACCTTCCGAGCCCATTAACTCGACGCCATCATAACCAGCAAGCTGTGCTAACTCCGCACTATTAGCAAACGCGTCGATGGTTTTCTTTATCTGGCGGTCGCTCATTTCACTCGGAGCAAACTTTGCAATCGGCGCTTTAATGCCAGATGCACTTTGCGAGAATGGATGCATTGCATAACGCCCAGCATGGAGAATTTGCAACGCAATTTTACCACCGTGCTTGTGCACCGCTTCTGTCACAACTTTATGGGCTTTAGCATGTTTTGGCTTGCTGAATTCAGCACTCAACGGGTGTAAACGACCGCGTAAGTTAGGAGAAAAACCTCCGGTTACAATCAGTCCGACACCGCCTTTCGCGCGTTCTTCATAAAAAGCAGCGAGCTTCTGTAATCCTTCTTTGTGCTCTTCTAAGCCCGTGTGCATTGATCCCATCAGAACTCGGTTTCGTAATTGTGTGAAACCGAGATCCAGTGGCTTTAATAGGTTTGGGTACATGGCAGACATCACTTAACATCCATTGTTATTATCATGGTCTGACCAGATTAAGCCTGCTCAACCAAAAAATCAAACAAGCGTTTACATTTTTGTAACACCGATCAATCTCGTGTGAAAATATGCCAATTGTTGAGTGGTCGTGATAAGCTAAAAAAATGTTATCTTTTGAGATCTTAGAGATAAGAACCCATACTTTGTTAGACTCGGCGTAACTATCTCGTTATGGAGACAAGATGAAAAAACTCTTCAAATTTATTGGTTTGATATTTAAAGGGATATGGAAAAGTATCACTTTCATCAGACTCGCACTGGCAAACCTAATTTTCTTGCTGATGATTGCCGTTTTCTACTTTGCCTTTACTTATACCGGAGACGGTCAACCTGTCGTCGAAAAAGAATCTGCATTGGTGATGAACCTTTCAGGCCCAATTGTCGAACAAAGACGTTATGTAAACCCAATGGACTCTTTTGCTGGTTCCCTTTTGGGTAATGAGTTACCGAAAGAAAACGTCCTTTTCGATATCGTTGATACTATTCGCTACGCGAAAGACGATCCTAAAGTGTCTGGATTAGTGCTAGCACTACGAGACATGCCAGAAACAAATCTCACGAAACTACGTTACATCGCGAAAGCGTTGAACGAATTTAAAGCGTCAGGCAAACCCGTTTACGCCGTAGGTGATTTCTACAACCAAAGCCAATATTACTTGGCAAGTTACTCTGACAAAGTTTATCTGGCACCTGATGGTGGTGTATTGATTAAAGGTTACAGCGCTTACTCAATGTACTACAAAACGTTACTTGAAAAGCTTGACGTTTCTACTCATGTTTTTCGCGTAGGTACTTATAAATCCGCTATCGAACCTTTTATTCGTGATGACATGTCCGATGCGGCGAAAGAGTCAGCAACACGTTGGGTTACTCAATTGTGGAGTGCTTTTGTTGATGACGTAACAACAAACCGAAACATTGATGCGAAAGTGCTTAATCCAACCATGGATGAGCTGATTAACGAGATGAAGTCTGTAAATGGCGATATTGCTCAGCTCGCAGTCAAATTGGGGCTAGTGGATGAACTTGCTACACGCCAAGACATTCGCACTCTATTCGCAAAACAGTTTGGTAGCGACGGCAAAGACAGCTACAACGCGATTGGTTACTACGACTACCTTGCAACGATTCGTCCCGATTACACACTACCTCAGCACGACATCGCCGTTGTTCTAGCAAGTGGCGCGATTATGGACGGTCAACAACCTCGCGGAACTGTTGGTGGTGACACAGTCGCAAGCTTGCTGCGTCAAGCACGCAATGATGAAAAAGTGAAAGCGGTCGTATTACGAGTAGATAGTCCAGGAGGCAGTGCCTTTGCTTCTGAAGTGATTCGTAACGAAGTAGAAGCTCTGAAGCAAGCAGGTAAGCCGGTTGTTGTATCCATGTCGAGTTTGGCCGCTTCTGGTGGTTATTGGATTTCAATGAGCGCAGACAAAATCGTTGCTCAGCCAACAACCCTGACGGGCTCCATTGGTATATTTAGTGTCATCACCACGTTTGAAAAAGGCTTTAGCAAGTTAGGTATTAATACTGATGGCGTTGGCACATCGCCGTTCTCAGGTGACGGTATTACCACTGGCCTTTCTGAGGGCGCGTCTCAAGTGTTCCAATTAGGTATCGAGCACGGTTACAAGCGCTTTATTTCTCTAGTTGGCGAGAATCGCGATATGTCTCTAGAGGAAGTTGACAAAGTTGCTCAAGGTCGAGTTTGGACTGGCCAAGATGCACTATCCTTTGGTCTTGTCGATCAAATGGGTGACTTTGATGATGCTGTAGAGCTAGCGGCGAAACTAGCGAACGTAACCGATTACGGCATTTACTGGGTAGAAGAGCCTCTTTCACCTACTGAACTATTTCTACAAGAGTTTATGAAACAGGTGAAAGTCTCTCTAGGTATTGATGCAACAAGCTTGCTACCAAAAAGTCTTCAACCCGTAGCTCAACAATTCGAACAAGACGCAAGCTTGCTCCAAAGCTTCAACGATCCTAAAGGTCAATACGCATTTTGTTTGAACTGCCAAGTGCAGTAGTTTTTCCATCAATATTACAAAGGGCACTTCTACTTGAAGTGCCCTTTTTATTAGGCTTTGCATCTCCTCAGATGACTTTCTGATGCTGTGCGTATAGCCTCGCATCTCAAGGTTATTTAGGTATATAATCCCCGCCTCTGTTCCCCTACACGAAAGAAAAAACGATGACTAGAAAACACATCTACATCGCTTACACCGGTGGTACCATCGGAATGCAAAAATCCGACCACGGCTATGTGCCTGTTGCTGGCTTTATGGAAAAGCAATTAGCAAGCATGCCCGAATTCCATCGTCCTGAAATGCCGGATTACACCATCCACGAATACGACCCTCTGATTGACTCATCAGATATGACACCTGCTGACTGGCAGCAGATTGCGAATGATATTCGTGACAACTATGACAAATACGATGGTTTCGTTATCCTACATGGTACTGACACCATGGCGTACACAGCGTCCGCATTGTCTTTCATGCTTGAAAACCTTGGTAAGCCAGTGATTGTAACGGGTTCACAAATCCCTCTCGCAGAGCTGCGTTCTGACGGCCAAGCAAACCTATTAAACGCGCTACATATTGCAGCAAACTACCCGATCAACGAAGTAACTTTGTTCTTCAATAATCAATTGATGCGTGGTAACCGCAGCACAAAATCTCATGCAGACGGTTTTAATGCCTTTACTTCACCAAACCTTCCTCCACTATTGGAAGCTGGGATCAATATTCAAGTTAGCAACAGCGTAACCGTTGGTGCACAACCAGAAGGTGAGTTTAAGGTTCACAACATCACGCCACAACCAATCGGGGTGATCACCATGTACCCAGGTATTTCACACGAAGTTATCCGCAACACGCTTCGTCAGCCCGTGAATGCGATGATTCTTCTGACTTTTGGTGTCGGTAATGCTCCTCAGAACCCTGAGCTGCTTGGTCACCTGAAAGAAGCCTCTGAGCGCGGCGTTATTGTCGTCAACCTAACTCAGTGTTTGGCAGGTAAAGTGAATATGGGCGGATATGCCACAGGTTGTGCTCTCGCAGACTCTGGTGTTATCAGTGGCTTTGACATGACGCCCGAAGCGGCGCTGGCAAAACTACACTACCTTCTAAGCCAAAACCTTTCTTACGAAGAAGTAAAAGAGAGAATGCAACAAGTACTGCGTGGTGAAATGAGCCTGTAAGTTCAAGCTTTCTACGATCTAAAAAGCCCAATACAATTTGGGCTTTTTTCTTTCAAAATCAAAATAATAAAATTTTGAGAAATAAGGCGTAAGGATTAATCAATGTTCGGATTGACACGAACAATATCGCTCTCTTCTCCGCTGAATTGTTTTTTAAGCTCTTGTTTTGATTTAAAACTGATTTCACCACCGGCTGCAACCGTCATATGCTGCGCATCAGTATTATGTTTTGATTGATACAACATCACAGCTTGCATACACGAATCTCGCTGCTCTTTAGAAAGTGTTGTACCCTCAGGCCATCTTCCCGTTTCTACTGCATAGACTAAGCGATCATAAACTTCTGGAGTCATCGCTTGTAATAGTTGTTCTGCGTCCATAGTGTACCTTCTTATTACATTCTATTTACAGAACATAACGGGTTAAGAAACTGAGTCAAGAATACGAAAATGAATTGGTGTAACGGATCACAAGCAAAGCCATGAAAAGAACAAACTGGTTACTTCTCAGCCTCGCATGTTTTGCGCTATCGGGCTGTTTTGAAGGTAACGTGACAACCGAAGAGTTGTGCCAAAAAACACCAGAGCTGCGTTGCGAGCA
This sequence comes from Vibrio sp. 2096, assembly GCF_033339595.1. Lineage (NCBI taxonomy): Bacteria > Pseudomonadati > Pseudomonadota > Gammaproteobacteria > Vibrionales > Vibrionaceae > Vibrio > Vibrio sp. 2096. The sequence goes on from NZ_JAWOUX010000010.1 coordinate 112,801, forward strand.
GCTCAATATGGATGACGGCCAATGTCGAATTCCAAGAACAAATTTGGTTTGGCATCGGTTTGAGCAATTGAAAAACCCATCGGAAGCAAACCAAATCATCGAATACGGTCTGGTCGCTGAATATAGGAAATGCTTAGAACTCGCCTCCCAGATCACCCCTATTGATCAAAGTGCTCTCAAAAGACAACGCTTTAATGCATTGGTACACAGTATTGATGAGCTAGAGCGCATTGTAAACGAGTTAAAAGGCTCAGAAAACCCGGCTACTTTGTATTTTTTATGGTCTCAAACGGGAGATACTCAAGCTCGGCGCGCATTTTTACAAATGGAAGGGTCTCCCCAATTAAATAATGCTGAGATGCAATATGCATTAGCCACTTTTTATACCAACCGAGATACCAAGAAAACCCTGGAGCTTCTTAATAACGCGTTGTCTTTATCTGATGAAGACAACATCAATCCGGTCATTCTCAAGTCAATGGCAAGTATTCATCAGGGGCTTGGAGACAAAGAGCAAGCGTATCTATGGGCAATGGTCGCGAAGAGATTCGACGTACCGCTTGCTGATGAAAAGCAGCTCCAACGTATGTTCAATTTCAGTCATCCAGAGCGATATAAGCAGTTGGATGAATTAGCCGAATCGGTGGCGAAAGCCATAGAGAAAGGTATCTATTCCCCAGCAATGATACCCACTGAGATATAAACGAAAAACTCCCGCAATGAGCGGGAGTTTTTCGTTTAAGTCGAGCGACACTCAGATCACCGTTGAGCATGAATCATCCTGAAAGGATAAAACAATCTCGAGCACAATTTTGTCGTTATTATTCTGATTTGTTGAAAATTAACGACACAGAATTAACACAAAAACGCTCTCCTGTGGTCTGTGGGCCATCTTCAAAAACGTGCCCTAGATGGCTATCACACGTTGCACAACGAATCTCTGTACGTACCATTCCGTGACTTAGATCTTCTAAATAGCGCACCGCTTGATCGTTGATAGGCGCATCAAAACTTGGCCACCCGCAGCCAGAGTCATACTTGTTATCAGAGACAAAGAGAGGGGCATTACAACAAGTACAAGCATAAACACCAGTTTCCTTATTATGCAGTAGCTTACCGCTGAAAGGAGGCTCTGTACCTTGCTCTCGGCAAACACGGAACTCTTCATCAGACAGTTGCTCACGCCACTGTTCATCTGACTTCGTCACTTTTTTCCCGCTTTGTTCCACGACTTTCGGCTCCTTATTTACTGTTCTTGGTATTGACTTTTTTAGCAAAAAACTTGCTTCTCTTAACAGTTGTAGCACATACTTTCTCACCAGGACACCATGCGTAATTAATTTGATAAGAGCACTTATCTCACCAGTTATATTACGCCAACTGGGCTACAGAAGAATCAGTTAAAAGTTTAAAAAACGTACATTTGCAAAGAATTGTTAAAAAAAGCGTCGCTTTTTTTTGACTTTAAACAAGTTAAGTCCGATTATCACTTGCAGATGTTTACTGGATTCTGTAATTTTACTACCAGTTATCTTTAATCAGAAATTAAGTTGTGGAGCAACTATAATGACTATCAAAGTAGGTATTAACGGTTTTGGCCGTATCGGTCGTTTCGTATTCCGTGCAGCGCAAGAGCGCAACGACATCGAAGTAGTAGGTATTAACGACCTTATCGATGTAGATTACATGGCATACATGCTTAAGTATGACTCAACTCACGGCCGTTTCAACGGTACTGTTGAAGTTGAAGGCGGTAACCTAATCGTTAACGGTAAAACTGTACGTGTTACTGCAGAGCGCAACCCTGAAGACCTAAAATGGGACGAAATCGGTGTTGACGTTGTAGCTGAAGCAACTGGTCTTTTCCTAACTGACGAGACTGCACGTAAGCACATCACTGCTGGCGCGAAAAAAGTTGTACTAACTGGTCCTTCTAAAGACGCTACTCCAATGTTCGTTAACGGCGTAAACTTCGACACTTACGCTGGTCAAGACATCGTTTCTAACGCTTCTTGTACTACTAACTGTCTAGCGCCTATCGCTAAAGTTCTTAACGACAAGTTCGGTATCGAATCTGGTCTTATGACTACAGTTCACGCAACTACAGCAACTCAAAAAACTGTAGATGGTCCTTCTGCTAAAGACTGGCGCGGTGGTCGTGGTGCTTCTCAAAACATCATCCCATCTTCAACTGGTGCTGCTAAAGCTGTAGGCGTTGTACTTCCAGAAGTAAACGGCAAACTAACTGGTATGGCTTTCCGCGTACCAACTGCTAACGTTTCTGTAGTTGACCTAACTGTTAACCTAGTTAACGGTGCTTCTTACGAAGACATCTGTAAAGCGATGAAAGAAGCTTCTGAAGGCGAACTAAAAGGCGTTCTAGGCTACACTGAAGATGCAGTTGTATCTCAAGACTTCATCGGCGAAGTTTGCACTTCAGTATTCGATGCTAAAGCTGGTATCGCACTAACTGACAAATTCGTTAAAGTTGTATCTTGGTACGACAACGAAATCGGTTACTCAAACAAAGTTCTAGACCTAATCGCTCACATCTCTAAGTAATTAGAAAGTTAGCAATTAGCGAATAACTTCGTTAAAGAAAAGGCGGCTCTAGAGTCGCCTTTTTTGTATCTGGAATTTGAGAGAATGCAGGCTCGATGTTGCATTTAATGTGCGAAGCGCGTCTAAAAGCTCTCCCCCAGCGATAGGAAACTACACATGGATTTAAAAACTCTCCCAGCCCTAACGGTGCTATCTGATAACGTCACTATCGTTGAAGTTGATCAGATAAAAATCGTCCGCGTGATTCATGAAAAAGCAACGGCAGGCATCTCGCTACACGGTGGTCATGTCGTGTCGTTCACGCCTGAAGGTCAAGAAGATCTGATCTGGATGAGCGAAAAAGCTGTCTTCGATGGTAAAGCTGCTCTTCGCGGTGGTATTCCGGTTTGTTGGCCTTGGTTTGGGCGTATTGCTGCTCCAGCTCACGGCTTTGCCCGCACCGCAGAATGGGAGTTGGTTGAACATCGTGAGAACCATAACGGTGTGATTGTTGAACTTGCTCTGTTCCCGACAGAAGAAATCCACGATATTTGGCCCCATATGTTTGACGCTCGTTTGGTGATTGAAGTGGGCGATGAGCTAAAAGTGACGCTCAAAATCATGAACATCGATGACGAGGCTTGGACCTTCTCTGGCGCATTACATACTTACCTAAACGTTGGAGACATTAAGCAAGCACAAACGACAGGCATGGGTGCCGAGTACATTGATAGCTTGAAAGCTGATGCGGTATGCCAAGGTGGTAATGTTCTACAACTAACTGACACCATTGATCGCGTTTACACGCAACCAGAAGCGAAAATTTTGGTAAAAGACCCGGTATTGGATCGTACGCTAAGCGTACACAACCAAGGCCACAACTCAGCAGTATTATGGAACCCTTGGGCAGAAGGTGCGCAAAGCATGGGTGACATGGCTGACGATGGTTATCAAACCATGTTGTGTGTGGAGTCTGCTGTTCATGCACCAAGTATTGAGCAAGGTCAAACGCTCCAACCAGGTGAGACACATGAACTTGTCACTGTCATTTCAGCGCAGTAAGAATCACCATATAAAGGCCGGGGATACCCGGCTTTTTTTGTAATAAAAGCTCTGCTTAGATGGTCCTATCTTTACTAACTTATTGGTTACTGGTCACTTTTGACGGTTTCATTAATAAATATCAAAAAAATTGATCATATAAACCGATAGCATACCGATACAAAACTCATAAATAATAAAAATATCAGGAATTAGTCTATGTTAGAGAGATACCGAAATCAAAGTGTCGGATTCCAGTTGAAACTGGTGATCACTTTGTGTCTATTCATTGCTTTCAGCAGTATTGCAGCGCTTGTTTACCGCAACGCTTCCGATGTTCTATTGGAAAGCACACTGAAAGAACACCAATCTAAAGTAGAATCAATGGCAAAAACCATTGCTGGCCAATTCGATGCTTACCTGCACACCGCTAAAGTCCTCGAATCTACTTTTCGCAATGGCTACCTTGCCGGTGTCTATGTCGAAAATTACACGGTTGACTTCATGGGACATGAAGTACCAAACATCACTCAATACAGTGAAAGCTTAATTAATGACACCAAGTTGGTCGACAGTTTCACACGTGATACCGGCGCTATAGCAACGCTATTCGCACCATTGGGTGACGACTTTATTCGGGTGTCCACCTCCCTAAAAGATCCACAAGGTCAGCGAGCGGTCGGAACCACGCTAGGCATCAACCATCCTGGTTATCAGCAACTTAAAGCAGGACAACCGTATTACGCTCAAATTAAATTGTATGGCGAGCGCTACATTACCTACTATGCCCCAATCAAAGATGCGACAGGAAAGGTAGCAGGCCTATCGTTTATTGGCTTACCAGTAGACCAAGCGACACAAACCTTATTCGATGCACTCGAAGAGATAAAATGGGGCGACACTGGTTACACCATTATCGTTGATAACGACGAAAACAATCTTGGTAAATACCTACTTCATCCAGCAAAAAGCGGCTCAGATTCGTCAATACTAGAAGTCGCCGACTACAATGGTCACAAGCCTTTTGGCCAGATTTTCGAACAATCTAGTGGATTAATTCGCTACCCTTTCGAGTACCAAGGTAACGTAGGCGAAAAGTATCTTGTCTACACAGAGGTTCCAGGTTGGAACTGGAAACTGCTAGGCGGTACGTTTATCAAAGAAGTTACAAAAGGTAGCGACACGCTTCTCACACTCATTGCCATCATTTCTTCGGTAGCGGCAATCATTACTTTTGTTGTACTGACACTTTTCTTGAATCACAGCTTACAACCTCTCACGACTCTAAACTCATACATGACTCGCTTAGCCGGCGGCGAAGTCAGCTTGAGCATCCCAGCGTCTCGTAAAGCATCAAAGAATGAAATTACGAACCTGAGCTCGGGTGTCGCCAGTATGGCAAGTCAGCTCAATGAACTTGTCGGTAAGATCCGTTCAACAAGCGACTTAGTGGAGAGCAACTCCACCAGCGTTGCCAACGATGCACATAGCAATTTGACCCAAGCCGACCGACAACAACAAGAAGTCGAGCAAGTTGTGACAGCGATTGAAGAAATGGCCTCTTCCGCTCAATCTGTCGCACAACAAGTCGAAAGCATTGCGGAAAACGTACGCTCAGCAAATACTGATAGTCAATCTGGTCTCGCGATTGTTGAAGGCGTATGTATCGACGTTGCTCAACTTAACGATCAATTGGATCAATCAGCAACGGCTATCGAGCAAGTAAATCGCGATAGCGAGAGTATTCAAACCGTCACTAAAATGATTGATGAAATTGCTGAGCAAACCAATTTACTTGCCTTGAATGCCGCCATTGAAGCAGCACGAGCAGGTGAGCAAGGCCGTGGCTTCGCTGTTGTAGCAGATGAAGTGCGCACACTTGCGCACCGAACCCAAAGCTCAGTTCAAGATGTCGTGGAAATTATCGAGAAACTAAAAGGGTCGACTCATAATGCAGTTAATATGATGACAGACAGCCAACGCAGTGCAAACCAGGTCTTGGACAAAGCACAAGACGCGGGCACAGCATTAGAAGCCATAGCAGTACAAGTGCAGTCGATAGCCTCTCAAGCCGACGCCATTGCAGCGACTTCAGAAGAACAAGCTCAAGTTTCACAAGAAATTGCAGCAAATGCCCATTCTATCAGTGAACTTAACCGAGAAAGCCGCAACACGAGCGCAAAAACCTCGCAAAGTGCCATTGAACTTCAACAACAAGCACGAAACTTGAAAGAGCAAGTAGACTTCTTCCACTAATACTTAATAAGAGCCGACCCAGTCGGCTCTTTTTGTTTCACTTGAGACCATGCTTTTTGATAGAATTTGCCGCCCTACTTCCTGTTCGAGATCGTCATGAACTATCAATGCCCTCTATGCCACCAAGCTCTAGCGTTAAATGAAAAAACGTTTAAGTGCGAAAACAATCATCAGTTTGACTTAGCAAAAGAAGGCTACGTTAACTTGATGCCAGCGCACCACAAACGTTCTAAAGATCCTGGTGACAACAAAGAGATGATGCAAGCTCGTCGTCGATTCCTTGAAGGAGATTACTACAACCCAATGCGCCAAGAAGTGGCGCAGCTGTGTGCAACATACACTGAGGGGAGCACTCATCAATTATTAGATATTGGTTGTGGTGAAGGTTACTACACAGATCAAGTACAAAAGACGATAGAAACACAAGCAAACCATGCCACGATTTATGGCTTAGACATTTCCAAAGTTGCCATTCGTTACGCGGCGAAGCGTTACACGCACTGCAACTTTAGTGTGGCTTCTAGTCACCGACTTCCCTTCGCAAATGAATCCTTAGATGCCATTTTGCGCATTTATGCCCCTTGTAAAGCTGAGGAGCTGCAGCGCGTTGTAAAAAACGAAGGCGTTGTTATCACGGTTACTCCTGCTAGTCGCCACTTATACCAACTGCGTGAGCGCATTTATCAAGAAGTTCGTCTTCACAATGAAGAACCAGAACATATTAAAGGGTTTGAATTAGAGCACCAGCAGCATCTTAACTATGTTATGGACTTGAAAAACGGAGCCGCAGTCGATTTATTGCAAATGACGCCATTCGCATGGAAAGCAACCGATGCTCTTCGTGAAGAGTTGAAATCCGCTACACTTTTCCAATGTGAGGCTGATTTTATGTTGCGTGTATATCGCAAAAAAACACTCAATTAATAAGTCAAAAAAAACAACAAACGCAAATAGTTATCATTTATATTGATTCATTGCTCAGCCTCCATTAATATCATCCGGACATTTTTGGAGGCTTTTCAATGCGCTTTTCTACTTTGAGCTTGCTCTTTGCAGGCTTACTTACTGGTTGCTCTTCATATACGCACACCAACTCTCACGCAACCTCAGCGGAAGTCACTAGTTTTTACGACTACCAACTATACACCCCTTCTGGCGAGCACATCGCTCTAAGCAAACTGCCAATTGAGCTGCAACAAGCAGATGTCATTCTTATTGGTGAATGGCACACACACGCCGGCGTTCATCGCTTTCAAACCGATATGCTCAAACAACTTACGTCCTACGACCGCTCACTCGCGTTATCTATGGAACAATTTACCCGCGACAAACAACCTGTTGTTGACGCTTACCTACGTGGGGAGATCGGCGAACAGTACTTAATGAAACAAGCCAACGCTTGGCCCAATTATGAAAGCGACTATCGCCCTCTCGTGGAGTTTGCTAAGCAGAAAAATCTCCCGGTCATTGCAGCAAATGCACCAAAGAGCATTGTTCGATGCATTGGTCGACAAGGGCTAGATTACATTAACAAGCTCGATGATGATCAGCGGATGTTCATTGCACAAGCCATCAACACTGGTAGTAGTCCGTACAAAGAAAAGTTCATGGCATCCATGCATCACGGTAAGCCAGAGCAGACGGAAAAACAGTTTGCAGCTCAAGTTACTTGGGATGAAACTATGGCGGAATCTATCGTTAGCTATCTAGACGACAACCCAGGCGCTCAGATTGTCCATGTTGCGGGCAAGTTTCACACCGAGCAAGGGTTGGGTACGGCAGCATCAATCTTAAGCCGCAACCCGAGCTTAAAAGTGGTTGTAATTAGCCCAACAGATAACGTGCTTTCTGATAATACAGACTATCAGTTAGAGGTTCTCGCACCACCAGTACGGTATGTACAAGATGCTCACCGCATGGCGGCATATCAACATCTAACTAAACGCAATAACGATCTTCAATGTAAGTAGCTGGTCTTCAATTTAAGTTACTACCTTGCGTTGCGTTGCATCATCACACCGCTCCGAGTTCATAGAGTGACAACGGTCTGCTTCCTGCTGGTCTATTTTTTGCTAATGATCACCAATAGAAACTAGAAGCGGCAAAAGCAGACCTGTTTTTATCCAAATAGCTTCAGGAATAAACTTTGCCGCCGATAAAAATATAACTGCTTTTTGCCCGCACTCAGTGACCGAGTGTCGATGTTCCAAGGAGTATTCGATGAATCCAGTAGGAAACACTTCTGTTAATAGCTATGCCAAACAATCTGTCGCCTCTAAACAAGCAAGTATTGCACAAGAAGAAACTAGTGCTTCGCCGCTGAAAGTCGAACACAACAAGGTGACGCTTTCGACCGAGGGCAAAGCGCTACTTGCCGCTCTGCAACAAATCGAGCACGACAGCAAGAAAATAGAAGCAAAAGATAAATCTGTTGGTGAAAAGGTCGAATCTTTCACGCATGGTGCGCTTGGCATGGATCACCCTGATAAAATCGAGAAAGAAGAGGATGGCTCATATTCTGCGGGTCAATACCTGTCTGCGGCACTTACCGTTGGTGGCATCATATTGGCATTAGTCTGATAACCAGTCTGATAATCGTCACGACAACAAATCCTATTTGAACCAAACACTTACTGCAGCCCATAATTTAATAAGCCAAAGAACGATATGATGCAAACGTAAGTGAATTCGACCGCTCTTGTGGCCCGATAATACATGCTCGTTTATTGCTCCCTAAACTAGGTTTCTTGTGAAGGCACTGAATGGATAACTTTAGTCCATGCTTTCAACTCCTAAGCGTAATCCAAGCCCACGTTTGTGGGCTTTCTTCTTTCCAAACTAACGAACGTTAGAGAGCGACTCATTTTTTCTGCAAAACCAAACAAAAACGACAATTTGGTTAAACTTTTATTACCGACACAAAACTTTCATAAATCATTGCTTTAATGCCTGCGCTTTCAATAAACAAGGAAAATATAATGAAGCGCTTAGTATCTCCAATCGTTACGGCAGTGGCTGCATCTACCCTCTCTTTCAACGCACTCTCAGCTGAAATCAAAAACGTCATTTTGATGATCGGCGACGGCATGGGTCCTCAACAAGTTGGTTTACTCGAGACCTACGCAAAACACGCACCTAACTCGGTTTACAAAGGCGAAAGCACAGCGTTATACAAACTCGCTCAAGAAGGTGTGATTGGATCATCACTGACCAATCCAGAAGACGCAATTGTCGTCGACTCTGCGTGCTCAGCTACGATGCTAGCGACAGGAATCCCTACCGCTTCTGAAGTCATTGGCATTGATAGCCAAGGCAACCATGTCGAAACTATTTTGGAAAAAGCCAAAAGTAAAGGTAAAGCAACAGGGCTCGTCTCTGATACGCGTATGACCCACGCAACGCCAGCAGCATTTGCCGCTCATCAACCACATCGCTCCCTAGAAAACAGTATTGCGGCGGATATGCTCGAAACAGGCGTAGACGTGATGATGTCTGGGGGACTTCGTCATTGGATTCCAAAGTCGACAAACGACAAGGGAGAGACATACGAGCAACTTGAAAAGCTCACTGAAGGTAATGTCTACCTAAAGTCGAAACGCAAAGACGAACGCAACTTGCTTACTGAGGCACAAGACCAAGGTTACAACCTGGCTTTCAGCCGCGATATGCTCACACAAGCTAAAGGTGACAAATTACTTGGACTTTTTGCTTACTCGGGCATGAACGATGGTATTGCCTACAGTCAAAGCAAAAACGATCCAAAACGCACGCAGCCATCGCTGAAAGAAATGACCACCAAAGCAATCGACATTCTTTCAAAAGACAAAGACGGTTTTTTCTTGATGGTTGAAGGCGGCCAAATTGACTGGGCTGGCCACAGTAACGATGCAGGTACGATGCTGCATGAAATGCTTAAATTCGATGAAGCGGTAAACTCAGTTTATGAGTGGGCAAAAGGCCGTGATGACACCCTGATCATTGTTACTGCTGACCACGAAACCGGCTCTTTTGGCTTTAGCTACTCATCAGCAAACTTGCCTAAACCACAAAAACGCGACGGCGAAGCATTCAAAAATCAGGATTACGCGCCAAACTTCAACTTTGGTCAGTTCGAGATCCTCGATGGTTTATACAACCAAAAGAAAAGTTACTACGGCATGATCAGTGAATTCCAAGCGCTTGATAAGAAAGAGCAAACTCCAGAGAAGTTTGCGGAAGTCGTGAACGCAAATAGCGATTTTTCTATTACGCCTGAGCAAGCAGAACGCGTATTAGCAAGTAAACCAAATCCATACCGACTCGCTGGACACAAATACTTAAGCGAAGAGAACGTACCGACAATCAATGACTTTGATGCTTTCTTTCCTTACAACGACCGTGGCAACTTGCTAGCGCGTGAGCATGCAACAAAGCAAAACACAGTATGGGGGACGGGTACTCATACGCATACTCCTGTCAACGTATTTGCTTGGGGACCTGCAGAAACTATCCTTCCAGTATCAAAAATCATGCACCACTCGCAACTAGGCGAGTACTTGAAGCAACAAATTAAATAATCAACTTGCACTTACTTCACAACTCGTGATGTTTCAACGCTCTCGCAAGGGAGCGTTTTTTTATGCATGAAAACAGTTGACGTTTTAAATCGTACACCACAATAATTATGGGTCTTTAATTATATGAATAAAGAAAATGTGCGAAATCTTTGCTAAGCAACCCCAAGACAACTATCAGTTCATCACCCGCTCTATCCGTATTGATGGTCACGCGACCAGTGTAAAACTTGAAGCGAGCTTTTGGACAATTCTTGAGGAAATCGCTAGTGCTCAAAACATGACGGTTCCTAAATTCATAAGCACTGTTTATCAAGAAGCACTCGAATACAATGGTAAAGTGAACAACTTTGCCTCCTTACTTCGATGCGCTTGCCTCACTTACGCCCGCCAACCTCAAGAGACCACTCGTCAAGCACTTGCGCAACTTAACAGTTAATAGCAACCAACCGAGCAATAACCATCCTAGGCTATGCATCCGTATTATAAACCCTTGAGCATCTTCTAATTTGTCGTACTAGAGTACTACCCAGACTCCTTTTGAAATCGCTAACCTGTGCGGACTATCAAGGAGTACCTATGACAAAAATGATTCACACCATGATCCGAGTAAGTGATCTGGACCGCTCTCTACAATTTTACTGTGACGTACTTGAACTAGAAGTCGCTGATCAATACATCTTTGATGGCTTTTCTCTAACCTATCTAGCCAACCAAGAAACTGGCTTTGAATTGGAACTGACGCACAATCACGACCAAAGTGAGCCCTACACTCACGGCTCAGGTTACGGCCACCTTGCCGTCAGCGTGGAGGACATTGAACAAGCCCACAAACGCATTAAATCTCTCGGCATTGAAACTGGTGACATCAAAGCCTTTGACCATCAACAAAAGCATTTAGCAACGTTCTTTTTTGTAACCGACCCTGATGGTTACAAAATTGAGTTCCTGCAACGCCAAGGGCGTTACCTATAACAAAAAGAGTAAACATTATGATTCACTTGACGGCTACCTTTCATGCACAACCGGGAAAAGAACAAGAGTTGAAAGAGGTACTTACCCGAGCGCTTGAACCTACTCGCAATGAAGAAGGTTGCGTTCGTTATCAATTGTTCCAAGATAAAGACAATACATGCCACTTCGTTTTTCAGGAGCAATTTAAAAACCAACAAGCATTTGAGCTTCATGGTAAAACAGAACACTTTGCTCTTTTGATTAGCCAGATCGACAACTTGTTAGAATGCGAGCCGAAACTGGTGTTCTTCGACGAACTGTAACTATAGCGCTAACCGAAGATCAAAAAAGGCACTCTATCTAGAGTGCCTTTCACTAGTTGGGACCTGTGATTAAGCGTCTTGCTTCTCCACCATATGCAAATGCACATCTTGTTGTGGGAAAGGAATCGAAATACCTTCTCGGTCGAAGCGTAGTTTCACCTCTTTTGTCACATCCCAGTATACATCCCAGTAATCATCCGTTTTTACCCAAGGACGCACAATAAAATCTACAGAAGACGTATTTAATGTATGAACTTTGATCATTGGCTCTGGAGTGCGAAGTACCGAAGGGTGAGAGGTAATGATATCAGACAATACTGACTCCGCTTTTAAGAGGTCATCCGCATAGCCAATGCCAAACACCATATCCACGCGGCGAATGCGTTCATGCGTGACGTTCTTAATAACATCTCCCCAGATTTTGCTGTTAGGCACAATAATAATTTGGTTATCAAACGTACGGATTGTGGTGTTCACCAAACTCATATGGCTTACCTTGCCATCCACACCGCCAGCATACACAAAATCACCAACATCAAATGGGCGATAAATAAGCAGCATCATACCCGCCGCGAAGTTGGATAACGTGTCTTGCAACGCGAAACCAATAATCACACCAGCAATACCGAAACCGGTTAGGATTGGCGCTAGGTTCAAACCAAGCTGAGATAAGCCCACCATGATACCGATCACCCACACGAATTTGCCGGACATCGAGATAAAGAAGTCCTGCATCAAGTGGGAAAGTTTTAAGTTTTTCGATGCAACTGCTTTACGGACGACTTTGCGAGTTAACTTAGCCAGTCCGCGAGCGATCAATAAAATCAGCGCAAAAACAAACAACTGGAAGATATGCTGCGGTGCATTCTCGGCAAACCAATCCAGTGCCGAGTTGGACCAGTGACTCAGTATTGACCACACAACTTTGGTATTCAGTAAATCATGGGTGATATTACCCGTCACTTCAAAAATTTGGCGTTTGTATTCAGACGTTTCTAAACCGACTTTATCACCAATTGAAATCAGGTTGCGTAAGCTTTCTGTCGCAATATTTAGCCTTTGTTTAGTAATGAGCTGACTAAGTTGCAACGACGCTTTTTCCGACTCTGGGCTAGACGAAAGTTGGGAGCCAATGATCTCACTTTGCTGACTCAAGTACTCAATTGAAGCAGACAGTAAGCGCATACGTTTATCAATTTTATCTTTTAGTTCCGCTTCTGCGCGCTCGTTTTGGGCCCCTAGCTCCTTCAACCAAGCGAGATTTTGCCAGCTCGAATCGAAGCTAACATCAAGATAACGCTGTAGCTCTCGATAATCATTAACAAGAGCAAGCTTCTCTTCATCCTTAGCCTTATTTAAATCCTCGACGACTTTCTTTATTTTTTCCGATAGATAGTTCGTCGCGTCCTCAGAGTATTGTTCTTGTTTTTTAACTAGCAAGATCAGCTTGTCGCGAGAGATAGTTTCACGTTCAATCGCTGACGCTAACTGGCTTCTTAATTCTTCATTCTTTTGGAATAGTTGCAGTTGAAGGGCATCACGCTCGTCGCCACTCGCTTGCGAGAGGCTTTGGGATAAATCCACAATCTCTCGGTTCAAGTTGTCAATCGAGATTTCGGCAGCAGAAGGCTCTTGGATATCGTCAGTAGCAGTCGCATGAACAGCCATTGGGGAGAACATAATGACGGCAAGTGCGAATAATGTCACCCAAGATGTCAGGCGCAGTTTCTGGGGGAAATGAAACGTCATGTTTACCTCATAGGAAACAATCCTGATCAAAACAATCAGGAATAGAAGTGTAAAGCGTTGAAATCATACTCCTAAGTTTACAACACTAAATAATAAACTGAGCAGCATTTCGTTAGCGAGACGTCAAAGTTGGGAGCCCCAATAGCAAACAAGCCTTTCATTTAATCAATGAAAGGCTTGTTTGTATTCGACTAAGGACGGTTGGGATGATTTAAAATGTGGTCTTCCCAATCCACCACATCAATCTCGTAAACGACTTTGTTACGGACACTTTCCCCTGCCGCATGCATTGCGGACTTAGAGCCTGTAATCAGCGGATGCCATTCTGGTAAAGGCTGCTTTTCAGCCAACAGACGGTAAGCGCACGTGTGTGGCAGCCAAGTAAAATCGTCGATGTCTTCTCGGGTCAGCTTGGTGCACTCTTCACCCGAAGTGAAACGGTTTGGGTAATCCTTACATGAACACGTTTTACTGTTCAGCCAGCTACAAGCCACATTGGTATAGTAGATTTCATCGGTATCTTCATCCATAAGCTTATGCAAACAACATTTGCCACAACCATCACAGAGAGATTCCCATTCCTCTTCTGTCATCTGCTCTAACGATTTACTTTGCCAAAATGGAGTGCTCATACTTCAGGTCTCACCAAGGGAATTTAGGGGGCGATTTATACTCTTCTCAACGCAAAAGTTCAAGTTTTGAGAAGATCTTGCATCCTTCCCACATAACGGTGGAGATATTCAACTACTTTCGTTTTACTGTTCTATCCTTAAACAAGTTTCCATTACTCAATTGATCAAGAAGGCATTAAGGAGTTTTCATGGGTATTATTTCTTGGATTATTTTGGGCTTAATCGCCGGCGCACTTGCTAAATGGCTCATGCCAGGAAAAGATGGGGGCGGTTGGATTGCAACAATGTTACTTGGTATTGCAGGGGCATTTGTAGGTGGCTTCCTTGGCGGCATTCTCGGTTTCGGCGGAGCAACTGGCGTCAACATTGGTAGTATCATTACCGCAACACTAGGCGCATTTATTCTGTTGTTTGTTTATAACCGTTTCTTAAAATAATCACGATGATTTAAAAGCAAAAAACCAAAAAGGGAGCGTAATGTTAAGCGCGCCCTTTTGTTTTTTTCTTTCTTCACTCTTCCAATCCACGTCAAAATGACCATAATTGCCCCCTTAATTTTTTAAGAGGTTTACATTATGGATTGTCGATTAGGATGTGGAGCGTGCTGTATTGCGCCAAGTATCTCTTCACCAATACCTGGAATGCCCAAGGGCAAACCTGCAGGTGTTCGTTGTGTGCAACTCAACGACGACAATTTGTGCAAGCTATTTGGTAAGCCTGAACGCCCTAAAGTCTGTCACGATTTTAAACCGTGTCCGATTGTATGCGGCAACACCAATCAAGAAGCACTCGACAACATCACTGAATTAGAACAATTGACGTAATGCGACTCTAGACCACACGTTTAAAGTTAGTACCTCGGTTGTTTCTCTCCGAGGCAGTAATCAAAGCAAACTCAAGATTTAGCACTTCCCCCCTCTGCTTTTTATCTCACCTTTGAGAACTCTTGCCACATAGCGTTCCATTTGCGGTTTTTGCGCGATCTCCCTCACAATTTATTGACAATTCTCGACTATGTTCAGCGGGTCATTTAATTAAAGATCAGGAAAGAACATGAATAAGTATTTGGCTGAGGCTTTTGGCACGTTCTGGCTAGTGTTAGGCGGCTGTGGTAGCGCGGTGTTGGCTGCGGGTTTCCCTGAAGTGGGTATTGGTCTGTTGGGCGTTGCTTTGGCATTCGGTTTAACCGTTCTGACGATGGCATTTGCTATCGGTCATATTTCAGGTTGTCACTTGAACCCTGCAGTGACAGTTGGCCTTTGGGCTGGCGGTCGTTTTGAGACAAAAGACGTTACGCCTTACATCATCTCACAAGTGATCGGCGGGCTTATCGCAGGTGGCGTGCTTTACGTTATTGCATCTGGACAAGCAGGATTCGATGTTGTGGGTTCTGGCTTTGCCGCCAATGGTTATGGTGAACACTCTCCAGGCCAATACTCGATGATCGCTGCACTTGTGACTGAAGTTGTCATGACGATGATGTTCCTGATTGTCATTATGGGTGCAACAGACAAACGTGCGCCACAAGGCTTTGCACCTATCGCAATTGGCCTGTGTTTGACTCTCATTCACCTGATCAGCATTCCTGTCACCAATACGTCAGTAAACCCTGCTCGTAGCACGGCAGTCGCAGTATATGTGGGTGACTGGGCGGTTTCTCAGCTATGGCTGTTCTGGATTGCTCCTATTGTGGGTGGCGTGCTTGGTGCAGTTATCTACAAAAATCTTCTTGGTAAAGAATCGAACGATTAATCGTTCCTAACTCCCAAAATCAAAAAAGCCGCTGAATTCAGCGGCTTTTTATTAAATTCTGTGTCGACCTAATAGCGAATGTGACAACGTCGTGCCATCAACAAGCTCTAGCTCCCCACCGACAGGCACACCATGCGCGATGCGGCTGGCATCAACTTGGTGCTCTTTACATAGCTCTGCGATGTAGTGGGCAGTGGCTTCACCTTCAACTGTTGGGTTTGTCGCCAAAATCACTTCGGTAATATCACCGCGACGTAAGCGGTAATCAAGGACATCCAATCCAATATCACTTGGACCAATACCATCTAATGGCGACAAATGCCCCATAAGAACAAAATACCGACCAGAATATTGGCCTGTTGCTTCAACGGCTGCGATGTCTGCCGGGCTTTCTACCACACAAATTTGACCATTTTCTTGGCGTTTTGGGTTGGTACAAATGTGACAGACTTCTTCTTCGGTGAAGGTTCGACACTCAGTACAATGACCTATTTCTGTCATTGCCTGACTAAGCGCATCTGCAAGCTGCAAACCGCCTTTTCTATCGCGCTGTAACAAATGAAAGGCCATACGCTGCGCTGACTTGGGGCCAACCCCAGGTAGACAACGTAAGGCCTCCATCAATTGTTCCAGCATATGACTGGTACGCATTAAAAGTCCGCTTAATTAAATATCAGCAGATTAGAATGGCATTTTCATACCTGGTGGTAGTTGCATACCGCCAGTTACAGAAGCCATTTTCTCTTTTTGAGTTTCTTCAACACGACGGGCTGCATCATTGAACGCCGCAGCGATCAGATCTTCAAGCATTTCTTTGTCGTCTTCCATCAAACTTTCATCGATGTCAACACGACGTACGCTGTGGCTACCAGTGATAGTAACTTTAACTAGACCAGCACCAGACTCGCCAGTTACTTCCATATTCGCGATTTCTTCTTGAAGCTTTTGCATGCGATCTTGCATTTGCTGGGCTTGCTTCATTAGGTTGCCCATACCGCCTTTACCAAACATGTTTATCTCTCTGGTTTAATGAGGTGTTGCATCAATTAATGGGGTTATACCTTTGGGTTTTCAACCCCATTCCATTCGATTATTAGATAGGGCGCACACTATCTTTATCAAGCTCTGCAGCAAAACGACGTTCAATAAATTGAACATTTGGATCGTTTTCTAAACTGTTCAGCGCTTGCTGTAATTTCTCTTGGTAGAGCCTATCTCTCAGTTCAAGTGGTGTTTCTCCACTCTCCCCTATTTCGATGCTCATGTGGCACTCTTCACCTAACACGGTATTAAGTGCTTTGAGCAATTCGGCTTGAGCTCTATCAGTATTCAAATGAGCTTGGCTGCTTCTCAATAGTAACGAAACGGTTGTTCCTTCCTTACTATAATGAGAGTTTAGCGCAAGTTGCTCTACCAGCTTAGGGATCTCCATTAAGCTGATGAGCTTCGCCCATTCATTATGTTCTAATGACTCATCGATGAGCTTTTGTGCCATTTCAGGCGTTTTCTCATGCTCAAGTGCCTGCTTGAGCTGCGTAGGTGTCAGTTTTGTATTTACTTTTGTCTCAACAGGCTTGCTTGGACGCCAGCGATACGCTTCCTCAACTTGTGGCTCCGTCGACTTCGGAGCTGAGTTTGGCGACACCTGCGCGGAATTGCCATGCAATTGCGCTACTCGGTCGATAACCGATTCTGGTTGTGCAGATGCCGCTTTAGGCTTTTTTGAGCCACCATTTTGAGGAGTGTTCTGTTGTAGGCCTTGACGCTGAGAACGTAATTGGTGACGTAAACCGCTTAGACCACCGCGCGCCGGTGTTGAAACGCTCTCTTGCACTTGTTGAGGTGGCGTTTCATGCTGCGGTGCAGGGTTTTCGCTCATCGGCGGCGCCATATCATACTGTGGCGGAACCGTCTCATATCCACTCGCGTGATATTCAGGTTGTGAACTGGATGAAGGTTGAGGCGCCACTTGTGGTGAGCTTTGTGCTGGACTCGGCTGCTGAGCTCGAGGAGCCGCGGCTGTCTGAGCTGGCGCAGCCTTTGGTTGACTGGTACTTTGAGCCGGAGATGACGCTGGCTCGCAGTTACTAGAAACAACATTTGCCCCACTGTTATTTGATGGGCGGAACGCCAACATACGCAGCACAATCATTTCCAAACCGACTCGCCCATTTGGCGAGAGGGTCAAATCTTCACGACCTTTTAATGCAATTTGATAGTAAAGCTGAACGTCTTGCGGGCTTAGAGCTTTACTCAACAGCTCAATTTTCTCTGCATCTGGTTGTGCTCGGTCTAACGACGCGGGCAACGCTTGATACATCGCAATTCGGTGTAACTGTGTTGCGACTTGCTGCAACAAACCATCCCACTCAACACCATTTGCCGCTAATTGTTGGATTTTATCCATAGCTTGTTGAGGTTTCTTGCTGCTGATTGACTCTAGTAAGTGAATCGCTTGGTCGGTATCAATCGTCCCCAACATGTGGCTGACAATATCGGCTTGCACCGCACCGTTACCTAATGCAATTGCTTGATCAGTCAAGCTAAGAGCATCACGCATACTGCCATCTGCAGCATGTGAGATCATACCCAACGCTTTTGGCTCTGCTGAAACTTGCTCTTGACCTAGGATGTAATCAAGTTGCTGGTGAATATCATCAACGCTGATTGGTTTCAGATGAAACTGAAGACAACGCGACAATATAGTGACAGGCAGCTTTTGTGGATCAGTTGTTGCGAGTAAGAACTTCACATACTCTGGCGGCTCTTCCAGGGTTTTCAACAACGCATTGAAAGAGTGACGCGATAGCATGTGCACCTCATCGATGAGGTACACTTTAAAACGTCCACGAGCAGGTTTGTATTGAACGTTGTCTAACAGTTCACGAGTGTCTTCAACTTTAGTACGTGATGCTGCGTCGATTTCAAGAAGATCGACAAAGCGACCTTCATCAATTTCACGACAAGTATCACACTTACCACAAGGTGTCGCGGTAATGCCGGTTTCGCAGTTCAAGCCTTTGGCAAACAGCCTACCGATACTCGTTTTACCCACACCACGAGTCCCGCTGAACAGATAAGCATGGTGTAAACGGTTTTGCGCCAGTGCGTTTTCCAACGCCGTCAGGACATGTTTTTGTCCGACAACTTGGTCAAACTGATTAGGACGCCATTTTCGCGCTAAAGCTAAATAACTCATTGAATGTATTAATGTCCTTCAAAATCGCAGATGCTGTACACGTTTAGACCTAGTGCTTCTAAACGTTTATCGCCACCGATTTCTGGTAGGTTGATAACGAACGCAGCGTGCTCAACTTCACCACCCAGTTGGCGAATCAGCTTAGTCGTCGCTTCAATAGTACCGCCCGTTGCCAATAAATCGTCGACAACCAGTACTTTGTCGCCTTCAACGATGGCATCTGTATGGATTTCTAGTGTATCAACGCCGTATTCAAGCTCATAAGATTGAGCAACAGTAGGGCGTGGTAGCTTGCCTGGTTTACGCACTGGTACAAAACCAACACCTAGCTCAAGCGCTAAAGGCGCGCCAAATAGAAAGCCACGGGCTTCCGTACCCACAACCTTGGTAAAGCCCATATCTTTGTAACGTTCAACAAGTAAGTTGATCGTCGCTTGGTATGCTTTCGCGTCTTCAAGAAGGCTCGTCACATCACGAAATAGAATGCCTGGCTTTGGGTAGTCTTGGATGCTTTTGATGCTAGATTTGATCAGTGAAATTGTTTCTGTAGTCATAATACCGATTTACTTAGATTGGCTCATCGCCCTCTCTAATCGCAGTATCACGAGGGCAACGAACAATAGGTTTTCACCACTATGTGCTTATTTTCGTAAAAGTCACAGGCGCTGAAAATACAAACGCCCACTCGAAGAGCGGGCACACTATTCTCTACAATCTTAGTGATTTTCTTCTCGGTCAGCAACCAACTCAATCACAGGCAGACGCATAAACCAGCTGAGTAAAACGATTAGCATCACTAAAAGACCAATTTTTACCCAAACGAGGGGGACAACAACGATTGAAACCATGAAACTAAGCGCAATAAAAATCGCACCACGCTTTTTTACTTTTGAAGTAACAGCCCGATGCTTATGCCAATTGTCGAGAATGGGTCCAAACGTTTTGTGGTTATGTAACCATTGATGAAATGCGGGGCTACCACGCATAAAACATGCGCTAGCAAGCAAAATAAAAGGTGTGGTGGGTAACAGTGGAAGGGCTATGCCGGCTATGCCGAGCACAATACAGAGTCCACCAACAGTATTGAAAAAGTAACGCTTAATACGAATGGTGAACTCCGGTACAAAATTGCTAGATTAAAAGCCTGCGTAACCATTCATTACACGAAGCCAGGTTAGCGTTGCAGGAAGTGTTGGGATCAAAAGAACTGCAATAAAACCTAAAAAGTAAAAAATATTATAAGGCTCTTTAAAATCTTTGTCTGCCATGATGTGTCTTCTCACTAGTTGACTTTGCTTCTCCCAAGGCACAGCGTTAAATTATCGTTGCACAAATGGGTCATTATTGTTTTAAGCGCTGACTATACATTAAACAGCCAAATCTAAACACCAGTAAAAAGTAAGGTTATTGAACTAAACGTATGTTGTTTTGGTGGTTCTAAAAAGATAATAAGCAGCGTCAGGACGCTGCTTATTGTTGGTTTGCAAGTCATAATTATACTAGTCGGGATTTCCGGGTAATACTTAAACTAAAACTTGAAGAACCTAAACACCCGATAGATAACTGTCCTGCAACACTAAGCGGTAAATCGCGGGTGATGAAGTTTTTCATACTTCCTCCCCCTAAACGGTTACCTGCTGCGATGTGTTGATTCGTATTTCCGTCAGACCAATGGCTATCTAAACCCGCAGGCAATATAGAGACCGAGGATGAAGCGAGGTCGGCGACACCAAACACAGCATTGACTGCACCCGCACACTCCGAACACTCAATTCCTTTTTCAATGATCCCTACCATGTCCTTGAGATCAGCACTGAAACTTTTCAAGTTACGGAGATAGTCGTCAAACAATGCCCTAACGAGCAATGTCGTCGCAACTCCATCATTAGCTTGGGAAGCAGAATCAACTAGATAAAACGCAAATTGACCATTCATTAACCAACGATAATCGAAAACCAAGGGCATCACATCCGTCGATTGCAATAAACGGTACGAGCAGCGCCAATCTCCCTGAGCAGCATCCTTTTCTGGCAATAGAGCTTGCAGTAAATCTCTTGCCGCACTCGGATTCTGTTGTAAATATTCCAGATGCCAATACAGCTCTTGTTCATCTGGGATTTCACCACCATCATCAACCCTGAACCACTGACTTGAAAAGTCACGTTGTTCTGAGAAGTGGCTATCGGTATCTTCTAGCGTATTCTCTATCGCCTGAGATAGGTGCTCATAATTACCTATCGGTTTAGGAAGAAAATCTTTAATACCAAATCGCAACGCTTTCGCGACATCGGACATTTCATCCGTGCCTGATACCACGATAAGCGGCATATATGGGTATTCGAGACTAACTTCTTCGACGAACTCGATACCATCTAAGACCGGCATCGATAAATCACATAAGATAAGATCGGGTTGGCATTCCCTGAGTTGTTGAAGCGCTTCTAGGCCGTTTTCTGCTTCTACTACTTTAAAACCCTGACTTTCTAAATAGGCATTGGTTACTTTACGAAATATTGGATCATCGTCCACCAACATTATTAGTTTTTGATTAATCACTTCCTGTGCCGAGACCATTGCCGTTTGACTGTGAGTCTTAAACATACCTTTATCCCTCACAAAGCTCAGTCAAAAAAACAGATTTATTATTAAGTCATTATTTTTGTTGTGTTTACTTCCAGCAAAACGTGTCACAGCAAGACCTGAGGCCGCTTTACCTTGTTATAAAACTTAGCTCGGAAACTGCATTAATACAAATATTACGGCGTATAACAGTATTTACTCAAACAGGGTTGCTGTGTTCAAATGATGCAACATGTTGACTTAAAGCAAGCTTTGATCACAAAGTTAATTATAAATTAACCGTAATCGGTAATTTAATGTGTCTGGAAATATGAAATTAGATGACTTAAACCTGTTTCGACTGGTTGTCGAAAATGGGAGCTACACCGCAACTTCGCGAAAAACCATGATCCCGGTTGCGACCATCACCCGACGCATTCAAGCGCTAGAAGACTCTGTCAATCTTCGACTATTGAACCGTCATGCTCGCAAACTTTCGCTCACTGAAGCAGGGGAACGTTTTTACCATGAGTGCTCTCCTTTACTACAAAGGCTAACAACCGCAGCAGAGGAAATCACTGACGACTGCCGAGGAGCATCCGGCAAGATTAAGATATCCGCGCCTTACAACTTAACTAAACGAATGATGATGCCGATGTTCAACAGCTTTATGAAGCAGTACCCGGACATCAACATTGAGCTAACGACAGAGAATAATGCGGACAAGCTTGACCCTACTGAATGGGATGTAATTTTTCGAGTGGGACCTCAACGCGACTCTAGCCTCATCGCGCGTAAGATTGGCGAAGTGAAGGATATTCTCGTTGCAAGCCCTGACTATCTAACCTCGAATCCTGCGCCACATCA
This sequence comes from Vibrio sp. 2096, assembly GCF_033339595.1. Lineage (NCBI taxonomy): Bacteria > Pseudomonadati > Pseudomonadota > Gammaproteobacteria > Vibrionales > Vibrionaceae > Vibrio > Vibrio sp. 2096. Next base: position 135,227 of record NZ_JAWOUX010000010.1, read on the forward strand.
TGCAGAAGAGCTCTCTAACCATTCATTGCTAAAAGGGTACCCGCTTATTAAGTGGACCTTGATTAATAGCAAAGGCGAGTCTGTGGTGAATGTTGACCGTGGTCGTTTTCAAGCAAACGCGCTCAATGTGGTGCGCAGTGCTTGTTCCGAAGGTTTAGGCATCACACTAATGCCAGATGTCATGATCAAAGAGTATATCGAGAGCGGCGATTTGGTACGCGTACTGCCAGATTGGAGTGCAAACCCGCGCGACATTTATATGCTTTACAACCACAAAGACCACCTGCCAGAGAAAGTTCGCCTCTTTATTGACTTTGTGATCGCTTATAACATTCACTAACTAGATAGCGAAAACAAAAAACCAGAGCCAAAGCTCTGGTTTTTTTACGACTTAAGAAAGCGCATCCTATGCGCCTTCGTTATGAAGCTCTAGATTTGCTAAATCCTGTTGGATTTCAAGTTGTGTTTTCGCATCATCATTACGAAGACCATCTAAAAAATCTAGGTATTGTTGGTCAATATCACCCGTTACGTATTCGCCGTTAAACACGGAAGTATCGAACTGAGTAATGTCTTGATTTCCAAGACCTACAGCTTCTACCAAATCTTCTAGGCGTTGATAAATAAGCGCATCGGCACCAATCTGCTTACAAATTGTATCGTTGTCACGGCCATGGGCAATAAGCTCTGTAGCACTTGGCATATCAATGCCATATACGTTCGGGAAACGAACTTCAGGGGCCGCTGAGACCATGTACACTTTCTTGGCACCAGAATCACGAGCCATCTCAATAATCTGCTCTGACGTTGTACCACGAACAATAGAGTCATCCACCAGCAACACGTTCTTACCTTTGAATTCCGAACGAATAGCATTCAACTTGCGACGTACTGATTTCTTACGTTGTTGCTGGCCAGGCATGATAAACGTACGTCCAACATAACGGTTTTTCACGAAACCCTGGCGATAAGGGATATCGATCGCTTGAGCGATTTGCAGTGCAATGTCGCAAGACGTTTCAGGGATAGGAATGACAACATCGATATCAAGGTTTGCATAATCTTCACGAATACGTTCGCCCAGCTTTTTACCCATTTCAACGCGAGCGCTGTATACCGAAATTTTATCGATGAACGAATCCGGACGAGCAAAGTACACGAACTCGAAAATACAAGGGTTAAGCTTAGGATTATCTGCACACTGCTTCGTGTAAAGCTCACCGTCAAACGTTGCGTAAATCGCTTCCCCAGGTGCAACATCACGGACGAAATCAAAACCGACCGCATCCAATGCCACCGATTCAGACGCAACCATGTACTCTGCTCTGCCGTTAACTTCACGCTTACCTAAACACAGCGGGCGAATACCGTGTGGGTCACGAAATGCAATCATACCATGACCAATGATCATAGCTGTCACAGCATAAGCACCGCGAATTGTGCGATGAACATTGGTGACTGCGCGGAATACGTCTTCGGTCGTGACATTTCCTTTTACTGAGTCAATTTCGTGCGCCAGTACATTTAGTAATACTTCAGAGTCTGAAGTGGTATTGATATGACGGCGATCTTTTTCAAACAGCTTCTGACGAACTTCGTTAGCGTTAGTCAAGTTACCGTTGTGGGCAAGTGTAATACCGAAAGGAGAGTTTACGTAGAAAGGTTGAGCTTCTGAAGCGCTTGAACTGCCTGCTGTAGGGTAACGAACATGACCAATTCCGACCTCGCCTTGCAGGCGTTGCATGTGTCTTGCTTCAAATACATCCTTGACTAAACCGTTCGCCTTACGTAGACGAAAACGATTGCTTTCTATGGTACAAATACCAGCGGCATCTTGGCCACGATGCTGTAACACCGTTAACGCGTCATAAATAGACTGGTTTACAGGCGTTGTGCCCACGATTCCAACAATACCACACATGTCCTAATCCTCGATTTGCGACAGTAGCTGGCACTACTAGATAGTGCCAGACAGAAAACTTGATGTTGCTTGTAAATGCTCGAAGAATGGGGCGATGATACGGCTGAACTCAGGGATCAACTGTGAATCTTTCCACCAATCCGAGCTTGGGAATGCAGTAAACGCATCCATAAAAAACAGCACCGCAGAAACAATTAAGACTCCGCGTAGACCACCAAATACAATCCCGAGAATTCGGTCCGTACCTGATAGCCCTGTTTTTTGTACCAGTTGACCAATGACGTAATTCACCACTGCACCAACTACCAAGGTTGCGACAAATAACGCCGCAATCGCCGCTCCGTTACGAAACATATCATCTTCGATGTTGGTGAAGTACACCGCCAATTTGGCATAGTAATTACTGGAGATAAAAAACGCTCCGAACCAAATCACCAAAGACAAAGCTTCTTTAGCAAAACCGCGAACTAAACTGATCAGAGCTGAAAATCCGATCACACCTAAAATGATAAAATCTATCCAATTCATCTTTTCTTCATCTTAAGTTGGCGCGCATTTTAACAGAAAAAATGCTGACGCAAACGTTTTCTTATGGATTTAATGGCTTAAATTTAAGCAATTGACCTTTTGAGCCTGTAATTTTTTGTAATTCTTGAACTTGTCGTTCAAGTTTACTTTTTGACACATCAGGGCCAACAATCACTCTCGTAAACTCGTTTTCTTTCTTTGTGTGAGCTTGATAACCACGCTTTTGCAAATCCGCGACAAGCGCGACAGCATTTTCGTGATTCTTAAGTGCCATCAACTGAATGATCCAAGCTGAATCTTCATATTGATTTTTCTCTTGAACAGGACGAGTGACGACCTCAACTTGCTCTGGTTGTTTGATGACCTCAGGTTTAGATGTTGGCACTGGCTCGGGCTCAGAAACGGCTACTTGAGCATCCTCACGTTCTTGCACTACAGCTTCAACCGGAGAATCCGGTAACGTAATGTCGTCTTCCACCGGCTCTAATATTTCGAAGTTTTCCACATCACTATCAAGTTCTGGTTTGATAGGAATACTGGCAAATTCTTCTTTGTAGTGCAGTTTCTTACCATCTAGCACATCGGGAAGAACAATGACTCCGACTGCGACTAGAATGATGGTGCCGACTAAACGACTTTGGAATTTACTTGCCATCAAAATACCTTTGCTTATTTATTATTTGATTGCCAATGTTCCAATACCTCTCCGACGGTATGGAATGAGCCAACCACCAGAATAACGTCTCCTGCCTTTGCGTGGCTTCTCGCACTCTCGAAGGCGTCAACAGGGTTTTCAAAATGAACTTGCCCATCAGGTAAGTATTGGCACAATTCATCAGCGGTCGCCGCTCTCGGTCCAGTAAGCGACGCTGGATACCATTGTGTTGCAACTGGAGTTAGCGCTTCAATGGTTGCTTTAATGTCCTTGTCATGCAGCATTGCAACCACAATATGGATATTCTTACCCAGATATTGTTGCTTCACTCTTTCTACCAAATACTCAGCAGAGTGCGGGTTATGAGCGACATCAAGGACTATTTCAGGTTCGTGATGCAGTACTTGCATACGCCCCGCCAAACGAGCATTATTCAAGCCATTGACAATATTTATGTCAGTGATTTGCAATTCCGAAGCCCCTAGTGCCATCAGTGCAGTGGCTGCATTTTGTAATGGTAGCGATGGGATTGGTAAATCCTCTAACTCAAATGCCCCACTGCTCCATTTCCAACCATTATCAGTTAGTTGGTAATCGTACTGAATACCTACTTGGAAGAACTCAGAACCAATATCGTCAGCATGAGCCGCCACGGTCGCTGGTGGCGTCGGTTGACCACAAATTGCTGGCTTCCCTGAACGGTAAATGCCCGCTTTTTCAAAACCAATAACATTGATGTCATCACCAAGCCAATCCACATGATCGATCGCTAAGCTCGTAATAACAGAAACATCATGGTCAACAACGTTAGTGGCGTCTAGACGGCCGCCAAGTCCTACTTCAAGTAAGACAACATCAACTTTCTCTACTTGGAAAATACGTAGCGCAGCAAGCGTACCGAATTCAAAGAGGCTAAGGCTAACATCACCACGCTGCTTTTCTACATAATCGAATGCTTCACAGTGCTTGGCATCTACAACGTCAACGCCATTAATGCGTACACGCTCGTTGTAACGAATCAGGTGCGGAGAACTATAAACACCGACTGAATAGCCAGCATCAAGTAAAATGGCTTCCATTAACGCACACGTTGAGCCTTTGCCATTGGTTCCGGCAACGGTGATTACGGTTGGAGCTGGTTTGGTAAGATTGGCTTTGTTTGCTACCGCTTGGACACGGTCTAAGCCTAGATCAATTGCTGAGGAATGAATATTTGCTAAATAATCAAGCCACATCTCTAATGAAGATGTGGCTTGAGGAATTGGGTTTTGGGTCATCTAACTTTAACCATTAAATTCTTTGGTTTTTATGTTAGTTGATACTTTACCCTTTTTCGTCCGCTTCTGGTACAGAATATGGCTCTTCATTTGGAGATTCGTTAACCGAAACCACCAAAGGAGACTTGTGGTTAGTCATCTTAGCGATAAGACCACCCACACGCTGACGCATTTCACGACGGTCAACGATCATATCAATAGCACCGTGATCAAGTAGGAACTCACTACGCTGGAAACCTTCAGGAAGATCTTCACGTACAGTTTGCTCGATTACACGACGACCAGCAAAGCCAATGAGGGCCTTAGGTTCACCGATGTTGATATCACCCAACATAGCCAAACTTGCTGATACACCACCCATTGTAGGGTCAGTTAGAACAGAAATAAACGGCAGACCTTTTTCTGATAAACGCTCAAGCGCAGCACTGGTTTTTGCCATTTGCATAAGAGACATTAAAGCCTCTTGCATACGAGCACCACCACTTGCTGAGAAACAAACAAGCGCACAGTTATTTTCAATGGCTGCATCCACTGCTTTCACAAAGCGAGCACCAACGACTGAACCCATTGAACCACCCATAAAGGAGAATTCAAACGCACACGCCACAAGCGGCAGACCAAGCAATTCACCCTGCATCACAACTAGCGCATCTTTCTCACCGCTATTTTTTTGTGCAGCAGAGATACGCTCTTTGTATCGCTTAGAATCTTTAAATTTCAGTTTATCCTGTGGCTCAAGTTCAGAACCTAATTCAACTCGATTACCTTCATCTAAAAATGTTTCCAAACGACGACGCGCTTTCATACGCATGTGATGGTTACACTTTGGACAAACTTCTAAGTTACGCTCTAGCTCTGCATGGTATAAAACCTGTTCACAAGAGGTACATTTAGTCCACACACCTTCTGGGATAGAAGCTTTGCGTGAACTTACTAGATTGCTTTTCTCTAAAATCTTTTCAAGCCAACTCATGGAAGACCTTTTCTCTCAACTCTTCCGCTTCATTGCGAAAGATATAAATTCGACATAATACCGACGGATTAAACCATATCTTGCAGCTACTGTAGATAAAAAACTGGTTGTACCTATTTTTGATATCGTAAATAGCGTATGTTTTCCGTTCACATTCAATGTAAACACTACCGATATTTTGAAATAAGTTTGTAAAATTAGTTCAAATTATCTGGTAAAAACAGTGGACCGATCGGCACTTCAGGTAACCCAAACTCTTCTGGGTAGTCTACATCTACCAGGTACAGACCTTCCGCTTTCGCTGTCGCACCCGCTAGTTTGCGATCTTTGGCTTCTAATAACCACTTGATCCATTCAGAACTCTCTTCGCCACGTCCAACTTTTATCAAGCTACCCGTGATATTACGAACCATATGATGCACGAACGCATTAGCTTTAATATCAATAACCACATAGTTCCCATGGCGCGTAACGTTCAGATGCATCAAGTTTCGAAATGGGCTGCGAGACTGACAATGCGCCGCGCGAAACGACGTAAAATCATTTTCGCCAAGTAGGAACTGCCCTGCTTCATGCATTTTTTTCTCGTCGAGCTCACCATGATAGTGACTAACCCCCGAGTTTAGGATGCCTGGACGTAAAGCATGATTGAAAATAATGTAACGATAACGGCGAGCTGTCGCTGAGAATCTTGCATGGAAATCATCTGAAACTTCCTTAGCCCAACGAACCGCTATATCGCTTGGCATGTTCGCGTTTGCGCCCATGGTCCAAGCTACCATTTTTCGAGTAACGTTGGTATCAAAGTGCACAACTTGTCCCGTGCCATGCACGCCTGCGTCTGTCCGACCAGCACACTGAACTTCAACTGGGTGATTAGCGACGACGGACAATGCTTTCTCTAGCTCTTCTTGGACACTTTTCACTTCTCTTTGGCGCTGCCAACCAAAGTAGTTTGTACCGTTGTACTCGATACCTAATGCGATTCTCATCTTAACCTTCGAACTCTAAAATGGGGCGGGAAGTATATACTCAAGTCACCTCAAGTTGCCAGTTTCACCAAGGGTGACATAAAGGTAGCATCCTACTAACGGGACACAAAAAGGGTAGCAAACGCTACCCTTTTGTTTCGGTTTATCGGCCATTAATGGCGTCAATCAGGCTTTTTGCTTCGCGGCGAATATCATCCTCACCGTAAACAATCGCCTCTTCTAGTAGTTTAATCGCCCCTTGAGAATCGTTCATCTCGAGATAGATTTTAGCCAAATCCAGTTTCCCAGCCGCTTCAGCATTGTTATCTACGTCAATATCGCCGATCTCGCCGATAACATCTGGAAACTCGTTCAATCCGACATCGAGCTTAAGGTCTTCTTCTTCGAACTCACCACCTTCTCTGTCGACCTGAGCCATCAATTCATCAATCGTCATAAATTGATTTTTCTTCGGGTCGAAGTCATCCAAGTCGCTTTGCTCTGCCCAGTTTTCTTGCGCGATCTCTGGCTGACTTAGTGCATCACTCGAATTCCAAACATCACGCTGGTCCTCAGGCACTTCTTCAGTAGAACTTACGTTATCAGCAGCGGGTTTAAAGCCATCCCAATCATCTCCAACATCAAGCATGGTTTCAAAATCCATACCTGCACTTGCGATGGTGTCACTGTCTAGTTTACCTTCAAATACTTCTGAGTTTGCGTCTTCCGCAAGAAGGTTAGCCATTGATGATTCATCATCCAAATTACTGAGCGGCTCACCCTCTGTCGCTGTTGGCTGCACTTCTGGGTCAGTATCAAAGCCGTTTTGCTGCGCAAATACTTCAAACAAAGCATCATGATCGTTATCGGCTTGAATAGCTGGTCTCGATGTCTCTGCTTCAACCTTAGGGCTCTCTGACGCACCCTCGTTCATTGACGCGAGAACATCTTCCTCATTGAACTCTGGAAGATCTTGGTCGTCAAAACTTAACTCTTCATCCTCACCGGAGATTGGTTCTATATCTGCAGTCTCAGAGCTCGGTAATTCTGGCTCTTCTTCCATCGACGCCAAGGCATCTTCTTCGCTGAACTCTGGCAAATCGAGCTCATCAAAATTGAACTCTTCTTCGGACTCAGTTGGCAAGTCGGCTTCAACTTGTTCTAGTTCAATGGACTCGGACGTTTCTAACTCCGGCTCATCCACCATAGACGCCAATGCGTCTTCTTCACTAAACTCAGGAAGATCCAGCTCGTCAAAATTGAATTCATCTTCTGATTCAGCTGGCAAGTCGGCTTCAACCTGTTCTGGCTCAACGGACTCGGACGTTTCTAACTCCGGCTCATCCGTCATAGACGCCAATGCGTCTTCTTCGCTGAACTCTGGCAAATCGAGCTCATCAAAATTGAACTCTTCTTCGGACTCAGCTGACAAGTCGGCTTCAACTTGTTCTGGCTTAACGGACTCGGACGTTTCTAACGTAGGCTCGCCAGCCATAGATGCTAGAGCATCTTCTTCGCTGAACTCTGGCAAATCGAGCTCATCAAAATTGAACTCTTCTTCGGACTCAGCTGGCAAGTGGGCTTCAACCTGTTCTGGCTCAACGGACTCGGACGTTTCTAACGCAGGTTCGCCAGCCATAGACGCCAGTGCATCTTCTTCACTGAATTCTGGAAGATCCAGCTCGTCAAAATTGAACTCTTCTTCGGACTCAGTTGGCAAGTCGGCTTCAATTTGTTCTGGTTCAACGGATTCGGACGTTTCTAACGCAGGTTCGCCAGCCATAGATGCTAGAGCATCTTCTTCGCTGAATTCTGGAAGATCCAGCTCGTCAAAATTGAACTCTTCTTCTGAATCGTTGGTCGACTCAGTTTCCGGCTCCAATTCAGGCTCATCCAGTAGCCAATCTTCTTCTTGTGGAACACCGAATTCATTTTCTATTGTATTTGGTGTCGGCGTGAAGGCTGGAATGTCTTCCTCTTGCTCAACGTGAGGCTGTACCTCAGCATCGGACTCCACGGATGGTTCTTGTGTTGAATCAGTATCGGTAGCCTCTTGTTGTAGTGATGAAGCTTCCTCTATCTCCGTTTGTGTTTTTTCAACTTGCTGCGGTAAATCGTCTTCACTATCAAATAGAGCGTCAAGTTCAGCAGAAAAATCCGCTTTTTCTTGTTCTGTTGGCAGAAGTTCTTCACTGTCTGACTCAAATAGGTCGTCTAGCTCGCTCATTAAAGGATCATTCTCTGGTGAGAGGTCCTCTAAATCACCAAGAAATTCATCGCTGCTAAATGGCTCTGAAGCAGCTTCTGGCTCGGTTAATGGTTGCTCTTCTGCAGCTTGTTGCGTGTCTGGTTGGCTTTCACTTAATAAAGCGTCGATGTCCAACCCAGACTCAATATCCGGATCTTCATGAGTTTGTTCTGACTCAACTACGGAAGATGGCTTTTCGCCGGCGTCTGACTCACCAAAACCAAGTGATTTCAGTAACTCTTCCTCTTCCGATTTATTCTGCTCTGGGCTCTCGTCCTCTCGAATCAGATCATCAAACGGATCTAAATCAGCTTCAGTCTCTTCATCAAGTTCAGAGGTAACATCATCAATGAGTTCATCCAGTAAGTCTGTGCTATCTGCGTCTAACTCTTCGATCGAGTCATCACCTTCAAAACCAGAGATTGCTTCTAGCTCGTTTAGTGGATCAAACTCGTCTGTGTCATCTTCATCAAAATCAATGAGTTCATCGAGTAGCTCTGTACTGTTTTCATCTAGAACAGGACCTTCATTGGCGTCAGCTTCTCGAACTTCCGATTCACTAGCCGGTTGTTCATACTGGGCCAATAGCTTATCGATATCGTCGTCAGATGCCTCTCCTACACTAAAGTCATCATCCGAAACGGGCTGTTTTAACTCAGGCTCATCAGTATCTAAATCGAAGTCATCGTTGCCAAGTTCAGCAAACAAGTCATCAAGCATATCCTGGTCGACAGTGTCACTTGGTAACTCTTCTGACGGCTCATCGGCTGCAAGTAACTCGGCAAATGCATCGTCTGAAAGCGAGTCTGATTTCTCATTCGTATCATCCGAAAGATCGAAGCCAGACTCATCGTCATCGAGCACTTCTAGTTCTGGAGCAACCTCATCTAAGGCTCGCTCCATTTCTTCTAAACCAAGCGCTTTTTCTTCGCCGTTGACTTGGATACCATTGTTCGATGACTCAAACTCATCCAGACCAACATCTAGGTCACCGTCATCGCCAATATCTGCAAATGGGTCATCGTCCCCTTCCAGATTGAAATCAAGTTCTTCATCGTCGAGGTTAGCAAAGACGTCTTCTTCTAAATCTGACTTCTCTTCTTGTAAAGACTGTGTGTTGATATCTTCATCTGCAAACAATTCATCATCAAGCGTGAGCTCTTCATCAAGCTCATCCGCCGCCGCTAAACCGATTGGCGCCGCAAGAGGATCAACGTTTTGCTGTTCCTGTGCAGCCGCTTCTTCCTCTTTCGCTTTAGAGCGTCGACCAAGAAGCATAACAACTAGCAACGCAATCAAAGCACCAGGAATTAATGCCGCAAGACCAACAAGCCAACCATTAGACAAAATTTTGTCCATGGTGCTTGGTTGCATGCGCTGTTGTTCAGCAAGGCGCTGGCGCTCTTCTGCAAGCAGTTTCTCGACTTCTGAGCGAATGCGTTCTTCGTCATTCAGCTCGCTTTTCAAAGTTTCGACTTCGCTTTGCACTTCTGACAGCATCAATCGAAGACGATGGTTCTTCTCTTCTAATGACTCTAATTCACTTTGTGAGCCTTGAAGTTTGTCCTTTAGCGCACTGACCTGCTTTTCACCCTGCGGAGAGGTGGTTACTGGTGGCGCAGGGATGACGGGTATTGTTTTCGGAGTTGGTTTTGGCTCCGTTGCTGCCACTGTCTCTGGCTTAGCCGCAGGCTTGGGTTCTACTTTAATTTGTGGCTTTGGTTGCTCGGTGACTCGTTGTGCTGGCGTCGCTCTATTTGACGGCTTCGGCTGTTTTAACTTAGCTTCATGCGCCTTCATAATCGCAACAGCTTGCGCTGTGGTCGCGCTTTGCACTTGCTCTAGAGAAGGTACTCGTAGCCGACTCCCTGGGATCAATTCATGAATGTTTTGGTTCTCAAACGCTTGAGGGTTAATTCGGTAAATGGCAAGAAGCGTTTGTTGAACGGTAACACCGCGTGAAGGTCGTAATTCTGAAGCGATCGACCATAGTGTTTGATTTTCACCAGTCGGACCAAAGAAACGTGACGGTTGAGTATTCGCAGGAGGAGCAGGTAATGCTCGCTCAATATCTTCAGCATAGCTCGGAGATGATTGCACTTCACCAGACGGTCCAACAAGACGAATTCCTTCGGCTTGAACCACTGATGATGTCTGAGTCGCGCTCATCAACACAAGGGCTGCTAACAAACGCTTATAATTTTGACGCATAGAAGGCTCAGTTTTGTGCTAAATACAATTTGAAATGGTGATCGGTTAAATATATCGGATATCGCATGCAAAACTATAGCGTTGAGAATAAAAAATGTGTGGCTCTCGCCATATTCGTACTAATCTCACACTATTTTGTTTCGTTCGTACAAAAAAGCCTCGCACTGTGCGAGGCTTTGAAACGAATTGTAAACGACTTAGTAGTAATCGCGGATCAGAACTTCTGCGATTTGCACCGCGTTAGTTGCCGCGCCTTTACGCACGTTATCAGCAACAACCCACAGATTTACGCCACTATGATGACTGATATCGTTACGGATACGGCCAACCATTACATGGTCTTTACCGCCCGCATCGCGAACTTGTGTAGGGAAGTCTTCACCGTGGAACACTTCGATACCGTCAGTTTGTTCAAGCAAGTTAACGACTTCTTGTGCATCGATAGGTGAACGAGTCTCAATGTGAAGTGCTTCTGCGTGACCGTAGAATACAGGAACACGTACACACGTTGGATTGACTGTGATTGATGGATCGTTAAAGATCTTCTGTGTTTCCCACACCATTTTCATTTCTTCTTTGGTGTAGCCGTTTTCCATCATCTGATCGATTTGTGGAATACAGTTAAACGCGATCTGTTGAGAGAATTGCTTCTTGTCTGCAGGCAGACCGTTTAGCAGCTTCGCCGTTTGACCTGCTAGCTCATCGATACCCGCTTTGCCTGCACCAGACACCGATTGGTAAGTTGATACGTTAATACGCTCAATACCCACCGCATCGTGAATTGGTTTTAGTGCCACCAGCATTTGGATGGTTGAACAGTTCGGGTTCGCAATGATGTTACGGTTACGAAACTCTGCAATCGCTTCTGGGTTTACTTCAGGCACAACAAGAGGAATGTCGTACTCGTAACGGAAGTGTGATGTATTGTCGATAACAATCACGCCTTCATCAGCGGCAATTGGAGCCCACTTGGCTGATAGCTCACCACCAGCAGAAAACAGTGCGATATGCGCTTGAGACCAATCGAACTCTTCTACGTTTTGAACGCGTACCGTTTTACCATTGAAGCGATAAGTCTTGCCTTCGCTGCGCTCACTCGCGAGTAGGAAGATTTCGCCTACTGGGAATTTGCGCTCTTGAAGCACATCCAAAATTGTTTCACCGACCGCACCGGTCGCACCTAAAATGGCAACATTATATTGCTGGCTCATTGACTTACCTCAATCTGAAAACCTAGTTCTGCTAATGGAGCAAGGTTACATGTTTTGTTACCCACTAGCGTGACAGCGCTGTATTCACGGCGATCCCAGTAGTTTTTACGCATCAGGTCAAAAGCGCCTGGCTTACTGATTTCACGGCGGAAAAGAGCGTCATCTCTACGCACATCATAGATTAACTGCGTGATGTTATGCAGTGTTGCTTCGTCCCAAGCTCTGTCCAATACCATAGTAGGAACAGGCGCGGTTGGCAGTAAATCGCTGGCATGCGCACGTAATTCGTTATTTAAGAACTCACAGTAGCTGTTGAAAATCATCGTTGTACCGCGAGCTTTCCCTTCCAAGCCGTAGCCTGCAACGTGAGGGGTTGCGAATGCTAGCAGAGGCAGAAGCTCCATATCAACCTCTGGTTCAAATTCAAATACGTCGAGTGCCGCTGTAAAGCCATCGTTTTTCAAAAGACGTTGCTTCAAAGCAGCGTTGTCAACGATGGGACCTCGAGCCGCGTTAATCAAAATTTGATCGCTGCGGAGACCATTTAATACCTTCTCATCAATCAAATGATGCGTTGGGTATGGGCCATCTTTGGTGATTGGCGTATGTAGTGTAATGATGTCTGAGCTTTCAATCAGTTCTGTCAGCGGAGTAAAGCTACGAGGATCACCAGCCTCTTGTTTGAATGGGTCATTGATCAGAACTTTAATACCCATGCCTTTCAAACATTTCTCTAGGTAGCTACCTACTTGGCCTGCACCAATAATACCTACCGTCTTGTCAAATACCGAGAAACCTTGTTGCTGAGCGAGCACCATCATCACGCTGAACGCGTATTCCGCCACACCCACTTTGTTACACCCTGGCGCCGCAGTGAAGAAAATGCCTTTCTCTTTTAAGAGTGCTTGGTCAACATGATCCATGCCTGCCGTGGCCGTACCAACAAACTTCAGCTTGTTTGCTTTGCTGATCAGGTCAGCATTCACTTTGGTGACTGAGCGAATCATTAGGGCATCAACATCCACTAAATCATCGGCGGTCAGTGTACGACCTGGTTTTAGAATTACGTTACCGAGTTGGCTGAATAGTTCTTCAGCATACGGCATATTTTCATCAACAATAATTTTCATAGCGCCAGCGTTCTAACATCCATTTGTAAGAGTTCGTTTATTCGCAAGATGCGAAACTAAAGCGATTGTGCCCTTTTCCCGAAAAATCTCAAGATATAACACCAATAAACCTCAAGGAGGTAACTCCTATAGAATCGATTGACGGGAAGCCTAGAGAAAAGCAGAAACAGAGAAAAGAAAAAGCCCGGCTAAATAGCCGGGCAAAGTTCCAGAACAAAAGGATCCTATCCCGCTCTCCATGGGATAGAGTCTGCGTCTGTTCGATCAGTGTGACTGATCAAGCTCTGGAAACTGGATTGTTGGCGTTTACAGTACTCTCGCAAGGCGCCAACAAATTCAGTTAACCTTGGTACTTTTTAATAACCAAAGTTGCGTTTGTGCCGCCAAAGCCAAAGCTGTTTGACATTACGGTCGTTAGCTCTGCATCACGTGCTTCTGTCACGATGTCCAGACCTTGTGCTGCTTCGTCCAAGTTTGAAATATTGATGCTTGGAGCAATGAAGTTTTTGTCTAGCATAAGTGTTGAGTAAATCGCTTCGTGCACGCCCGCTGCGCCGAGTGCGTGACCAGTCATTGCTTTTGTTGCAGAGATTGCAGGGCTGTTCTCACCAAACAATTGTTGGATAGCACCAAGCTCTTTCACGTCACCAACTGGTGTCGATGTGCCGTGCGTGTTGATGTAATCCACACCATCAACGTCTTGCATCGCCATCTTCATACAACGAATTGCGCCTTCACCTGATGGCGCTACCATGTCGTAGCCATCTGATGTCGCACCGTAACCTACGATTTCACCGTAGATTTTCGCACCACGTGCCAGTGCGTGCTCTAGTTCTTCAATAACCAGCATGCCGCCGCCGCCCGAGATAACAAAACCGTCACGGTCTGCATCGTATGTACGAGATGCTTTGTCTGGCGTGTCATTGTATTTGGTTGACAGTGCGCCCATCGCATCAAACATCATAGTTTGAGACCAATCTAGCTCTTCGCCGCCACCAGCAAAAACAATATCTTGTTTGCCTAGTTGAATAAGCTCCATAGCATGGCCGATACAGTGTGCAGATGTTGCACATGCAGAGCTCATTGAGTAGTTCACGCCACGAATCTTAAATGGCGTAGCAAGACAAGCAGAAACAGTAGAAGACATAGTACGAGGAACCATGTAAGGACCAACTCGCTTTACGCCTTTGGCGCGCATCGTGTCTGTCGCTACCGTTTGGTTGTATGCAGAAGCACCGCCAGAACCTGCAACGATACCGGTACGGTCGTTTGAAACCTGCTCTTCTGTAAGACCAGCGTCTGCGATTGCCTGCTCCATTGATAGGTATGCATAAGCAGCCGCATCACCCATAAAGCGCATCTGCTTACGGTCGATGTGTTCCGCCGGGTTGATTTTTAGGTCACCCCATACTTGCGAACGAAGACCGTGTTCTTTGAACTGCTCAGATGCAGTGATGCCAGATTTGCCCGCTTTAAGAGACGCTAGAACTTCTTCGACGTTGTTACCGATACTTGAAACAATACCCATACCGGTGATTACGACTCGTTTCATTATGACATTCCTATAATTCAAAAATCCGCTAGATGATAACTAAGATAGTCAACAAAAGTGGTCAGCTTTCCCATAAATTCGTACAATCGCCCCATTCTTACCGCGCCAAATCACAAATTTGCACCATTATGACTTCAATAAAAAACGCAGAACTTGGTTGGAACGAAGCTGGTACTCCGGTTTCAGACCAATTTGATGATGTTTACTTCTCTAACGTAAACGGTCTTGAAGAGACACGCTACGTTTTCTTAAAACAAAATCATCTCCCAGAAAGATGGCAGGAATTTGACCAAAGACGTTTTGTCATTGGTGAAACAGGATTTGGCACGGGATTAAACTTCTTAGCAGTATGCCAGTGGTTTAGTGAGTTTCGTCGTCAGCATCCGGACGCAACATTGAAAGAGCTGCATTTTATTAGCTTTGAAAAATACCCATTAAGCAAAGCCGATTTAAAGAAGGCGCATGAAGCTTGGCCTGAGCTAGCTGAGTACGCGGAAAAGTTACAAAAGCACTATCCTGCCGCTGTGCCGGAGTGTCATCGCATTGTTTTAGAAGACGGTGCAATCACACTCGACCTTTGGTTTGGTGACATTAAAGACTGCATGCCGCAAGTCCCATACAACGAACAAGGTTTGATTGATGCTTGGTTCTTAGATGGATTCGCGCCAAGCAAAAACCCAGAGATGTGGAACCAAGGCCTGTTCAACAACATGGCAAAGCTAGCCAAGCAAGATTGTACAGTTGCCACGTTTACCGCAGCAGGCTTTGTACGTCGTGGTTTGAACGAAGCTGGCTTTACAATGAAAAAGGTGAAAGGTTTCGGCACTAAACGAGAAATGATCGCCGGCTCTATGGAGCAACGTGAAAAGCAGTCGAACCATCTCCCTTGGTTCAATCGCACAGCATCTAGCAATCTTGATTCGATAGCCATCATTGGTGGTGGTATAGCCAGCGCGGCGTTAGCGAAAACGTTAGTTCGTCGTGGCCAAAACGTCACCCTTTACTGTAAAGACAAACAACCAGCCAAAGGAGCTTCAGGCAATCGACAAGGAGCCGTTTATCCACTGCTTAATGGCCCGCACACGGGTGTTTCACGAGTGTTTGCTCCTGCATTTTTGTTCGCACGTCAGTTTGTTGAACAAGCAGCACAAGAGATCGATTTTGATCATGACTGGTGTGGCGTGACTCAGTTGATGTGGGATGACAAATCCACAGACAAACTGGAGAAAATACTTGCGGGTAACTTCACACCAGAGCTCATTCACAAGCTGTCCGCCGAGGAGACTGCGAACACTATCGGGTTACCTATTGATATGGCATCTGTGCACTACCCAATGGGAGGGTGGCTGTGCCCTGCCGAGTTAACTCGTGGGTTAATTAAACAATTGGAGCAGACGTCGTTACTCTCAACGAAGTTTGAACACCATGTTGAGGCATTAGATTGGGATGAAAAGCGTCAGCTCTGGCTACTAACGGCGAGTGGTCAAACATTTGAGCACTCAACGGTTGTGATTGCGAACGGCCATGAGTTCCAGACATTGAGTCAAACCGCTTCCCTACCAATGGGACAAGTGAAAGGACAAGTCAGTCATGCGCCAGCAACCGAAACGCTGAGTCAGCTGAAAACGGTGTTGTGTTACGACGGTTACATGACACCTGTTAACCCAAGTAATCAACACTTGTGTATCGGTGCAAGCTACGACCGCAGTCACCTTGACTACGAATTTGATGAAAACGCCCAAAAAGATAATGCGGAAAAGCTAGTGAAATGTGTACCGAATCAAACATGGGCAAAAGAGGTAGATATCACTGGTAATCAATCTCGCCAAGGTATTCGTTGTGTTAGCCGAGATCACTTACCATTTGTCGGAAATGTGGGTGACTTTGAGACGATCAAAACGCAATACGCCAACTTACAAAATCAAAAAGCAGAAGAGGTAGAAACCATTCATCAGTACCCTAACCTATTCTGCTTCTTAGGTTTAGGATCTCGTGGACTGAGCTCTGCACCACTATTAGCTGAAGTGTTGGCCTCCCAGATCTGTGGGGACCCGCTGCCATTACCTGTTGATGTATTAACCGAACTTCACCCAAGTCGAATGTGGGTTCGTAAACTAAGAAAAGGCAAAGCCATTACCGAGCTGTAAGAGTATTCTCTCGTTTTAATTCCCGACACAGATACGTGTCGGGAATCGCTAACTCACTAAGTTGCTCGTACTGAGATTACTTCAGCAGTGCAACTGCCTGTTTCACTTGCTCTGCCACTTCTGGGTTTACAACCTTACCCGATTCCACGTCAAAATTTTCGTAGAAGCTCGGCACCGATAACGATGCCTTTACATCCGCGCCAAAAAATTGTGCAGAACCTGTCGCCGCCGCAAGAACACTTTGTGCACCACCGGGACCTGGGGAAGTTGCTAAATAAACGACAGGTTTGTTTTGAAATACATTACGCTCAATGCGCGTCGCCCAATCGAACAAGTTTTTATAGGCCGCTGGGTACGAACCGTTGTGCTCTGCGAAGGAAACAACGAGAGCGTCAGCCTCCGCCAAGTCACGTAAAAACGCGACAGCCCCTTCAGCTTGACCTATTTCTTTCTCTTTGTCCTCGCTAAACATTGGCGCTTGATAATCGTTTAAGTCTAGAACATTCACTTGAGCGCCTTCGACTTGATTTGCTGCGTATGTAGCAAGTAGTTTGTTGATTGAGGTAGAGCTGGTAGATGCACCAAATGCGACAATTTTCATGGTTGTAATCCTTTGTTCACGTTTTATGCTGATCAGAATAAAAGTTGAACAGTTTCGCTACAACCACAAAAATTTTATGGAGAGGTTCGAATTTTTCGAAGTAGTAAATGACTAGGATTAAATAAAGGGAGAACGCTGCTTAGGGATTAAGCCTGAGCCTGGAGCTCTTGCCACAAATCACTGACAATCACGCGATCGGCCGGGCTTAACTCGGTACGCGCATCTTCTAAGCTGCTCTCAATGCGTGACTTCAGCTCAGTAATATCGCTAATCCCTTCTTCTTCACAAGACGCCGCGGATAAAGAGATGTGACCACGTAAATAACCACCAGCAAACAATTCATCGTCAGATGCTGTTTCAATTCGAGCATCAATCAGTTCCAGTAGTTTTTCTTCAAATTCAATAATCATGGTGTATCTCTGAGGTTATTAGTGGTTATTTAACGCAAAAGTCCGACGCTTCCAGTGGCTTAGTTTGATAAAATGCGCGCAGGGCATCAGAAAGCATTTTCACTCGCAAAGGCAAGCCAACGTCCAAAATACCTAGCACTTCTTTATGCACTTTTTTCATAAAGCCGAGCCTATCTGGTTCAAAATCGCCGTGTAGATTGTCACAACTCACCGTAAAAGGGAAGCCAGCGCTTTGTGCCAGAATCCATTCATAAGCTTGAGGTCGCACTTCAACTTTCTCAAACTCCGCTTGAACTTCTGCTGTTCGCCCATCGGGTTCATACCAATAGCCAAAATCTTCCAGCAAACGACGCTCTGGACCAGCCACACACCAATGCGAAATCTCGTGTAAAGCAGAGGCGTAAAAACCCCGAGCAAAAATAATCCGATGATGAGGGTGTTCATCATCAGCAGGAAGATAAATAGGCTCATCACCACCTAACTCTAATTTCGTATTAAATTGTTCTAAAAAGGTGTCATTAAAAATGGTGATTAAGTCTTGGTATTCGTGGGTCATCGTCGAGTTTGTACTTCAGTTTGACATGCGCTGCATATTGTCGCTGTTTTTAGCTATGAGGTAAAGGCAACCCCACATTTTTGGTTATTAGTTGAATTTATCTGAACATCGCTTTCTCCATACAATTTCTCATTCGTCAGCGTACTTATTTACCACTACACTCTCGCCTTATTTTGATGCCGTTCAAACCGCTATTTTTAAGCCGTTTGATTACAAGCATGTTGCTGGTTTTAATCACTTTTTAAGAGAGATAGAACCGTTTGTAAGTGTTGTTACTTCGCCTACGCTGATTCTCGTAGAACGTAGTGACTTTTTACGTTGAGTGTTTCCCTATGTTGCTAAGTGTGTTGTATATCATTGGTATCACGGCTGAAGCCATGACAGGTGCGTTAAGTGCTGGTAGAAGAAAGATGGACTGGTTTGGTGTTATGTTGGTGGCCAGCGCAACGGCCATTGGTGGTGGCACCGTACGTGACATTCTATTAGGCCACTACCCTCTCGGTTGGGTAAAAAACCCAGAGTTCCTTGCAATTACGTGTGTTGCAGGTGTGCTAACAACAGGTTTAGCGAAATGGGTGATTAAGCTGAAAGGTCTGTTCATTCGCCTCGATGCATTAGGTTTAATCGTGTTTAGTATCATCGGAACAAAAATTGCGATGGGCATGGGCTTGCACCCTGGTATTTGTATGGTTTCAGCGTTAGTAACTGGTGTATTCGGTGGGCTACTTCGCGACTTAATCTGTCGCCAAACACCATTGGTACTGCATGAAGAGCTTTACGCTTCTGTCGCTCTTATCGCATCAGGAATGTACTTAGCGCTATTAGAATTCAATGTTCCCGATGTCACTGCCACTATTATTACACTGGTTACTGGTTACATGTTGCGTATGGCTGCGGTACGCTTTAAGTGGCGTCTGCCTTCTTTCCATTTGGAAACCGAAGGCTCGATTCATTAAGCAAAAACTACTTAAACAAAAAAGGTTGCCTGATAAAATTGTGCCACCCGCGATTCAGTGAGTGGCATAATTTTATATTCAGTCATCCTGAACAGCGACGAAGGAGCATGATTCAGGATCTATTATCCGAGCACTCTGTTGTCAGAGATGTTTCTTTCTCTTTTCATCGTGCTGAAATTAGATTCCTAGTCTCGCTATAGCTCGCTGGAATGACACAAAGCTCTTAAATCTTCGGTGTTTCAGTTGTTACGCCATGGTTTTGACCACGGTGGCGTAGTAAATGATCCATCACCACAATAGCCAGCATCGCTTCTGCGATAGGCACAGCACGAATACCCACACATGGGTCATGACGACCTTTGGTGATCAACTGAGTTGGTTCACCTTCTTTTGTGATGGTCTCACCCGGCACAGTGATACTTGATGTTGGCTTAAGCGCAATGTTAGCGACAATGTCTTGACCAGTCGAGATACCGCCAAGAATGCCACCCGCATGATTACTACCAAAACCTTCAGGAGCAAGCGTATCACGGTGTTGACTGCCTTTTTGGTTTACCACCTCGAAACCGTCTCCGATTTCCACGCCTTTCACCGCGTTTATGCTCATTAGTGCGTGCGCGATGTCTGCATCCAAACGGTCAAATACGGGTTCCCCAAGACCAACAGGCACGTTAGTTGCCACAACCTGGATTTTTGCGCCAATAGAGTCGCCTTCTTTTTTCAGGTCACGGATAAGTTGGTCAAATGCTTCTACTTTGTCAGCATCAGGGCAGAAGAATGCATTGTTCTCGATTTCGTTCCAATCTACCTTGTCGATAGATACATCACCCATTTGTGACAAGTAAGCACGAATCTCAACACCAAACTCATCTTTTAAGTATTTCTTCGCGATTGCACCAGCAGCCACACGCATTGCGGTTTCACGAGCTGAAGAACGGCCGCCACCGCGATAGTCGCGGATGCCATATTTTTGGTGGTAAGTGTAATCAGCATGACCCGGTCTGAACTTATCTTTGATGTCAGAGTAGTCTTTTGAGCGCTGATCGGTGTTTTCAATTAGCAAACCGATCGATGTGCCCGTGGTTTTGCCTTCAAAAACGCCAGAAAGAATTTTAACTTCATCCGGTTCACGACGTTGTGTGGTGTAACGTGATGTGCCTGGACGACGGCGGTCGAGATCGATTTGTAGATCTGCTTCTGTAATTTCCAACCCCGGAGGACATCCGTCTACGATACATCCCAGTGCGATACCGTGACTTTCCCCGAATGTCGTCACTCGGAAATGTTGTCCGATACTGTTTCCTGCCATTACTTCCTCAAGTTTTTATCGCCACGCTCTCTCAAAACAGAGCATAGCTGCTTTCCAATTCTTCGTGGATTCATAGTGGCTTTATTACGTTTTGATGTAAAGAGTTAATATCGGCGAGGTATGCATAAAAAACACCGAGCATAAAGCTCGGTGTTTTGATGTTTAGTGCAAGACTTTATTAGTCTTTGTACAGTTTAAACTCTTCTGCACACTCAACCAGCTGGTCACGCGTTAGCATAAACACGCCATGACCGCCGTTCTCGAACTCAATCCAAGTAAATGGAATCTCTGGGTACTGTTCCATCATATGAATCATTGAGTTGCCGACTTCACAAATAAGAATGCCGTTATCTGTTAGATAATCTGGCGCGTTAGCAAGAATACGACGCACTAGTTTTAGACCATCCGTACCCGCAGCTAGCCCAAGCTCAGGCTCATGCGTGAACTCATCTGGCAGGCTGTTCATGTCTTCTTCATCCACATATGGTGGGTTGGACACGATTAGATTGTATTTCTCTTTTGGAAGATCACGGAACAAATCAGAGCGAATTGGGAACACTTGCTGCTCCATGCCATGATCTTGTACGTTTTGCTCAGCCACTTGTAGAGCATCTGTAGAGATGTCGATCGCATCCACTTCTGCTTCAGGGAAAGCGTGCGCACAAGCAATCGCGATACAACCAGAACCCGTACATAGGTCCATGATGCGCGTAGGCTCTTCCACCAACCAAGGTTGGAATTCCGCTTGAATCAACTCACCGATTGGAGAGCGTGGTACAAGTACACGCTCATCAACGAAGAACTCAAGACCGCAGAACCATGCTTTGTTGGTTAGGTATGCTGTTGGCGTACGCTCGTTGATGCGTTTTACTACGCGCTCAACAATACGCAGACGCTCGCTTGTCGTTAGGCGAGAGTTCAATACGTGCGGAGGCACATCAATCGGCAAGTATAAGGTTGGCAGGATAAGCTGAACTGCTTCATCCCACGCATTATCAGTACCATGACCGTAAAACAGGTTCGCTGCATTAAAGCGGCTTACCGTCCAACGAATCATATCTTGAAGGGTATGCAGCTCCGATACCGCTTCTTCTACAAAAATCTTATCCAAAATTGCCTCCGAAAAGCGCTACAATACTGCCAATAAAGTTTATTAATGAAATTGTTTACCTAATGAGCAAAAAAGACACCGAGAACGATGACGATTTCGCCTTGTTTCAGGAAGCAGTACAGGGCGTAAAAAAGTTGCGACAGGATACCATAATCCAGCAACCAAAAAAAAATACTAAGCAAAAAGAAATCAAGCGCTCCAACCGTGAAGCGAGTGACTCTGAATTTTACTTTTCAGACGAGTTTGTCCCTCTATTAAACGATGAAGGTCCAACTCGTTATGCACGTGACGACGTCTCCACTTATGAAGTCAAACGTCTACGTCGTGGCGTGTATGTACCGGACGTGTTCCTCGATATGCACGGCATGACACAGCAAGAAGCAAAACGCGAGCTTGGTGCGATGATAGCCTATTGCATCAAAAACGAGATTCATTGTGCGTGTGTGCAACATGGTATTGGGAAACACATCCTGAAACAGAAAGCCCCACTTTGGTTAGCACAGCATCCTGACGTTATGGCTTTTCACCAAGCGCCACTAGAATTTGGTGGTGATGGTGCGTTGTTAGTGTTGCTTTCAATTCCTGAAAAGTAACAAGCTTGCTGTATACACGACGAAACGAAAAGGCAGGGATCTCCTGCCTTTCTTATTCTGTCTCTAATTTGCAAACGCTTATTTTGGTTTAGACACTTATGGCGTAATATGCCAAAGCACTTCACCATTTTGTGTTTGTAAATCATATTCAATGCACACTAGCCCTGATGTAGGAAACATCGGTGGTGTCATGTCTTTTACAAACTCTGAAGTCAGATAACCGACCAAAGGCAAATGCGATACGAACAAAAGCGAGTCCAATTGTTCGACTTCGATTAATGCACTTGCGAAATCGAAGACATGCTCGGACTGGCCATAAGGTGTAATATCTTCACAAGTTTCAATGCTTTTTGCAGAGAAATACGCACTGATCTCTTGCCAAGTTTGTTGAGCTCTAATGTACGGACTCACCAACACTTTATCGAATTGCGCAAAACCCTGTTCTTTACAGGCTCTCGCAACCGCTTCTGATTCGACTCTGCCTCTTGGGGTCAATTGTCGTGCTGCGTCTGAATCTGCAAAATGCTCGGCTTCACCGTGACGCATGATGAATATTTTCATGTTATTTCCTAGGGATAGCTAACGCTACCAAAAGGTTGACTGCTATCTTTATTAGATAGACGGGGCTAACTTTAACAATGACGAAACAAAAATACTGATATAATTATCTGTTCATTATACCAATTCGCTTGTTAAAGATAGCGACTTTCTTAACAATCTATTAAAAGAATGTACTCAGTTCATCACACTATTTAACTGTGCAATGAGTTCAGAGCATTCACTCAGACAGTTCTTCCCCATACGCAAACGCGATGGGCCTGTGCAGAAGTCTACGAATAACAAAAATACGGCAAGCAGTATTTGTCGAAACGCAAACTTTGCGCCCCCCGCGAGGGGAGCCTAAATTACTGTAATGCGAAATCTGGAGACGCATCGTGCATCTAAGTCCTAACGATTCAAATCAATACCGCTACATTACCTTGAGCAATGAACTGCGTGTACTGCTGATTCATTCCGATACAGCTCAACAGTCGGCAGCTGCTCTGGCAGTGAACGTTGGACACTTCGACGACCCAAACGATCGCCAAGGTCTGGCACACTATTTAGAACACATGCTTTTTTTGGGTACGGAAAAATACCCTAAAGTGGGCGAGTTTCAAAGCTATATTAGCCAACACGGTGGAACAAACAACGCTTGGACTGGTACAGAGCACACTTGTTTCTTTTTCAATATTGCTCCAAATGCCTTTGAAAGTGCCTTAGATCGATTTAGCCAATTTTTTACCGCACCTTTGTTTAACGAAGAAGCATTAGACAAAGAACGCCAGGCTGTCGACTCCGAATACAAGCTCAAACTCAATGATGATTCTCGTCGCCTGTATCAAGTTAACAAAGAAGTCATCAATCCAGAGCACCCGTTTTCAAAATTCTCTGTCGGAAACTTAGATACTCTTGGCGACCGAGATGGTAAATCCATCCGCGACGAAATTGTGGAGTTTCACCACTCTCAGTATTCCGCCGATTTGATGACACTGACTCTATTTGGGCCACAGCTGCTCGATGAACAGCAAGCTTGGGTAGAAGCCATGTTTGCCGACATCCCAAATCACCACCTTCGTGGAAAATCGATTGATGTACCGATCGGCACTGAGGAAAGCACGGGCATTTTGGTTCAAGTCGAGCCGCTCAAAGAGTTCCGTAAACTGATTCTCACATTTCCCATGCCGGGAATGGATGCGCATTATAGCGTGAAGCCTCTCTCCTACTTTGCTCACCTGTTGGGTTATGAAGGAGAAGGCAGTTTGATGCTTCAACTCAAAGAAAAAGGCTGGATTACTTCTCTCTCAGCGGGCGGCGGCGCGAGTGGCAGTAACTACCGAGACTTTACCGTAAGCTGCACCCTGACGCCAAACGGCTTAGATCATGTTGATGATATCGTTCAAGCAGTTTTTCAATACCTCTCGATGATCAAACAAGACGGGTTAGATGAATGGCGCTATCTCGAAAAACAAGCGGTATTAGAATCGGCTTTTCGCTTCCAAGAGCCATCGCGCCCAATGGATCTCGTCAGCCATCTGGTGATCAACATGCAGCACTATCAACCGGAAGACACGGTTTATGGTGACTACAAAATGGCGGGCTACGATGAGGAGTTACAGCGTTCATTGCTGCGATACTTAACCATCGATAATGTACGCGTCACTTTGATTGCTAAAGGCCTGGAATACAACCGTACTGCCGAATGGTACTTTACCCCCTACTCCGTCACGCCTTTTAGTGAAGACCAACGTCGTTTCTATCAACAAATCGATCCAAGCTGGCAATTCGTCTTACCGAAAAAGAACCCTTATATTTGCTACGACCTCGACCCCATGCCACTCGAAAATGGTGACTCGCTGCCAGAGTTGATTGAGGATCTCGAAGGGTTTCGGCTGTGGCATTTGCAAGATGACGAATTTCGCGTGCCTAAAGGTGTCGTTTATGTCGCTATCGACAGCTCTCATGCCGTTGCATCACCAAAGAACATCGTCAAAACGCGCTTATGTGTAGAGATGTTCCTCGATTCGCTAGCAAAAGAAACCTATCAAGCAGAAATCGCAGGGATGGGTTACAACATGTACGCTCACCAAGGTGGCGTGACCTTAATCCTCTCTGGGTTCAGTCAAAAGCTGCCTCAGTTGCTGGAAATGATTCTGCACCGTTTTGCTTCTCGAGATTTCAGCCCTGCTCGCTTTGAAACCATCAAACAACAACTGTTACGAAACTGGAGAAATGCTTCACAAGATCGCCCTATTTCGCAGCTGTTTAACGCGCTTACTGGGTTACTTCAACCCAATAACCCGCCTTTCGCAACCTTAGTCGAAGCGCTAGAAGAAATCGAAGTCGATGAACTCTCGGTATTCGTAGAATCCATTCTTGCAGAACTGCACGTTGAAATGTTTGTTTACGGAGACTGGCAACGCCAGCAAGCCCATGACATGGCTACGACCTTGAAGGATGCTCTAAGAGTTAACGAGCAACGTTATGAAGAGGCACTTCGTCCGCTCATTATGCTAGGTAAAAATGGCAGTTTTCAACGTGAGGTGCATTGTAACCAGCAAGATTCCGCGGTCGTTATTTACCACCAGTGCGAGGATATTGAGCCTCGTAGTATCGCGCTATACTCATTGGCCAATCACCTTATGTCGGCAACGTTTTTCCATGAAATCCGTACCAAGCAGCAATTAGGTTACATGGTAGGCACTGGCAATATGCCGCTAAATCGTCACCCTGGTATTGTACTGTATGTGCAGTCACCTAATGCAGCACCGGCCGAGCTGGTTACCTCAATCGATGAGTTTTTAAATGCCTTTTATATGGTGCTGTTAGAGTTAAACGATTACCAATGGCACAGCAGTAAGCGCGGCTTGTGGAACCAAATAGCAACGCCGGACACCACACTTCGAGGACGGGCTCAACGTCTTTGGGTTGCGATAGGAAATAAGGACACTGAGTTTAACCAACGTGACAAGGTACTGGCGGAGTTGAAGAAGCTGACGCGCGCAGACATGATTCGCTTCGTTGTGAACGAATTGAAACCTCGTACTGCAAATCGTTTGATCATGCACTCTCAAGGTCAAGCGCATTCGGAGGCTCCGCGCATCCATCTAGGACAAGAAATTGGATCAATTGAAGAGTTCCAACTTCGGCCAAAAGATTGCGGCTTGGGGTGATCTAGTTGCGCAGAAATAAAATTGTCGAATACTAAGTATGTACCTAGAGCCCAGTGAGATTGTCGGTCTCATAGATTGAATCGGCACCATAATTAGCAGAAAATTGAAATTACGCCATTACGGCTTATGCTCTAATTCCCCGCACTAAAAATAACTTAATGAGGTAGTCATGAAAAAAGCACTTTTACTTGTGGCTCTTATACTGCCATTGGCATCTGCTCACGCTGAAATCTCAGTCAAAGGCGATGGCTTCGAATTAAGTGACGACTGTGTGCGCCTTAGCGGAGACAATGTATCTATCAACTCAGATGATTGCTCTTCAAAGCAGTGGAATGATAAAGACAAAAAAGGTAACAGCAGCGTTCACGGGGACGACAACCCAGGTAAAGGCCACAATAAAGATAAGAAAGACAAGAAGAAGTAACCATTTCTTCTTTATGAAAAAGGCTTGCCACTGGCAAGCCTTTTTCTCTACCGAAGAAACGTTTAATAGAACGTTGTCCCTTCACCAGCTCGAGTAAGCAAACCATCACATGGCGCGTAACGATCGCCATACTTCGATGCAAACTCATTCATTTTCTCTACGAGCTCTTTAATGCCAAATTGGTCCATGTAACGGAACGGACCACCCAAGAACGGTGGGAAACCAATACCAAATATCGCGCCAATATCACCGTCACGTGGCGAGCGAATGATGCCATCATCCAAACAACGTACCGCTTCATTCAACATTGGCAACACACAGCGCAACGCAATATCGTTATCGCTTAGCTTAGATTCAGGGTCGAGCTTAAGCAGTTTGTAAACTGATTTGTCGACATCTTTCTTCTTGCCCTTGTAAGTGTAAAAACCCTTACCACTCTTGCGTCCTTTACGTCCATCATTTAACAAGATATCAAACACATCCGGGCCTTTGAATCGGTCACCTAACTCATTAACCAGAATCGGCATAATTTTCGCGCCAATGTCGACACCGACTTCATCCAGTAAGGTAATCGGGCCGACAGGGAAACCAAAGTCAAGCAACGCCGTATCAATCTTTTCGATCGGTTCGTTAGCCAGCAGAATATGCGCCGCTTCGTTCATGTATGGCGCAAGAATGCGGTTCACGTAAAAGCCCGCTTTGTCTTTCACTACGATCGGGGTTTTACCTTGCTTCTTAGCAAGTGCAACAACTGTTGAAACGGTTTCATCTGACGTCGTTTCATGCGGAATCACTTCCACCAAAGGCATTTTTTCTACTGGGCTGAAGTAATGCAAACCCACTACGTTTTCTGGACGCTCTGCTTTTTCTGCAATTTTGTGGATAGGCAACGAAGAAGTATTGGTCGCAAAGATAGTTTCTGTCTTAGCGTTCGCTTCAATGTCCGCCACCATTTTTTGCTTAAGATCTAGGTCTTCAAAAACGGCTTCAATTACGACATCAATATGATTAAAACTGGTAAAGTCGACACCACCAGACAGTTGCAGCATTTTCGCTTGCAGGTCGGCCTTGGATAGAATGCGACGTTTGCGCTGTTTCTCAAATAACTTGTAGTTGTAGTTGAGCGCGTTTAAAACGCCATCGTTGCTAACGTCTTTGATGCGAACAGGTACTTTTGCTTTTGCAACAGACACATGGCTGATTCCGGCGCCCATCAGACCACCACCAAGCACACCAACTTTATGAACTGGTGCTGGTTTCGCATCCGTGCCATTTTCTTTCTTCATTTCTGTTGTGGCAAAGAAGATCGAACGGAGCGCTTTTGACTCTGAGCTCATTACAAGCTCACCGAAGCGCTTCGCTTCAAGTTCTTGGCCTTTAGCGAAGCCTTTCTCTAAGCCATGTTGAATAACTTCTAGAATTGCAACCGTTGCTGGATAGTTACCACGGGTTTTTTGATTCGTTTTCTTCGCAGCTTGCTCAAATACAAACTTGCGCCCTAGCCCGCTACCAGACATCACCTTTTCTTTCGTCGATAGCTTTTTCGTACCCTTGTTTTTACCTTTGTCGATAAACTGTTTTGCTACGTCGAGCAAAATGGTGTCCGGCACACAGGCGTCCACAACGCCCAGTTTTTTAGCTTTCTTCGCACAAAGTTGTTTACCCGTCAGGATCAAGTCCAACGATGGTAACAGGCCAATCAAACGTGGCAGACGCTGAGTACCACCAGAACCTGGCAATAAACCAAGTTGTACTTCTGGCAGACCTAAACGCGTTTTGTCAGAATCCGTACAAACACGATAATCACATGCAAGAGCCAGTTCTAAACCACCGCCCAAACATGGGCCATGAATAGCCGCAACGACAGGATAAGGTAAGTCCGATAGCTGCTGGAATAAATCCTGACCTTGCCTTGCTAAGGCTTCCGCTTCACTTGCTGTGGTGCATGCTTCTAGCATTCGAACATCAGCACCCGCAACAAAATTGTCCGGTTTTAGGGAGTGGATGATCATCCCTTTAATACCACTGGAGTCTTTTAGCTGAGCAAAAATTTCTTTCATTTCGTCAGCAAAAGCCGCCTGCAGCGTATTCATTTTTTCATTAGGAACATCGATGGCTAACCAAGCAATATTTTGCTCATCAATCTTTAGACTAAATGCTTTTTGCTCGCTCATTACTCAACCTCCAGAATCATTGCCGCACCAAGACCACCAGCAGCACATGCGGTATTCAATGCAATACCACCGCCACGGCGTTTTAGCTCTCGTAGGGTTTGCGTCATCATACGCGCACCAGTCGCAGCAAATGGGTGACCATAAGCAATTGAACCGCCAAGCACGTTGAACTTATCCATATCAATTTCACCAATCGCTTTTGAGCGACCAAGGTTTTCTTGAGCAAACTTATCGGAAGCAAACATCTTCACATTCGCCAATGCTTGAGCAGCAAAGGCCTCGTGCATGTCGATCAACGTCAGGTCTGACAGTTCCAAGCCTGTATTTTCAAGCACTTTCGCTGTGGCATAAGTCGGCCCCATCAGCATGTCCTTTTCCACGCCGATAGCAGAGAATGCATAACCTCGGATGTAACCAAGGATCTCCATTCCGAGCTCTTTCGCTTTACCTTCTCGCATCAACATCACTGCCGCACCACCATCAGTCAATGGCGTACTGTTCGCAGCCGTAACACTGCCATACTGACGATCAAACGCAGGTCGCAATTTCGCGTATCCCTCAACCGTTGAGTCATGACGAATATTGTTATCTTCCGAAATCCACTTTTTGTATGGTTCAGGGAAAGCCGTCATCACTTCATCTTGGATTTTTCCTTCTTTCCAAGCTTGAGAAGCCAGCGTATGAGAACGATGTGCAAGCGCATCCTGTTCTGCGCGAGAAATACCATGTGTTTTAGCCATTTGCTCTGCAGTTTGTCCCATGGATAAACCCGTAGAGTACTCTGCTACTGCTGGTGGCACTGGCATCAGGTCTTTAAAGCTCAAGTTTTTGAGGATACTAAGCTTCTGACCCATTGTTTTTGTCTTACTAAGAGCAAGCAGATTAGCGGCCAGTTTCTTTGATACGCCAATAGGCAGGACGGAAGAAGAGTCTGCACCGCCAGCAATACCAATATCAATGGTTCCCGCCATGATGCTTTCTGCGACATTAACCGCCGCTTGAAAACTCGTCGCACACGCTCGAGTCACACTGTATGCATCAGTATGGATGTTCATACCGGTGCCTAACACGATTTCTCGTGCGATGTTTGGCGCTTCAGGCATTTGTACTACTTGTCCAAATACCACTTGTTCGATTAGCTTCGGATCAATATCTGTTCGAGCAAGCATTTCGCTTACTACCATTTTCCCTAAATCGACCGCTGGCACTTGGCTAAA